>JACQLQ010000001.1:0-300000 GCA_016204045.1 Parcubacteria group bacterium
TCTGAGGTGAGCTTGTTCTCGAGGACTTGGAGCTGGTTTGTGAGGTCAGCTTGGGAGATGCCGGAGATGATGCGCTCTACCGTACGTTCGATGACGGTTGGAGCTTGGGGTGAGGTGATGATGAGAGGGCGGGGGGTCTGAGTTGGTGTGGTGAGGATGGGTCTGTCCTGCGTAGCCTTTGGCGAAGCAGGGGGTGTGGGCGGTGTTTCAACTAAGGTGGGTGATGATTTTGGGGTGTCAGGATTTGTTAACTCTGACGCTGGGTCGGGACTGAAGAGCGATGTTACACTTTCGTAAAGAGTTCGCGCTATGGTGGAAGAGATGTCGGAGAGAGAAATATCTGCTGTGACCGCAGCAGTTTCCACTTCAATCTCGTAGAAACTCTGAACAAGGAGGCTGGGTGCATCTCCAAGTGCCTCTGCAAACGCAACGACATTGTTCGTCGCATCAAGAAAAGTTGCCTGTATTTCTTTTTGCTTTCTCGTCGCTTCTTCGCTCATCGCGACGCGCGCACTTTCATAACCAAACCTCAACACTTCTCGGGACTCATACGCTGCTGAAGCAATATCATTACGAAAACTTTTCCCTGTCTCAACACTTGCATCAACTTTTTTTGCAAACGCAGCTGCGCTGCGCACAAGCGTACGCTCCGTTTCTCGCGCCACCCCGCCCATCATGTCATATGCACGTGTGGGGTAGGTCGTATTAAACGCGATGTGCCCGCCCACAAAGCCGGAGACAATGAGTAATGCTCCAATGGCGAATGATGGAATTGTGGTGGGAGTAATAGTGACCGGAATTGGACTAGAAGAAATTGCTGGTTCTCCTCGAGGAGGCGCGGTGACTTTGATCTCACTTTGGGCAGATCCCATCAGAGTCGAGATCTGCACATGGTGGGCTGACTCTAACGGGACAGGCGAAATACTGTTATTTTGCAGATGTTGTTTAGCTTCTTCTTGCGGAGAAACAAACTCAGGTTTTGTCACCACCTCGGGAGGAGAAAGACGAGACTCAAGTCGGAGTGATTTCGTTTTTCCGTTTTGTCCATTTGAGGCGAGAAATACGCGGAGGGAATCTTCTTCTGCGTACCATGTCTTGCCAATGCGGCGCCCGCTTACCTTTCCTTCACGGCAAAGACGGCTCACGTAGTCGTGTGTGTAGCCAAACATTTCGCCACTTCGTTTAGACGAAATATGCCGTTTGTTATTGAAGAAAAGCTCTCCCTCCATATGCTTTTAATTTTACAAAGTACCGGCCGTATTTCAGAGAAAAAAGTGTGGACAAAAACTAAGAAAAATCTTTTCTTTTTTGGGCTATTGGACCCTTTGGGCGCAAAGGAAACAGATTAATTTGCACACACAGTATAAGGTCCCGTGAAACACGTCCGCGACAAAAAACGTAATCTCCCCTGTCATTCACAGGCTTGTTCGTGGAGGTATTGAGAAACAAACATATATCGTCTAAACGACCAAGTTTCACAGAGATTCTTGGGTGCTAAGTAGCGCGCGAGTAAAACGATTTCTTGAGAAACATTGATTTCGGGTCCGTCTATTGAGTGCCGACCTTCATGAGTTTCCAAAAGGAAACAAAAATAGTAAAAAATAAAACCTTCTAATGTCAACCCCGACGATGTCGGGATTTCTGAAGAAACGACGGCGGTCGTCTAAAAGGTCATCCGGCACTACTGGGAACAAATAAAAAACGCGGGTGTCCCGCGTTTTTTATTACGACGAGCGAGGAGGGAAAATGCAATACAACGTTTTGCATTTTCTCCGAGCGAAGTCGTACCAAAGGTTAATACCGCGCGGCTTGCTGCGCATCTGTGCGAGCGAAGCGAGTCCCCTTCAATACCTCGGGGCTTGCCCCGAGGACACCTTTATTTGTTCCCCATTTTGATCAAACTCTCTTGAATAATGTTTCCGGTTTTTTGTTTTCTTTGATTGCTGTTTTTATTTTCTCTGCTGTATCTGGTAGAAACGGGACAAGCATGTGCGCAACACAAGCAAGTTCTCGGACAAGATGAGTGATATCCTTTTTTGCTCCATCGCTATCAGTTGCTATCTTTTCGAAAGGCCGCTCCTTCGTCACGTATTCGTCTGATGCTCTGATCCGTCCCCAAATGACATCGGCCGCTTTTTGGAGTTGGAGACTTTTCATGTGCGTCTCGTACTCCCCGCTCACGGCGGTGTCAAAAATCCCCTGCTCCAAAACAACTGGGGCTTCGAGATGTGTCTCGGCAAGCTTCATGACGCGCGCAACCAGATTGCCGAGCCCATTCGCAAGATTCGCATTATAGCTTGCAATAAATTTTTCTTCAGTGAAATCACCGTCTTCAAAAGTCGGCAGATCGCGCACAAAGAAATACCTGAGTGCATCAGTTCCATATTTTTCGAGAAGCGCAAAAGGGTCGACAACATTGCCAATGGTCTTTGACATCTTCTGTCCACCGACTGTGATGTATCCGTGTACAAACACCGTGTCGGGAACTCGAACCTTTGCAGAGAGAAGCAGTGCAGGCCAATACAGTGTGTGAAAGCGGTTAATCCCCTTTCCGATGACGTGCGTAATATTCTCTGCCTCTCTCCAATAACGAGAGAACATCTCGTCATCAGTCGAATACCCAAGAGCATTGATATAGTTTGAAAGCGCGTCCACCCATACAAACATAATCTGATTTTCGTCACCGGGAACCGGGACTCCCCATCCGTGGGCGCGTTCTTTTGAGCGTGAAATACTAAAATCTTCGAGTCCTTGGTCAATAAAAGCGAGGGCTTCATTTTTCCTTACGTCAGGAACAACGGCGAGTTTGCCCGAAACGATGAGTGTCCGAAGCTCCTCGGTATACCGGGAAAGGCGAAAAAAGTAGTTCTCCTCCTCAACAAGCTCGAGTTTTTTCCCAGGATGTTCGGGGCAAAAACCGCCAACTAGGTCGCGCTCTAGCTTGAACTCCTCACAACCGACGCAATAAAGCCCGGAATATGCCTTTTTGTAGACATCATTGGGGTCAAGAGCCTGCCACAGTTTTTGGGCACCATCGAAATGGCGTTTTTCTGTGGTCCTGATAAAGCCATCGGTGGCAACAGAAAGCTTGGCAGCCAAACGCTTAAACGCCTCCGCGCGCTCTTCGACAAACGTCGGAACGGTTACCCCCGCCTCGCGGGCAGCTTGGACATTTTTGAGCGCGTTTTCATCGGTGCCCGTCAAAAAGAAAACGTCGCCGCCCATGAGGCGGCGATATCGTACGAGCACGTCTGCCTGCACGAACTCAAGCGCATGACCCAAATGCGGGTACGCATTTACATACGGTATGGAGGTTGAGATAAATGATCGCATAAGGAGAAACTCGCGGTTATCGTACTAGGCCGTCTGCTTTCCCTCTCGCTCTAGCTGTTCTGCCTTCCCCCTCTGGACATCTGCGGTCAGCTCCATGAGAGCGGCAGCTACTGGCACAGCGAGGATAAGCCCCAAGAAACCCGCGAGTTCGCCTCCCACAATAAGTGCGATGATTACGAGGATGGGTGAAACACCAACAACTTTCCTCACGACAAGCGGATAAATGAGGTGGTTTTCGAATTGTTGAATAATGGCGTACAGACCCATGACCATAAGTCCGAGCGGCACGCTCTCGAGAAAACCGAGAATGACCGCGGGAATGGCCGCAAGGAGAGGACCAAAAAGCGGAATAAGTTCAAACACCGCCGCCAACACAGCGAGGAGGAGTGCGTACTTAACACCAATGATGGTGAGCCCCAAGTATACGAGAATACCAACAATGAGCCCGAGCAAGAGTTGTCCTTGCATCCAGAGACCAATCTTCATCTGCGTGCGCTCCCAGAGGTTAATGATGCGCCGCTCGTGACGAACTGGGCTAATGAGCCGCAAAAAATTTTCAATCCCCCGCTCTTGCACGGCGAGATAAAACGAGAACACAAGAATAAGTATGAATGAGAAAAGTCCGCCGAACACCGCGCTTATGGTCTGCACGAAACCGCCCGAAACGACGGAGAGCGATGAACGCAACTCATTGACGGCGTTTTCAAGGGAGAGCCCGCCGGGAATACCATTCGTGAAGCGGTCTTCTCCAAGGAGATCATTCTCAATTCTTTGGACGTGTTCCGGAAGGACAGCGAGAAATGCGGACATATCTTCGACAAGCGGGGGCAAAAAGAAATAGAGAACTCCAAAGAGAAGCGTGATGAGCGTTGCGTACATGATGAGGACCGCTATGACACGCGGGATTCTGTACTTTCCAAGGAACTGCGTTGCGGGCTCTATCGACGAAGCGATGACAACCGCCGCCAAGAGTACGAGGACGAGGTCGATTAAGACATAGAGTGCGACAAAAAGGAGAACGATTAAAATCGTTTTAAAAATTGTTTCGGTTGAGATGGTTATGGTCGTATTTGTAGATGGCATGGCTCTAATTATACCACAAAATGCCCAAAAGCCCATTCGTTACTTCGTTATGGTAGACGAAAAATCTTCTCTAAACTCTTGGTGTTTCGTATCGGGCCGATAGCCGCGAGGCACATGCGATCGTTTCGAAAAATTTCTTGAGCCGTCTTTTGTATGTCCTCTGCTGTAACACGGTGGACCTTATCGGCAACCTCTTTTGGTGTAAGGAGCTGTTGCCCCAATACTTCTTCGCGCCCATAAAACTCGGCAAGTCGACTTCCTGTCTCAAGACCTGTGGCGAGCCCACCGGCAATGTAATTCTTGACGCGCTCAAGCTCGTCGGCGGGAATTGTCTCCTCCCGAAAGCGGGCAATCTCTTCGAGGGTGACTCTAATGACATCTGTCACCCCCTTGTGCCCAATGCCTGCGTATGCAAAAAACTCTCCGTGGTCCAGGTACGATTCGTTTCCTGCATGAACTGCGTACGCAGCCCCCATTTCTTCACGTATGCGCTGGAACAATCGCGAAGAAGAACCGCCGCCGAGAGCCGCTCCCAAGACATCGGCCGCAAGACGCCGCGGATGGGATACTGGGTATGAATGAAACCCGAGAACAAAGTGGGTCTGGCTTGATTTCTTGTACTCCACATGAACGCGGGGTTTACCTTTCGTAACCTTTGTCTTTGGTTTCCGCATTACCCGCCCTTCGGGAATCCTCCCAAACGCCTTGGAAACCTCTCCCACAACTTCACGTACGTTTACATTGCCAGCTACGACTACGACGGTGTTTTTTGCTGTGTAGTATTTTTCCCGGTAGGCGACAAAATCTTTGCGCTCGAGACCCTTCACTGTTGCGCGCGTCCCCAGTATGTCCCAGCCCGCCGGTTGGTTACCATAGAGACACGACATGAAGAGATCGAAAACGCGGTCGGACGTTTCATCCTCCGACTTTCCAATCTCCTGAATGATGACACCGCGCTCTCTCTCAATCTCCTTATTTGGAAAAACTGGATTCAAAAAAATATCAGACACGATGTCGAGTGCCTTTTTGAAATGACGCGCTTCTGTCTTTATGTAGTACCCCGTCTCCTCAAGGCCCGTAAACGCGTTGGAGCGTCCGCCGATGCCTTCTATTTCTTCGAAAATTTCTCGAGGAGTCGGACGATTGGTCGTGCCTTTGAAACACATGTGCTCCAAGAAGTGCGAGAGGCCGCTCGTGCGCTTTACCTCACACTCCGACCCTGCTGTCGTCAACACCAAAACAGTCACCGAGGCGCTTGGGGGCATCGGGACTGTTATGATTCTAAGGCCGTTTTTGAGGACGTTTCTGGTGAACTGCATAGTCGGGCTATTCTATACTACAAAAACACCTTGGGGCAACTCTGCCTGTCGCGGACATTACAAGAGACTCTCTTGTACAAAGGAATAGAGATCGGCTATCTTGATTCTCTGTTGTTCTCCTGTGTCACGGTTCCGAACGGTCACCGTGTCATCTTCTAATGTGTCAAAGTCAATCGTGACACACCACGGCGTGCCGATCTCATCTTGCCTCCTGTAGCGCTTGCCGATATTCCCGTTGTCATCCCAGGCAACCTGCGGAATTTGCTTTTTGATACTGGTGAATACTTCTCGAGCTTTAGCGACGAGCTCGGGCTTGTTGCGAAGGAGCGGGAAAATCGCCGCCTTTACGGGGGCAATGGCTGGGTGCAATTTCAAATACGTTCGCGTATCATCTCCCACACCATCCTCCTGGTACGCGGAGAGTAAAACAGCAAGTACGGTTCTGCCAAGCCCGAACGTGGGTTCAATAACGTGAGGAATAAACTTCTCCCCAGAGACGGGGTCAGTGTATGAGAGGTCAACCCCCGAAGCCTCTGAGTGCTTTTTGAGATCGTAGTCAGTTCGATATGCCAATCCATACAACTCCTTTCGCCCGAAAGGATAATCAAACTCAAAATCAACAGTGCGTTTGGAGTAGTGCGCGCGATCTCCTTCGCCCACCTCCAGTTCGTGGACATACTCGCGCGCAATGCCGACGCGATCGATCCATTCCCACACCCTGTCTTTCCATCGATTGAAATGTTGTTGCCATTCGGATTCTCTGACAAAGTACTCGAATTCCATAAGATCAAACTCCCGTACCCTAAAGAGAAAATCTCTCGGTGCGATTTCGTTTCGGTATGCCTTACCGATTTGCGCAATCCCAAAAGGAAGCGTGGGGCGCATTGTGTCGAGAACATTTTTGAAGTTTACGAACATTCCCTGCGCTATTTCGCCGCGGAGATACGCCATATCTCCACCCCCCTCGGTCGCCCCCATTGCGATTGGAAAAAGGAGGTTAAACTTTTTCTCCTCGCCAAACTTCCCGTCGCACTCCGGGCACACATCCCCAACATGATCTTTCCTGAATCTTCGCTTGCACTTTTGGCACGAGACCATGGGATCAGTAAACCCCTCGAGGTGTCCCGATGCTTTCCATACCGCTTCCGGCATAATGGTAGTTGTTTCTAAGGGGTACATATTCTCCTCCTCATAAACAAAGTGTTTCCACCACAAGTCTTTAATATTACGTACCAACTCTGCTCCAAGCGGCCCGTAATCCCACATGCCTGCGAGGCCACCATAGATCTCGGAGCCTTGAAATACAAAACCTCGCCGCTTCGCGAGCGACACAATTTTTGCAAGTTTGTCTTGGGAGTCCTTTGTCATGTTCCTAAATCCTAATGCATAGCGAATCACTATTCAACCACCCTACCCTCGACAGAGGTAAACTGCGGATCACTAGAAAGTTGCGTGTTAATCGGGCGTGCAGAGGCGTTAATGTTTGTCTCTGAAAATGTGTCAAAGCCTGTAAACACGGCTTCATTAACAAGTGTGGGCACATCACCGACTTGAGAAATGCTCGGGCGAAACCCGATGCGGAACGAGACCTCGCGAGGAGAAGCCCCGACCCCAGCCCCTGCGCTCACCGCGCCCAAATCCCAAACGATGGATCGGTCTGTTTCAGAAAATGTAACTGATTCATTTGCCGGACTTGTCTGTCCCAACACACGTATATACGGCGGCAACGTGGCGCGCACTTTCCCACGTGCGACATCGCTTGCAGTATTAACTACATTCCAGAGAATGGTATATGTCGTCTCCTGCCCCACCTTGGGCGGCAAGGGGCCCGTGTTGCTGAAGGCTCCAGAATAGTAGAGTGCCCTTTGTGAAAGAGATACGTCCGTCTCAACCCTAAGAAGATGCTCTACCGAACTCTGAATTTGTTCTCTGCCGGTTTCCCCGATACGCGTCCCTTCCCCTGTCACAGTAAGTGTGATGAGTGGCTCTTTGATAATTGTTCCGCCTGACAAAACGAGTTCACGTGGCTTGAATCGGAGCGAAACTATGCCGCGCTCACCAGGCTCTAGCTCGACAAGCTCCTGAACTGTAGTCCCGTCCCAAACTACGGTTCTGTTAAACGATTGATAGAAACCCTGAATGGGTGACACAGATGCCGTATCGAGTGCTTCCCCAACCAGTTTCACTTCGATTTTTGCATTACTGATTTTAACGGGAAGGTTGTTGGTCCAAGAGATTTCTGTTGTCACTTCTTCATTCGCCGGTAAGACATGCTCCTTGCCGGGGCGGCCATTTACGAGGACTTGGAGGGCGAGGAGCGGCCGCGTCACAGCAACATCATGAAGAAGCGTTCCGAACGCAATCCCAATTTCACGTTCGTCTTTTTCTTTGGGTGTACCCGACACGACACGGAAAATCTTTTCTTCCCCGTCTTGTCCTTCCACGACACCGCGGATAACGATTGTTCGGTCACTCCCGGGAGGAAGATCTCCCAAAGCCCACGTGTCGTTGCCATATGTTGGCTTGGGTGTCGCCTCGAGGAATGAGAAGCCGAATGGATAATCGACTGAAAGCAGCACATTGCCGACGCGCTCGCTTGCATTTGATGTTATCGTAACTTCAAGAGCAAACTCCTGCCCAGAACTTATTTCTGTGACTCCTTCTACCCCGATACGGACGGGCGATGAGCTCACGACGACAGTAAAAGTCTCTTCAGCAACGAAAATTGCGTTTGAATCGGGAACACGATACTCGAGGGCAATGCGAACCTTTTTCTCCTCTCCCTCTTGGCCGAAAAACACCGCACGGACATTTTCTTCGACAACACGACCTTTGGGTATAACACCGAGGGACGTACGAGTGCGCGGTAGTGCTTCTTCAAGGTCGCCGGCAACCCGAGTCCCTTCGGGGTACTCAATGAGTAGATCCGTTGATTCGAGGTCGACGCTATTTTTATTATGTATGGAAATCTGTAGTGGAACCTCTTCCCCGGCTTCTACAGAAACAGGGCCAGTGATGGTGATGTCGACATTTCGAGTTGAAATGAGATTCGCTCCTCCCAAGACAACAAAGAGCGTAATAACGGCGGCCACAGCAAAAAAGGCAAGGGATGCGTAAAAAAATAGGAGCGCAAATGATTTATTCTTTGCCGGTGACACCATAGGTTCTGCTTCAACTTCTGTATTTTGGGGAGGCACATCCGCCCATCCGGAATGCCTTTCGATATCATGCGGGCGAAGGTGGCTACGGCTACTTTTTTCCTCCGGAGTGCCTTTTTGGTACAGAGTCTCTTCAAGGCGGCGAAGCGGACCCTTGCCGTTCTGGTCTTCTCTCATCTTGAATAGTATACCAAATGCACATACTACTTACGACACACTTTTAGCAAACTGTGCACATTGTCCCACCTACGGATCCATGATACCTTTTTCTTTTAGATGTCCCATAGGAGAGCGACGTGAGAAGCACCCCCACTTTCGTGCCTATTGATACGGCAGCTGCCGAGCGCACATTTGCTTCAGACAGAGCTACGCAATTCATTGACATCATTTCTCCGAGAGACTACGACGCGGTAGCCAAACGTCTCCGTAAATTTTTTGCCAACCTTGGGTTTGTTGAGTCCTCAACACAGCAACGCATGCGTCCTCCGCTCGCACGCCTCGCGGCATGTGAAAATCCGCATAGCATTATGCCCGTCTCGTTCTTGGGAGACACGTTGCCACTCCCCCAAACAGGACAGATGTGGCTTGAGCACGACCTCTTGCGGGACCCATCGCTCCCGGGACTCTTCTGCATGACAACGAGCTATAGAAACGAGCGGGATCCACAACCAGGACGGCACAATTTGATCTTCCCAATGTTTGAGTTCGAGACACATGGGGGCATTGAGCGCTTGCGGTATATCTTGGAAGAACTCTTGGTCTTTTTGGGTATTGTCCGCCATCACCAAGACGTCACGACCGTCGATTACGAGCGGTCAGCAGATACATACGGTGTTCAAGAAATCGGTGATGCGGAAGAAAAACGGCTATGCCAAGAACTCGGCCCCGCAGTTCTGCTTTCACGCTTCCCCGAACACACGTCTCCATTTTGGAACATGAGACGAGGCCCCGACGGAAAGGCGGAAAAGATTGATGTGCTCATGCCGATCGAAACGATTGGTTCGGCAGAGCGGAGCTGTGACCCAGAGGACATGTGGCAACGCTTCCATACCATTACGGACGGCGCATATGCCCAAGCACTTTTTGAAAGATTCGGTGAAAAAGAAACCCTGGATGAACTTCGGTACTTCCTCTCGCTCAAGTTTTTCGAGCGGTGCGGTGGCGGTATCGGCATAACACGGCTTGTTCAAGCCATGAAACAGCGCGGCCTGCTCTAAAAACACAATCGGTCCCGATCCCAGTCGGACCGATTTTTTCTTTTCATTTTTTGTACTTCAGATTTGTGCCATCGCTTTCAAAGATGATCGTTCCCACCTTCGCTGTTTCTACGATCTCAGCACCAAACTGCTGTAAGCGATCAGTTACTTCTTTGTGTGGGTGCCCATAGGAGTTCCCCTCACCCGAGGAGATGACTGCGTAGGCGGGTGATGCGAAACCGAGGAGGATCGGGTCACTTGAAGTTTTTGAACCATGGTGAGCGGCTTTCAAAACATCGATGTCGAGAGCTTTTGCATCAAGCGAAGCAACATAGCGCTCGATTTTCTTCGTCGTATCTCCCGTCAAAAGAAACGAGGTTTCCCCATAGATGAGTTTTGCAATAACCGAAGCGTCATTCGTTTCCATACTCTTCGGATCACGATCGGGAAACAAAATATCCAAAAACACCTCATCGTCTAAAACAATACGCATGCCACGTCGTGCAAATATGTGTTCGGCGTTTTCCACATCCACTGACTCCAGAAGGCCTGCGTAAGCTCCTGTATCGTGCTCGACCCCGGGTTCGAAGAAGTAGCTCACATCATATCGTTCAAGGACGCTCGAAAGCCCGCCAATATGGTCCTTGTCGGGATGTGTCGCGATAACACCATCAATCGAGCGATCATAAAAAGGCATCACCTCCGAAAGCGCCCGCAAAACCACTTGCCCTGAAGGTCCGCCATCTATAAGCATTTGATTCCCATTTGGCGCTTCTATAAAAATGGAGTCTCCTTGACCAACATCAAGAAACGCAACGGTAAGTATTCTGTTGTCGTCTGTCGCAATAACAGCATTCCACAGAAAATAGTTTGCCACCAAAAGCACTCCGAGGAGAAGATACCTGCCATACGTTTTGCCCGCTTCAAACATGCAACGATTATACGCGTGCATGCAAAAAAGAAAAAGGGTCGCCTGTAAATGGTATGGTATACTAATTACAATTATTATTACGGGGACCTTCGTATGCATTCATATACAGAACAACAATTCAATATTCCAGACCTGCAGGGGCTTTCTGCAAAACAATTGGGGGAACATTTAAAGCTCTATGCAGGATACGTAAAGCACGTGAACCTTATTCGAGAGAAGATTCGAGAACTCGAAGGAGACAAAGAAAAGAATGCATACCTCATCTCCGAACTCCGCCGTCGCTTCAGTTTCGAATTCAACGGCATGCGTATGCACGAATACTATTTTGAAACATTTGAGGGCGGTCCTACAGCGCCAATCGAATCATCACCGCTCGAACAAAACCTTGTAGAAAAATATGGGGACATTGAAAAGTGGTTGGAACATTTCAAAACTGTCGGTATGACCCGTGGCATCGGCTGGGCCGTGCTTTATCTTGATCCAAAGGCAAGAGAGCCGCACACCGTATGGGTTGGCGATCATGAGTTGGGCACACTCGCCGGACTCCCGATTTTGCTCGCAATGGATATGTGGGAACACGCCTACATGGTTGACTACGCCCCCTCGGAGAAGAAAAATTATATTGAGGCATTTTTCAAAAATGTAAATTGGGGCGTCGTCGAGAAACGATTCCAACAAACTCAAGCATAAAAAAAACCCCTTACTTTCCTTGGGGTTTGTGATTTCGTCGACGCTTATATTCGACAGTGATGACGGGTTTCTCGTCACCGTAATCCATGAGATAAAAGACTGGCCGCCCGTGCTTCTTGCCTTTGCGCTCGAGTTCGACCACGACATGATCACCTCTTTTGATCTGCCCAGTCAATCGGAGCTTCATGATAGGCCTCAGGAGATATTGCTTCAAAGTCTTGTCTACGAGACGAGCGCCTTCAATGCGCTTTCTTGTGGACCGTTCATAGAAGAAGCGGATAACTTCATCAGCAATTTCAAGTTTGATGGGGAATCTGCTTGCGAGATGCTCTTGGTATGCTCGCAGTTTTGATTCAAGAATTTCCCTGATTTCCTTGGGCATAAGCATGCGCGCAAGAATGAGCTCATCAAGTCGTCCCATAAACTCGGGGCCAAAAACCTTGATCGCAGTGTCGCGCACCAAACGATACAGTTCCGTATCATCTTGTTCTGAAACCCCTTGGACGGACCGGTGGAAACCCATGGGGACAACTTCGCCGCTTTGCACTGCGACGAACTGCGCAATTTCTTCTTTGCACAGATTCGAGGTGAGCACGACGATTGAACCATGAAAATCAACGGTTTCGTCTTTGCGAGTGACGATAACGCCATCGCCCAGCACACCGAGGAACAATTTGAAAAGCGAATCGTGCCCTTTTTCAAACTCATCACCCAAAACAACTGAAGGATAAATGAATCTGTTTGGGTCGTAGATAACGTGCGGAGTAATGCCCTCTACCTCTTTTATGACCTTGAAGATTTTTGGCTGGAGTTCACCAAGCTCCTGAAGCAGTTCCCTTTTCCGTGTTTGATCGCGAGTTTTTGCCACCTCGTTCCTCAAACTTTGGGTCTTAAGTGCAAACTCTTGATACTCCGCTTGCAGACGATCATGTTCTGCTTTGTCCTCTGTCGAAAGAGCTTCGATCGCTTTCTTCCGAAGGTGGAGGAACCCAGGCTCATCCAGTTTTTCCTGCGTCAGCACGGGTTCATTATCAGAACCGATGTAGCCCGGAGGCGGGTGGAGCAATGTCTCGACGGCGTGGCGTTCCTGGTAATTTTGTCCTGGGATAAAGAAGAAACCGCGCTCTCTGCCCGTCAATACTTTTGCAATGAGTCGAGCAATATATGTCTTGCCCGCACCCGAAGGACCGGGGACAAGAACGCTCGCGATGACACCGTTCGCGTCTTCGTCTCGTTCTCCTGACTTCATGAATGACTCGAGATCATCGAGAGCTTCTGCGCCAAACTCCACAAGTCGTGGCTGTCCAATATACCTATCATGGCAAAGTGCAAGGAATTCTTCCGCGAGCGAGCCGCGCTTCCCGAGGTCGAGTAGGAGCTTCTTAGGCTCCTTTTGTACGGGAGCCTTCATGACTACTCCACGCGAACCCTCTCCCTCCTTTTTGTCTTCACTACTCTTTCCGTTTCCGTTACCCATCTCTCTCTCCCGGAGGGTTTGAATCTTTTTTAAGAATAACAGAAATAAGCATCGTGGAGCACTGTGTGCAACAAAAAAGGACTTAAGTCAAATGACACCACGCCCTGGGGTAGATACGTTATAGGGAGAAGATGTAGCGGAGTTTAAGGATGAAAGACGTTTCGGTGCAGGTCATTCACAGCAAGGGTGTTGGGGTCATTAACGAAGATGTTCCCCTTGTCATCGGAAATACTTTTGCGGCCTTTGATGGCGTTACCAGTTTGGTTGGCTACAAGAACGCGCACGGGGAAACGGGCGGGAGAATAGCCGCACGCCTTGCGGCAGAGACATTTGCAAAAGGGGAAGGGTATCTTCGCGCACGAGCGTTGCACGCCAATACCGCGATTCGACATGCTATGGAAAAGGTCGGGGTCAATCTCTCTGCAGAAGACCACAAAGAAAACCGCTGGGGTGCAGTATGCGCAGCTGTTGAACTGCACGAAGACACATTTGATGTTCTGACCATCGGTGACTCTTTTGTTCTCGGCATCACCGCCGATCATTGGGGTATGGGAGAACTCTTGACGCCCTATGTTAATCTCGATATCAAAACACTGAGACGCTGCAAAGAATTGGCGGACGCGCGCGTTAGGAACATTAATCAGCAATTGCGCCCGCACATTCTCAAGGTTCGGAATCAAGCGAACGAAGCATATGGTGTTTTGAATGGCGACCCGAATGTTTCGGGTTTCATCCAAACCAACACCCGTAACATACGCGACTTCCAATCGCTTCTCATCTTTACCGACGGATTCTTAATCCCACATGAAGATCCCGATGCGGAGGAAGAGTGGGACTTGATGGTGAGGTTGTACAAAGAAGGTGGCCTTAAGGCGGTACTTTCGGAAATCCGGGCTCGAGAACAGACCGACCCGAATTGCTGGCACTTTCCACGCGTGAAAGTGGGCGATGACGCAACGGCCATCGCAATCGACTTCCTGCCGTAAATAGTTATATTTCGTGTTCAAGGCGGTTTTCCGCCTTTTTTCTTGCTCCAGTCGTTTCAATACGTCACAATATATATACTTCGTGCCCATCATCATGGAACCACTTGCTGCCATCCAACACTTCACAAAAAAGCCACTACTTAGTGTTTCTCCTTACGGCCAGGGGCGTATTCATCAGACGTACCTCGCTGAATGTAGTGAGGGAGAAAAATATATACTTCAGAAACTTCACTCTATTTTTAAAGCGCCCGTCCTCGAGGACATAGAAGCGGTCACCACCCATCTTCGAGAGAAAGGGCTCACGACTCCGCGTATCGTACGCACGCTTGATGGAGAACTCGGGTATTGTAAAGGGGGTGAGTGCTGGCGAATGCTCACATACATTCCTGGAAAAACATTTGAGGCTTCCATTACCCCACTCCAGGCAGAAAGTGCGGGGGCTCTCGTTGGCGTCTTTCACAATGCCCTTCTTGATTTGGAATATTCCTATAAGCACGCACTCCCAGGTTTCCATGACACAAAACACATCATGGAGCGACTCAAACAGGTCGTCGACGCCAACGTGGGTGGAGAAAAGTACCAAGTTCTTGCTCCGCTCGCAGAAGAAATACTTTCAGCATATAGGCCGGTGCGCGGGGCGCTTGCCTCACTCCCCCTGCGGCATGTGCATGGCGACCTCAAGCTCAACAATATACTTTTCGATAAAGATGGGGTCAGCGCCCTGGCACTTCTTGATCTCGACACCTTGGGGAAAATGAGTATTCCTATTGAAATGGGTGATGCTGCACGAAGTTGGTGCAACCAAAGAGACGAAGACGCAACCGATCCTCAGTTTGATATGGCTATTTTTGAGAGCATGATGCGAGGATATTTTAGTAAAGCAACATTTCTAAGTCGTGTAGAACGAGCAGCGATCCCTACGGGAATCGCAACAATTATACTCGAGCTCTCTGCGCGCTTTGTCACTGATGCGTTTGAAGAGTCATATTTTACCCTCGACACAAGCCGCTACCAATCCCGATATGTGCAAAACATGGCAAAAGCAAATGGGCAGATGAAACTGTATCGCGACTTTATCACAAAAAAAGAAGTGGCAGAAAGAATCGTCGGTTTATAAAGATGTCCTCGGGGCAAGCCCCGAGGTATTGATTGTCTTGCATTTTCGCTCCTCGCTCGACGAAATAAAAGCCCGACAATGGGGTCGGGCAATAAAACAGCGTGACATCGACTAGCGGCGGAGAGGTGGGAGTCTCATAAATGAGATCGGGATAGTAACGAGTTCATCGTTGCGCTTAACAACGACCTCTCCTCTCGTATTTGGCGACACTTCAAAAAAGATAAACTCTTCAAGGGCACGCCTCGTAGTCACGACGTGCCTTCTTTCTGCGAAGCGAACTTCTTTCAACAAATCACCCATTCGGAGTCCTGCGCGCTCTGATGCCGTGTCTGTGAAAACCTCGTACACCATGACGCCTTCTTCGGGGGGTGGATAATCCTTCTCTGTATAGTATTCGTACATGATAGGCGAAACTTCGCGTGTTTCCCTTATCGAGAAGTCAAACGAGGCGTGCTCTACCAATTTGTCTCTTTCAAGGCGAGCGAGAAGACGTCCGATGATGCGAGCGTTGAGAGAGAACGACATTCCCCCTCCGTCACCACCTACAACGGCAATGCCGTTAGGGGTATTCAACACCGCGGCAGTTAACGGAACAATGCTTACGTTTATGCCCACAACTTCACGGTTACGGTTCAGGAGGGGGCCTCCTGAATTGCCGGGGTTAAGCGGCGTTTGCGTCGTAACATAAAGCCAAGAAGGAAACTGAACGGGCAATGGTATCTGCTCAAGCGCAATGACGACGCCAAACGTCGTTGCCTTCAATTCGTGCGGGAAACCAGCGGCAAAGACCACATCGCCGACACGAAGAGCGTCCGAGAAGTTAAATCGCGCGGGTTCGATACCTTCGGTGAGCCATGCCGGGACCTTGAGAAGTGCGAGGTCGGCGGCTGGATCTCTGCCGACAATCTCCGCCTTTCCAAATCCGTTGCCGAACGTCACCCAAATGGTGGTAGCTGTTGGTGTTGGCCCTAGGGCGTGATTAACAGTGACGATGCGAAGCTCTCCTGCGTTGTTTCTGTAGAGAAAGCCGGTGGAGTTGATTTCATTAACAAAAGGTTCATTCTGGTTTTGGGGATTGGGGGAAGTCCGTGGAATCTGTATCCGCGCAAGATAATTGTTCTCAAGAGCAATCTGCTTCATGATGGCGCCAACCTCGCCGATATCGAGGTTTTCGGCCGCGTGCACGCTCGTGCTTACAGTAAAGAATGTCGTGACAATGAACAGAGCAAAGATTCTGGCAAAGCGCATGGTATACCTCTTCGTGAAGCGTTGCCTGTGTCTTTAAAAAGTATAGCATGGCATTTTTCTAACATACCAAAAGGACACAGAAACAAAAATTATACAAAAACGGCCGCCTAAAGCGACCGAGTTTTTATATTACAATTGAAAAATGAGGAGTTCGCTACCACGCTTGAGAACAAGTTCTCCCCTCGTATTTGGCGACACTTCAAAAAAGATAAACTCTTCAAATGCTTGCCTTGTGGTCACGACATGTACTTTTTCTCCGAAACGGATTTCTTTCACGAGGTCGCCAGGGCGCACAAAGGACGCCCGTGAAGTAGTTGCGAAAACCTCATACACCATGACGCCTTCTTCGGGGGGTGGATAGTTCTTTCCTGTATAGTATTCGTAAAAAATAGGTGACACGTCGCGTGTTTCCCTTACAGAGAAGTCGAGCTGGACGTGCTCTACTACTCCACCCCGTTCAAGGCGGGGAAGGAGGCGCCCAAGGGCATATGCAGTAACACTGAATGCCATGCCGCTACCGGCAGTGGTCGAAATAATGCTCTCATTGATGGCAACAACTTCACGGTTACGGTTCAGGAGGGGGCCTCCTGAATTGCCAGAGTTGACTGGTGCCTGAGTCGTTACGTACAGCCATTGAGGAAACGGGTCTTCCAATTCCCGCTCTTTCAGGGCTGTGATAAAGCCAAAGGTGGTGTTTTCCATTCCAAAAGGAAACCCAGTAGCAAACACGGTATCGCCAACCTGAAGGTCGTTCGAGAAATTAAATCGCGCGGGTTCGACACCTTCGGTGAGCCATGCCGGGACCTTGAGAAGTGCGAGGTCGGCGGCTGGGTCTCTGCCGACAATTTCCGCCTTTCCAAATCCGCTGCCGAACGTCACCCAAATGGTTGCCGTGTCTGGGGTCGGCCCCAGGACGTGATTAACTGTCGCAATGCGAAGCTCTCCATCGGTATTTCTAAAGAGGATACCCGTGCCAATAGCTTCATTGATGGCGGGCTGATTTGGATTACGAGGATTGCGAGAGGTGGGTTGGAGCGTATGTATCCGCGCAAGGTAATTGTTCTCAAGGGCAATTTGCCTCATGATAGCACCTGCGTCGGCTGTGAATGGCTCGTTTGTTGCGGCGGTGCATCCCGCAAGAGTCCCGGTAAAGAATGTCGTGACAATGAACAGAGCAAAGATTCTGGCAAAGCGCATGACATACTCCTTTGAAAAAGCGCATGCTCTATCTATTTTTGAGTATACACTCCCCTCGCTAAACGCCTAGCCGCTATCGAAACACGGAACAAAAAACGTTATTTGTAAACCCCACAATAGAAAATTATATCGAGGCAAACGGCAGCTCCGCAAACAACTTCACAATCCAAAGCTCATAATCGAGCAGGATATATGACACAAGAGCGAAGGGCCAAGCAACGGCGTCGCTCACAAAACCAAGAGCCGCAGCGAGAAAACCGAAGAGCATGGTGTAGGGAATGGTCGGAAGCACAAGGATGTTTGTAACTGGGGCAATAAGGGACACCTGACCCATCATGTATATGAGGAGTGGCAAGACAAAAAGCTGTGTCGAGATGGTTGCGATTGCCGCCTCACGAAGACCGAGCTTTGTCGGCATCCATCCAAAATATTTTTCAATCCTTGGCGCTAACTGTATAAGACCGAGTGTCGCGAGAAAAGAGAGTTGAAACGACGGATCAAACATGAGTGTGCGCGGATTCCACAAAAGCATGCCGAGGCCTGCGACAAAAAGTGCGATGGTGATCTCGTACGCACGACCAGTTGCTCGAGCGAGAAGAATGAGGAGCGCCATGACGCATGCGCGGACCACCGTCGCTCCAGCTCCGGTCATGACGGCAAATGCAATAATGGTCGCTCCCGCAGCGCCAATACCGAAAAAGCGTGGGGCTAGCAATTGAAAACCGCGCGCAACGTTTTCCGCGACGATAGTGATGTTATACCCGGATAAGACGACAATGTGAATGATTCCCGTTTCCCGGAAGGCCCCCAAGAGGTCTTCCCCGAGCGATTGCTTAACGCCGAAGTTAATTCCAGCAAGAAGTGAGTTATGCGGTTCGGGAAGGAGACGCGCCGTGTTCTCAATCATTTTGTGTTTGAGCGAAAACAAAAATCCCTTTATCGGGTTCCCCCTCTCGTGAGCGACGAGTTCGATACTCGGATAAAAAACTTGGTAATGTATGTTGTCTTTTGCAAGGTACGCGACGTAGTCAAAGGGGCGGCCAGGTTCTTCTTCGTCTCTTACAACATTCTTTGGCTTCTGGAGCGTCCCCCTAACCACGAGCTCATCACCGTAACGAAACTCGGGATAATGTTCGGCAGTGAGAAGTATCTTTACCCCCTCTGGCGTCTTGAACAAAAGTTTTGTATGGGTCTCTCGAATATCCGGCTCATCAATAGTAACGCCCTGGAGTACAACGTGTGTCTCGGTTTTTTGGTCAAGCGCAGGATTACCTTGGCGCATGTCAGTAACATCATAGCGGAGCATACCAAACCCCACCGCGAACAGGGCAACTCCGGTGACAAGTGCCGCATGAAATACTATTCTCCTGTTCGAGCGAATTAGAGAATAGTAGAAGAAAAAGACCACCCCAAGAAAAACAACAAAGACGGAGAATGCGCCGCCAAAGTTATAAACGCTCCGAAACGCAACACCTACAGCAAAAGCAATGATGAAGAGGAGAAGCCATGTGCTTTTGGACATGGCATTACTATAGCGCAGACGCAAATGAATCTCTACGCCTTTACGGACGTGGAGATTCATTTTCTAGAACCCACGGTTCTAGAAGCGCGATGCTCCCGTTCTGCTCGCATCGCTTAACTCCTCCACGGGGAACCTTGCAGGTTCCCCGACCCCTTCCGGCATTCCCGCATTCATCCGACGCTCTTACGAGCGTGGTATTCTGCGGAAATTAACAAAAGGCACCCCGCCCCGTGTCTATCCCTCACGCTATCAGGGTTGACTTATCTCTATGTAAGGAACTACACTGGCATTAGATATCTTGACAACCGTAAGGAGATTTTGCCGTGGGACGCATGGATATTCGAGACCTTGGAAGTGGCGGGAATACTGAGTATGTCATGTTTATTCGGATGTTGATTCTTAACTCATTCTTCGTTGCAATTGCGTTTTGGGCATATGTTGAGGGATGGGTTGGGGCAGTGCTTGCAGCCGATAGTGTTTATATTTCGCGTGGCATTGCGGGGCTTGGCCTCTTGGGCCTTGTCATGATTACCGCCCGCATATTTAATGTTTCCCAAGAACTTAATATTGCCCGAGGATACCGCCGACGCGTGGGGAACAGCGCGGGGAACACGCAAGAAAAGGTAGACGCGTGGCTCCGGTCCACCCACTCACGAATCGCCCTCTTTGTTGATGCATACCGCTCCGCAAGGGCGGAAGATAAACCAGTTTTGCTTGAACAATTCCGTCTTACCATGACAAGCAAACTCCAGATCTTCAGTTCGATTGCAGAATGGTTGGTTGTTCTGGGATTGATTGGCACGGTAGTTGGTATCAGAATTGGCACTGGAGCAATTGACCCAACCGCATTCCGAGACATCAACCTGGTCGTGCCACTTTTGAAGAATGTAATCGGAGCATTCTATATTGCATTCGACACAACGATTGTGGGTGCCTGTGCCGCTTTGTGGCTGGACGCAAACCTGAAATGGATTTTGCGCCCTGGCATGGCCCAACTTGTGAACGAAGCAGTTAGAATAGGGGTTACTCGCAATGGAAAATGAATCAGGGGGCCGCATTTCAGGCGTGGTCTTACGTGATCTCCCCTTCGCTGTGGCATTCGTCTTCATCATCTTGTTCGTCTTTCTTGTGCCATTCATTAACCCTTCTCAAGAAGAAGACGTGATGATAAAGATGCCAGGCAATATCATGATACAGATTGTGTGGCAAGACAATGTTGATGTTGATGTTGATCTTTGGGCGCGCGCACCCGGTGATGAGGTGATTGGTTATTCAAATCGTGCTGGCCAGACATTCAACCTTTTACGAGACGATTTGGGAACTCTCCGCGATACAACTCCTTATAACTACGAGGTGATGTTCGGACGAGATATGCCGAATGGGACGTACACTGTAAACGTGCACCTGTACCGAAACGGGTCGGAATCACTTGAAGTTCCGGTGTACGTCGATGTGTACATAAGCCGCGGAAGTAAAACTGTCTCCATCGCAAAAAAAAGTGTTGTGCTTAGCTATTTGGGTGATGAGATTACCGTTGTAAATTTCACCATCGAGAATGAGATTCTCATTGGGCAACCAAATAACGAATTCACGCCACTCAGAAGTCAAGCGCTATTCGGAGGGGCCCCATGAACGAGTTCATGATTGATATTGGCCCGTATTTCCTTGGGTCACTCGTTATTGCCTTCGTCCTCGCCATTGTTTCGGCATGGTGGAATCGTTCTGTGCTCTCAAAAGCTGCTGCTTTTGCCGCATTAGCGACAATGGTCTATCTTGTTTTTATGGCAGTTACGGCCACAAACAACAAAATAGATTACATCGTAAACAATCTTCTCTCGAGGCCAAAGGTTGTCACGTTTGAGGAACTCCAGGCGATGCTCCCAGAGGGGCACACCGGACACCTTGTGCTTTATGGAGAGACAAAAAGCAATGCTGGAGTTTACCTGCTTTTGCGCTCGCCTGGTGTTTCCGAACCTCGCTACTATCTCTTGCTCGCTGATGAAAAAACACAGGAAGAGTTTAAACGAGCGAAGCGTGAAGCTAAAGACAAACAAACCCAACTTCTTCTTGGAGGAAGGGTCGTGAGGAAGGGCGTGTTGGATGCCAATGACGGAAGATATGGTGAAGAAGGTGCGGCGAATGAAAGAGAGTGGGGCGAAGGAGGTGGTTACATTATGGAGGGAGAGAATGTTTTTCACCCGGCTCCTATAGCAAGGGGGCCTGAAAAACCGCAGTTACGGCCACAAGACGAGCCCGTCATTCTCCGTACACCTAGCGGGGCCAACCCAGGTCCGTAACGCACTGCGAATTTTTTAGTGTACACATCCCCACTCATTGTGGGGATTTTATTTTTTATTTCCTCGAGCGAAGAGACAATATGGGGGTTAATCCCTTTATTATTTTGAGGTAAATAAGGTCTTTGCCTTTCTTTCCACCTCATCCATTGCCTCATTCGAGAGGGCGTCTGCCTCCGTGTTTTCTTCGCGACGTATGTGTGTGAAGGACAAACGTGGAAAATCGGCCACCTTGCTATTCCAAACTTTTATGAACTGTGGGAAAAGAGTTGGTTCTTTAATCTGATACTCCCCGCGCAACTGCTTGATAATGAGCTCACTGTCTGACCGCACCTCGACTTCTGTCTCTCCACGCTCATCTTTGGGGATTATCTTCTTTAATTCTTGGAGCGCGTGGGCTACCGCTTCGTACTCTGCCCAGTTATTTGTCTGCGTGCCTAGTGGCAGAGCGATTTTCTTCAAAACCCCTTTCTTTTCGTCTGTAATGACAATTCCAGCGCCGGAAGGACCCGGATTGTTTCTTGCTCCCCCATCAGTGTAGATAGTAATTTTCCGCATGATTAATGATGCACCAAGAATATCACTCCTCTCCAATATCTACAATTCGGAGGCGCAAACTGTCGCGGCCGGCAAAGACATTCTTCTCGATGTGGGCGGAGAACTGTACGTACTGCCCCACCGCAAAACGACCGAGTAAGTGTTCTGCAAAAAATTGTATTGCTTCTATCTCTCTGCCAAAGCTATTTGCAAAGATAAGTTTGAGATGGTTCTTTTGCTTCCCGAAGCCCTCGACACGCCTGACCTCCGCATTCCGAAAAAGAAAAAGTGGTTTGGGGTTGCCCATCCCATAGGGCGAAAGCTTCTCTATAACGCCATACGCCTCCCTTGTTACATTGTCGAGCGAGAGTGTTGTGTCTGCTTCCTGCGCCCCCTTTCGCTCTCGACGCGGTACTGTGTTACTTGCCTCCGCAAGGGCATCGGCAAGGAGGTGTAGCTTGTCCCTTCTTACCGAAAAGCCGCCTGCGCATTCGTGTCCTCCGTACGCCGTGAGTATCTCATCGGCACATTGCATAAGCTCGAGCAAATGGACACTGCCATCTGAACGGCACGACCCCTTGAGGGTCCCATCCCCGCCCTCGCCCCACAAAAATACCGGGCGCGAGAATTCCTGCATAAGGGTGTTCGCCGCAAGTCCAAGTAGGCCCGGCTGCCAATTCGTGTTACCCAAGACAAGGACCGATTTGAGTTGGGACTCCTGAAGGCGTGCGCGCGCCTCCTTTACGATAGCCGCGACAAAACCCTTCCTTTTATTGTTCAGTACCTCAAGTTCTTTGGTAAGGGCGAGCGCTTCTGCATCGTTTTCTGTCGCAAGTAGGCGAAAAGCTTTTTCGGGAGAATCCATCCGCGAAGCGACGTTGATACGCGGCCCAATAACAAACCCGACATCATCTTCGGTGAGTAAGCTCTGTCTCACGCGCGCCGCACGCAAAAGTTCCTGGAGTCCCTTCCTCCTGTTCCGCTTGAGCACTGCGAGTCCATAGTAGGCAAGGGCCCTATTTTCCCCACGAAGCGGCACCATGTCGGAGAGTGTCGCGATACCCACCATATCTAGGAGCCACTTTTCCCAACCATCGTGGACCACAAACACACCTTCTTCGTTTCCTCTACGCAAGACTGCTGTGACGAGCTTCCAGGCAACTGCCGCTCCACATAGGTCCTTGAATGGATATTGGTCCCCTTCTTGTTTCGGGTTTATGATCGCGTATGCAGGGGGCATCTCCTGCGGCAGGTGGTGATCTGTTACGATGACATCAATGCCGAGCTCGTTTGCGCGCTCAATCGCCTTAGAGTCCGCCATGCCACAGTCGGCGGTGATAATGAGAGCGGTCCCCTCGCCCGCAAGCTCCTCAACCGCGCTTACGTGTACGCCAAACCCTTCGTTGTGGCGATGCGGAATATAATTTCTAAAATTAGAGAAACCGATTTTCTTAAAAAAGTCGTGGAAAATAATCCCGGCAGGAATACCATCCGTGTCATAGTCGGTATATGCAACAATCCGCTCGCCACCCTTCACAGCCTTGAGAACGCGCGAGACACTTCGTTCCATGTCCTTTAAGAGAAACGGGTCATGTGTGTGGAGGTCGTAGTCAGGGTTTAGAAAAAACTCGCGCTCATGCTCTTCAATCCCGCGATTTTGAAGGAGGAGGGTAAGTAGTTCTGAAATCTCTGTTTGAACGATTTCTTCGCGTTCACCTCGAGATACTGCCGCGCCGTATGTCATCTCGATATTGTAGCGCACTTTCCGAACAGATTGTTAAAAACAAAAGCCCCCTGATTCAAATCGGGGGGCTTTTGGGTTAGTCAATCGCGTAGGTAACGTTCACATTCACCATTACTGTGTTTTCTCCCACAGGAAGTTCCGGAACTGGTGGGGCTCCCTTTTCCATATCGCCCCCCATGCCAAAGGCCGCCTCACGAGCAAAGTAAATCGGGCCGCCTCCTGATTCATAGAAGTTTACGACTTTCACAAGCCGTACATCGAGGTCGTCTGCGAGCTGTTTTGCTTTGTCTTCTGCGTCTTCAATCGCTTCCTTCCGTGCTTCCCGTCGTACTTCGTCTTCATCTTCAACGGTAAAGTTGATGCTAGAGATATTGGTTGCGCCACGGCTCCCGAGTTGTGCGATCATCTCACCTGCCTTGTCCGTCTTTTTGGTTTTAACAGAAACCCAATGAGACACCTCGTACCCAATAAGCACGCGCTCGCCAGTCGGGAATCCTCTATTGTTCTGGTAATCATAGCGCGGGGAAATGTTGTAGCTGGTGGTCTTAAGATTTTTCTCTTCTACTCCCGCGTCCTTAAGGTACGAGAGGAGGGCATTGCTGGTTTCTGTCACCACTCGTTGCGCGTCTGCGATTGTTTTTGCTTCTTCGATAACAGCAAAGGAGAATTCGGCCGTATCAGCGACGACAAACGCTTCCCCGGATCCGGAGACAGTAATCGTCCGTGTAAACTGGGCGTCTTGACCAATAAAGCGAAGCGCCTTCAATTCACCCGCGAATGACGCGAGCAAGAAGAGTGCTCCGGTAAAAAGAAGCGCGATAAAGCCATAACGTATAACCTTGTCATTCCCCATTTCTTCGAAAGTTATCATAGATGATTAAATACTATAGGGTTTAATACTCTTTATTCCTTCATGGTATCATAAACTCATGTCAGAAATCTATCTGTATACATTGGGGAGTGTCGCTGCCGTGAGCGCCATCTCCTTTGTGGGCCTGTTTGCTCTTTCGTGGAAGGAGCGCTTTTTGCGGAGCATTATTTCTTTTTTGGTCGCACTCGCTGTCGGGGCGCTCTTGGGGGACGCATTTATTCACCTTATTCCGCAAGCGTTTGCCGAAGCGGCAAATCCATCTTTTGTTGCAATACTTATTATTGCCGGCATTGTCCTGTTCTTTCTTCTTGAAACATTGGTGCATTGGCACCACGCGCATAGCCTAGAGTTGAGTGGCGAATCTCGAAATAGCGCAAAAGGCGTGCATATACATCCCACTGGCTATATGGTTCTCGTTGCCGACGGCTTACATAATTTCATTGATGGCATCATCATTGCGGTTTCTTATCTTGTTTCTATCGAAGTTGGTGTCGCCACAACAATTGCTGTCGTCTTGCACGAAATTCCCCAGGAGATCGGGGACTTCGGTGTGCTCTTACACGCAGGATTCGGAAGGATGCGGGCGCTTTTTCTTAACTTCGTCTCTGCAACACTTGCCATTTTAGGAGCAATCATCGCCCTTGTGGCGGGCGAGAGTATCGAGCAGTTTGTCTTTTGGGTGCTCCCGCTCGCAGCTGCAAGCTTCATCTACATCGCAACCGCAGACCTCTTCCCCGAGCTTCGTACTGCATCAAAACCAGTCTTTTTCCTGCAACTGTGCGCAATTATTCTCGGCGTTGCCGCAATGTATCTCCTTGTATTTGTTGAATAGCTAGTGGCTAGGCGTCAAAAAAACGTTTCCCGGTCTTGAGCGCCTCCATGTGTGCGTGAAAAGCTTTGTACACAGGATTTGGGACATGCCTGGGGTCGTGCCACTCCCACCCTTCACACCTATCTCTCTCCATAACCTTTGGTTCACCGGCCTTCCAATCGGCGGTGAGAGCAATATCAATATAATGATGTGGCGGATAATCTTTCATGTTCAGTACATGCAAAAACTGAATGTTCTCAATTTCAATCCCGGTTTCCTCCAACACTTCCCGTATCCCACAATCGACAATAGCCTCCATGTATTCAAGGTGGCCACCCGGAAGCGACCACTCCCCTTCGCCGTGAACTCCTTTGCGCTTGCCCATTAAAATCTTGCCATCCTTGAAAACGATGACCCCGACACCAACCTTTGGATAATGTGCGTGAAAATTGTCCATGGATATTACGCATTTCGCAACAGTGAGGCATTTATCGCGACGATAACAGTCGAAAGCGACATTAAGACCGCGCCGACGGCCGGTGAAAGCACGATACCTGCACTATAGAGAACCCCAGCCGCAAGAGGAAGCGCGACAATATTGTATCCTGCCGCCCACCAAAGATTCTGGATCATTTTATTATATGTTTTACGAGAAAGTTCCATGACTTGAACGACATCGAGCGGGTTGTTGCGTACCAAGATGATACTTGCCGTTTCTATAGCAACATCAGTGCCAGCCCCTATGGCAACACCGATATCCGCCTGGGCAAGCGCGGGGGCGTCATTTACCCCGTCCCCAACCATTAACACTTTTTGTCCCTCCTCTTGGAGGCGCATAATGACTTCGGATTTTTCGTGGGGCAATACTCCTGCGAAATAGTTATCGAGACCGAGTTCTTCGGCAACACGTTTTGCAACAGATTCATTGTCGCCGGTTAACATCACAACGTGATGCCCTTTTTCTTTAAGCACCCTCACGGCGGTGCGGGCTTCCGCACGTACCGTATCGTCAAGGGCAAGGAAACCTATCGGCAACCCTTCTTTCAAAACAAATACTGCGGTTTTGCCTTGAGCCAACACCTCGTCTGCGCGTTTTGTATCATACGACACGCGTTGCTGTTTTACATACGCTTCGGAGACCACCTGCACCAACACTCCCTTCACTTGCGCCTGGAAACCACGCCCGGGAATAATGCTTTGATGTTCCGCTGGGTAGGTTTCCGGAGCCGCCTTAACGATTGCCTTAGCGATTGGATGAGACGAACCCTGGTCAACACTCGCCGCGTACTTTAAAACATCTTCCTTTGAATATTCTACAAACGGAACGACATCACTTACCACAAAAGCCCCTTCGGTTAATGTCCCTGTCTTATCGAACACAATCGTAGTGACACCGCGGGCGGCTTCAAACGCCATGCGATCTCGTATCAAAAAACCTTTCTGAGCTGACAAAGAGGTGGAGAAGGCGACAACAAGCGGTATCGCGAGGCCGAGTGCGTGCGGACAGGCAATCACGATGACCGCAATCGCACGCTCAACCGCAAAACCAAGAGGCTGGAGCAAAAAGAGCCAGGCAAAAAGAGTAACCGCCCCCCCGCCCAAAGCGACGACGGTGAGCCACATCGCGGCCCTGTTTGCCAAGTCCTGGGTCTTCGACTTGCTCTTCTGTGCCTCCTGCACAAGCGTCACCACATATGAAAGGTAGGTGTCTTTCCCCGTTTTTGTCACCTGCACAATGATAACAGCCTCTGCATTGAGGGCTCCTGCAATAACGCGACTTCCGGTTTGTTTTGAAACAAGCTTCGACTCACCTGTTAGCATCGATTCATCAACTGCCGTGAGACCCTCGACAACAACACCGTCGACAGGGATCCGCTCCCCCGGCTTAATGATGACCTCGTTCCCAATGTGGAGATCGGCAATGAAGACCTCGGAAACAGAACCATTGGCGTTTCGTAGGTGAGCGGTCTTCGGCAGAAGCCCCGCAAGTTCTTCGAGCGTGCGTGATGCGCCCATGACGCTCCGCATCTCGATCCAATGCCCGAGGAGCATAATATCAATAAGCGTCACAAGTTCGGAGAGAAGCTCCTTCCCGTTTCCCGCAAAGCCCAGAACAACTGCTCCGCTGTAGAGGAAGGCGGCCGTAATTGCCGCCGCAACTAGGGTCATCATCCCCGGCTGGCCATTTTTTAGCTCACTCCACGATCCCCTGAGAAAAGGCCAACCACCATAAAAATAGATAAGCGACGCGATGAGAAAAGCCAATTCAAAGCCGTACGACACCTGCAACCCAAAGAGAGACTGCGCGTGCGGGGAAAGCGCGAGTACTGGGAGCGAGAGAACAAGCGCTACCCAAAAGCGCTTTTTAAAATCCTCCGCCATGTGGTTTCCATGCGTTCCGTGGGGAGCCCCATCATGACCCGAGTGTTCTGTGTGCATACTGACAGTATATAAGACGAAGTGCTTTTATTCACCCTTTTTGGCGACAAGCTCTGGGGTCTCTGACACATATTCAAGAATAAACTGCGCGCGACCGAGAAGTTGCCCCCGCCCCGTCTTTGCATTGACGCGCCATCGCCCCGGAGCAAGGTTCTCTATGAGGGAATATCCTCGGTACCCGCCGTCACGTCCGCCAAGAATTGGGAAGGGGATGCGGGATGCAATGACCCATTCCCCCGTCGTATCATCATAGTGCTCCCACTCATGCACGATTGAAGTTGCAAGATCTGTCGGCGCAAAGATGGAACTGTAGAAAAAGACCGGGGCATGAGGTGTAATATGCACGATTTCAGGGGATAGCAGTGTCGCGAACCACAACCTCTTTTCGTCTCGAATGATATACTCATCTCCAACTCGTCGAACTTGATGGGCCACCTCTGCCCCCTTGAGCGAGAGTGGTATGGGCGGAATAATATTGGCAAAATAAAGCACATTCAATGCGACAAACATCGTTCCGATGCTCAGGACAAGGTAGCGCTTGCTCTCGGCGATACGCGCCGGGATGAAGAGGGCGAGGGCAAGAACGAATCCGGCAACAAGCGCGAGGCTTATTGCGCCGCTAAAGAGAAATATTTCTCCACCCATGGCACCCAACACTATCGGGACGTAAAAAATGGTAAATGAGAATAATACAAAATAGAACATGCTCACCTGGAAGACGAGACGCTGGTAGCGGGCTCTCAAAAACTCATTCCCAATAAGGAGGGCAATCAGGAATATGAGAAACGGCCAACTTGTGACGAGTGATGCGCTCTTGCTGTAGAAAATGAAAAACCCGGAAAAAAGAGCTCCGAAGGAAAATTGCATGAGAAGCGGCGCAACCCTCCGCATGAATGGTCGCGACTGCGCGGCGAGCGCTTTTCCTTCGTAGAAATTAATAAAGGTGATGCAGGCCGCGACAATGACCAAATGCGTCACAATCACAAACTGCTCAAAGGCAAGATCAATACGCCTGAGCGTCAACGTATCAACGATAAACCCAAGAATCAGTGCGCCAGACAAAAAACGTCCTTCATATCGGAAATACCATGACTCAAACTTTTTTGTTGTCCCCTTCAGTTTGCTTAACACATTTACTACTTCTTACTTCCTGTGGGCCTGAGGTGGTCACAAGGAGTGTTTAATTTATTTCGATATCAATATACTTGACCGAGGGAACCGCGGCTATGATCTTCTTCTCTACTTCATCAATCTTCCGACCCACGAGGCGCGGGATGTGGTTCGTCTGGTACGCAATGAACCTTTTGAACTCTTCATAGTCGTCTTTAATGATCTCGTATTCCCCCTCAAGATCCCCTCGATCAAACACTTCTTTGATGAGTGCCGCTCCATTGAATTCTATTTCGCACTTTATCCGGTACTTCCCAATATCGAGGACTTCTGATTTGAAATCAATCACCTTTTCGATATAGGGCTCCGCAACGAGCATTTCCGTGATTTGTTCTGCGAGTTCCTCTGGAATACTTTTCCCTATGAGAAATTCTCGATTCTTTTTGATGAGAAAAACGGCGATAACGGCCAAGATAAGCCCGACAATAATAGAACCAACGGCATCCCACAAATAGTTGTGCGTGAAATATGAAAGGGTGACCGAGCATAAGGCTACGATTACTCCCAAGACGGCAGCTGTGTCTTCGTACACAACAGCGATGGTAACTGGATCTCCGTGCTCAAGTGCCTCAACAAATGTCTTTTCTTTGTTATGCAGTCGCAGTTCTTGAGCCGCCTTGTACAGGGTAAACGACTCAATAACAAATGCGGTGATGAGAATGGCAAATATTGTGGTGCTTAGCTCCGCTTCATGGTGCGACAGAAGGGACGAGATACCATGATACACAGTAACTCCTGCACCTAAAAAGAAGATGCCGCATGCCGAGATGAGCGCCCAGAGGAACCGCTCGTTCCCGTAGCCATATGCGTACTCCTCGTCTGCAACACGGGTTGAACTACGGAGTCCAATAAGGAGGAGAGATTGGTTCATGGTGTCCGCTAAGCTGTGCACCGCCTCGCTAAAGAGAGAACTTGAGCCAGAGAGAAAATATCCAATAAACTTAAGGACTGTTATGCAGGCATTCCCTCCCAAAGCAAAAATGACCGAGGTAGTACCGGCTATTGCTTTATTGGGCTTCATAGAGAGGAATTATACCACACTGGAGATGATGCTTTTGGGGTGCCCAAAGGGATTCGAACCCTTTCTGGATCCTTCACAGGGATCAGTGCTAACCGTTACACCATGGGCACCATCTTCTACTATCTTCTACTAAACGTGTGGTAGTGTACCATGAAAAATGCGGGGTGAAAATGGGTAGCGTGCTACCAGCCGCCGCGTTCAACAAGACCTTTAAAACGAGACATCATTTCTTTCGTATTCTCCCCAACAACACCATCACCGATTGTGTGGGCATCAATGCGTGTAACCGGCACAATGCGACGCCCCGTTGAGGTGATGAACGCTTCGGTTGCTTCACTCAAAACTTCTTCGAGAGACAATTCGCGCTCTTCGACCTCAAACGTATCTCTCGCCAACTTAAGTGTGGCGTAACGAGTGATGCCTTGGAGAATATTCTTTTGCGGAGTGATGAGTGTGTCGCCCTTAAAAATACAGAAATTGCACGTTGAAGCTTCGAGCACATTACCCTCCCATGTGTAGAGGATCTCATACGCCCCAGCCTTCTTCTTTTTGCCCTGGAGAAGGACGGGGAAAATATAATTACTTGTTTTTGCTTCCGGGAAAAGACGTAGGTGCTCTGCCGTCATGAGCTTTACTCCTTTTTCATAGGCTTCCTTCTTCGGACTAATGTCGCCTTGGAGAAAAATGAAGAAGGTTGGCGTCTCTGGGTTGAAGATAAGACCATCGATTCTTCCGGCGTTGAGTACCGCGCGAAGAGAACAGTCTTTCATTTTGTTCTTCCGGAGCAAGAGCCCCACCTGGCGCCTGAACTCATCCTTTGAGAGCGGAATTCTTAAGTTAAGTTTCTTTGCGGAGTTCTGAAACCTGTTCCAATGTTCATCAAAAAGGAAAATCTCGCCGTCATGGATACCCATAAAGTCGAAAATCCCATAGCCGCGCAAAATCCCCCCGTCACTTATGTGCAAGGTCGCGTCATCGCTCGGAATAATCTTTCCGTTAAGGTAACAATACTCGTGCATATAGGTAGTATATACTCTGTAACACTCCGAAATCAAAAAACGACATCCCCCTTCGCCTCCGCCAGACGGCGGATGGCGAATGGTGGAGCCGCTTAAACCATTCACAACTTCAGTATCGCGATGAGCCGACGAGGAAGGTCGCGTTTCTGACATTCGTGGGTGCATCCCATCGCTACGCAACGCATGCGAACAAACTCATCACTTGAAACAGAAATCATTGGACCCGTAAATGTGGGACTAAACTCCTTAATGAGGGCGAGCGCTTCGGGTACCGTGCTGTGACCACTCAAATAGCCATCCAAGACGATCGCAGCGAGATCAGGATTGGCCTTGAACTGTTCTATCGCCTCATCAACAGTAAAAGCCTGAACTATCTCTACTTTATCGCCCAAGTCTGCAAGCTGCAGTTTCCACGCCGCGTGGACACCCCTTTCGTCATCAACAAAAAGAACCTTCGGCTTCATTGGATTCCTCGCCATGTTTGCTCCCTAGAGGATACTCCTCAAAGAAGTGCGGGGCAACTAGAGACCTTGCCCCGCTCCTTTCCTCGCACGATGGACGAGTTCATCGCGAAGTTTTTCTGCAACCTCCCTTGAGAGACCAGGGAGGGTCCCCTCTGCTCCAACCCCCCAGACACCACGACGACGAACAACTGCGCTAGCTCCCGCTGTTTGAATCTCGAGATCGGATAAGCCCAATAGCCGAGCAATAATCCCGCGATGAATATCGACGTTTTGGATACGGTTGTAAGGAATGGTTACGTATGTTTTCCAGATGATGCCGTGCTCTTTGCGAAATCCTTCTTCGCGGAGTTCGTAGCGAACAAAATGGTAGGTAAGTTTGGCAATAACCCAGAGGAGAATAATCACAAGTACCCCAAGGGAGAGCAGTCCACCCCACCACAGTACGGGTGATATTTCGAGTTCTTCCAGTAGTACCGCACCCTCGTCCCCCAAAAAGGAAAAGATGATGATAATTATGGGTAAACCAAAAATGAGCAGGTTTTGAATGAAAAACATCAAAACGGCTTTAGGGTCGAGTTGTTGCATGTGTAAAGTATATCACTTGCTCGCTAAAACGTAACGAACAGTTACCTCTTCTCCGATGACGAGGGACTCTTTTCTGCAGACCGACTTTTTTATCGGGATGAAGTACTGTTTGCCTTTAATAGGAAAGAGTGAGGTCCGCCACGTCGTCTTGCCAACCGTCGCCATGACAGGGATGCTCCCCCACCCACCGCGCGGCACATCTGGCACCTTCGAGTCCGGAATAGGGACATAGGTCCACGGCGCCTCCATTGGGAACACGTGGAGTTTTTCTTTTACGACAAAAGCCTTAGTAACCATTGGTGCGCAGGGGGGGATTTGAACCCCCAAGCCTTGCGGCATACGCCCCTCAAGCGTACGTGTATACCGTTCCACCACCTGCGCATACTTCAATCTCTACGTGGTTTCTAGTATATGGTAAATCGCATGGTTCGTAAAGAAAACGACCCGTTTGAGACGGATCGGTTCCTTACTCCTTCTTTGCTGGTTCTGCGGCCTCTGCTTTGACTTCTTCTGCCGGAGCTTCCGCGGTTACCACTTCTTCTTCCATGGCTTCTGTGGGTACCATCTCTTGATATTTGACGGTTGCGAAATCGGAGAAGCGCTTCATCTTGCGACGGGTATCCTTTGCTGTCTTTTCGCGAACATAATAGAGTTTGGCGCGTCGCGTCTTTGAACGGCTGAGGATCTCAATCTTATCAATCGTTGGAGAGTATAAAGGAAAAATCTTCTCTACGCCGACACCACTCGCAATCTTGCGCACCGTAAAGGTAGCGCCCGACTCTGCGCCGTGCTTGCGTGCAATGACGAGACCCTCGAAGGCCTGGAGACGAGTTTTGTCCCCTTCTTTGAGCTTAACCCACACCCGGATCGTGTCGCCGGAGCGGATGTCGATCTTTTTTCGCTCTTTAATATTAACGGGGGAAAAAGTAATAGTAGTCATAGACAATACGCCACTCTAACAGATTATCCGCGGCTTTGCAACCCTGGGAATTGGGCATGTACGAACCGCGCAAATTCCTCAGGCAGAGGCGCTTCGAGGCGCATACGGGTGCCGTTTGGGTGCGTTAACGAAAGCCCTAAGGCGTGAAGCGCGAGACGACCCATCTCTCCTGGGCACTCGCGTCTTGGCGCATAGAGCGGATCACAAAGTATGGGGTGCTCAATCGACTTCAGGTGGACACGCAGCTGGTGCGTACGACCCGTTTTGGGGAAAAGCGCCATATACGAATAGGCTTCAGAGGTACCGAGTGTTCGGTAGAGCGTCTTTGCTTCACGCCCGTCTACGCCGACTTTCCTCCTTCGATAATCTCTTTTGCTTCGAGCAATGGGGGTGTCGATGACGCCCTCTTTCTTACTCACATTGCCGTACACAATGGCACGATATTCTTTTTCTATCTCTCGCTCTTGAAATTGTTTCTTCAGTGCGAGGTATGCGTCTTGCGTTTTTGCGATAAGCAAGATGCCGGAGGTGTCTTTGTCGAGTCGGTGCACAATACCGGGGCGATTGATAATGGCGCCGTCGGGCAAGACAAAGGGCTCTCCGACTTTCCCGATCTCTGGATACCTCTCCTCGATCCAGGTAACAACTGTTTCTTCGCTACTCTTTTTTGATGGCGAGTGCACGAGTAAACCCGCCGGTTTGTTCACCGCAACAATATACTCATCTTCATACACAATTGCTATGGGCATAGTAGAGAAACGAACGCCTGTTACTTGCCGCGCCGACGCGAGCGTTCGGGAAACTCTTTTAAAATAGCATCAAATTCTTCTTTCGAAAAATCGGGCCAATAGCTGTCGACAAAGAAGAGCTCGCTATACACCGACTGCCATGGGAGGAAGTTCGAAAGTCGCTGTTCGCCGCCCGTGCGAATAATAGCGTCTGGATCGGGAAGATTGTTGGTCCAGAGATGCTTCGCGAATGTTTCTTCGGTAAACCCTAGACCTTCGGCAGAGGCCTTGCGTGCGGCCTCGACAATCTCCTTGCGTCCGCCGTATGAGATTGCGACAGCAACGGTAATCGCTGTATTGTTTTTTGTCTTCTCCTCCAGGTCGCGCACGAGCGTTTGGATGTTCTGCGGAAGTCGCTCTCGCTCGCCTATGCACACGATGCGCGCGTTTTCTTTTTGCAGTTGACCAAACTCCTCTTTGAGAGCAGTCTCAAAGAGCCGCATGAGATACTCGACCTCGTTCTGCGCGCGATTCCAGTTCTCTGTCGAAAAAGCATAAAAAATGAGTGTTCCGATACCCGCCTCTCGCGCCCACGAAACCACCTCTTTCAACTTTTCGTAACCACGACGATGCCCTTCAAAGACAGGGAGACCATGCTCCTCTGCCCAGCGGCGATTGCCATCCATAATAATACCAATGCTTTGGGGAATCATATGATTAATATACTATGGTAAATCCTCGAAACTCCTGTGTTGGGGAACGCCAGGCGACCTTAACATTATCCACGCGCGAGAGTAGCGAACCTTTGTGGAGATGCTCAACAAGTTTCGCGAGGCTTTCTTCGTCTCCCTGCGCCACAACATAGACAGAACCATCTTTGATATTTTGTACAAAACCGAGAAGAGAGAGTCCGCGTGATTTGCGTTGCACAAAATCACGGAACATCACCAATTGCACCCTGCCCGTTATTTTTGCTTCAATTTCTTTTTTCATCTTGCAATCAGGGGCTTATGCATTAGAACAAGCTATAGATGAGATAGGTGAGATATAGAGAAACCACGGTCAGGAGCAACACCCTAAGGTATTTCTCGGGCACCTTGCGGATGTGCCTGGTCATGAAGTTCGCACTGATAAACGAGGCGACAAAAATCACGAGGAAATGGGGCCATGCGATGAGCCCGGAGAATGCCGTAACGACTGTTGAAAAGAGTGTTGGCGGCAACGCGATAAGACTTGCGAGACCAAGACCCTCAACGAAACTTATGCGAAGGATGCTTTGGTATGCAAACCGACTGAATGTCCCGACTCCGACACCACTCACGTTTCCGTACACCCCAAGTATAAACATCAGGGTAAAGATGAACGGGTAGTGTCTCATGCTAAGGTGTACATTCTCTACTGCTTGCATCTCTGCCTTCTTCCCAATCAACACATATATCAAGAGCACGGAGAGACCCAGTATCAAAACCGCTTTCAAAAACACAACAGGGATGTAGATGAGGAATGCTGTGCCGATGACCCCACCAACAAACATGGGGAGGGCTAACATAAAGAGCAGTTTCTTGTTGCTCAGCACCTTCCGAGATGACGCGAGAACTATGCCTATATCTGCCCCTTGTGAGCCGCCGATGTCTGTCGCCACAACGACTGCGAGCGGCAATCCAATAGCCGCGAGTGTAAACTGTATAAGCACGCCCCCGCTTCCGACGATTGTTGCGTAACCCTCACCGATAAACCCAGCGAGGAAACTTGCGAGTAAATGCCAGACTTCAAAATACGGCGGCAGAAGATGCAAGAGAAAATCGGGCATGATTACTTAGTGCTCTTTTCTTTTTTGATTTTAGCGAGCTCGACGGTTGCCGAGATAATAAACACCGCTTGGAGTATGACGAATATTATTTCGTCGATTGATACGCTGTATATAAGGAGTGAGATACCACCAATGATAAAGACGATGTTTTGCTTCACCTCATCACGCACCCACAGTGCACAAGAAACTGCCAGCAACCCAAAAATGCCAAAAGTGATCATACGGTGCGCGGTGAGGGACTCGAACCCCCGACATCTTCAGTGTAAATGAAGCGCTCTACCAACTGAGCTAACCGCGCATATTACTTTCGAGCTTAGACCTGCCAAAACAGCTAACTGCACATTATATCGAGCTTAGACCTGCCAAAACAGCTAACTGCACATTATATTGAGCTTAGATTTATCAAAACAGCTAACCGAGCATATTACTTCCGAGCTTAGACCTGCCAAGACAACTAACCATCCTTGTCTCTAGCTATCCCCCCGGCAGGAATCGAACCTACATCAATGCCTTAGAAGAGCACTGCTCTATCCATTGAGCTACGGGGGGTATCATACAACACGCACCGCGCATTGTACCTCGTTTCCGCTTTATTGTGAAGGATCGCTCATGCGCGGCGGCGGTGTCGTAAGGAGTTCCACAAGCGTTGCTTCTTTTGCTTTGTAAATCTCTTCGAGATCCCCGATATCTTCAATGCTGAGGGCGGTCTCTTCGCTCTCACTCAACGCATGCGAGGCAAATACCTCTCCATCGGAAATCGCAATAAACAAATACACACCAACGCCCGCAGACAATATAAGAAGAACGAAAAGCCCAACAACAAGAAACATCCAGTCACGATACGGGGATGGTTCCGTTTTTGCGGAATCATAATCAAAAACCCCCTTAATGCGTTCGACGATATTTTTTGTGCTTAAGGTTTTCATTTGTTGTGCACGTTACGCGGCGTCCTTTGCAATAAAACTTTTTATATCCATCATGAACGCGCCCTCCCATGGGCCAACGCGCTTCCCGTCTTCAAAACCACCATCTGTGTTCCTGATGACAAACTGCTCAAGTGCCGTGTTGTAGGGAAGCGTTTCAATAAGGGCGAGTAGGTAGTACACACTTCCGAACTCCCCATACACCTTGAACCGCACTCTAAGAAACGGATTTGACCCACCACCGCGTTCGATAGTTACGTGTTCAATGGTGGTTGTCACCCCCGCGCGCCTCCCGACAGTCTCCATCTCTTGGAGGAACAGCGCAACATTATTTTCTGAGACAAAATATTTCTCGAGGGCGTCGCGGGTCGCCTTCGTTTCAGTAAGCGCATGTCGTATCGCGCGATATGTTTGTTCCTTCTTTGCCTCGCCTCCAAGCTCTTCGAGGAGTGTTGCTGTTGTGACGCTTTTCTTTATGATCGTATACAATACGGTGCCATACGCACCAATCGCTATCGTGATGAAAACCATGAGCAACACGAGTAACCGAACACCCTTGGAAAGTCCGCGCGGACGCCCCGCTCTTGGTGGCGCGGTGGAGGGGTCTTCTTTTGTGTTTTGTCTTTCTTGGTCCATGATACGAGACTACTCTCCAAGCATCTGTTCCTCGCCTAAACGATAGGTAAGCGTAATCGAAAAGGGAATATCAACACTCTTTGCCAATTGTTCCACGGGGAGCGCAACCTTGCCCACAAACGAAAGACCTTGGAGTCCCTCGGAAAATGACAAAAGAGAAGCGCGGTTCTCGCTCACGCCGCGTACGACCAACGTCTGGGTGATTCCCTTCGGTTTTTTGGGCTCCTCGCGGTAGAAAAACTCCTCAATAACGACCCCTTTCTCCTGCTTCCCAATAACAGCCTTCACTATTTCGGTGTGGGTAAGGAGAACCCTCTCTTCTCCCCTAAGAAGCCCTGTTTTTTTCTTTGCGGCACGGGACTGTTCTGTAACGAGCGCTTTCTCAGCCCGCTCTGTTGCTTCGCGTGCAATAGCCAGCCGCTCTCCCGCGGCACGTATGTTCACTTCACCCAAAAAGAGGGCTGGCAAGGTAAAAAGTGTACTCAACGTGGCGAAGAGTATGAAGAGGATAGCGGCAACAGTAAGGAGACGCCCCCGATATCGTCGGTAGACTGCTCGTTTCTGTATTTGCGGAAGAAGGTTAATTGATGTCATGCATTAGTAACAAGGAGAATCGCGAGGGATTAGAGATGGGAACGCAAGGCAAGGCCTATGGCGGTGACATAACGAAGCGCGTGATTCTGTGAAATCGGTGGGACATATTTTTCGGTCGACGCAACGTTCTTCCACGGGTTGCCGAGAGTTACCTTCATACGCATCGTAGACGACAGGTATTCGGGGAGTCCGGGTACGTTTGCCTCTCCCCCACAAAGAAGAATCTCAGCCTCCTCGCGACGCCCGGTTACTGGGATGTTCTGATGTGTGTGCCAATAAATATAGTGCCGCTGTACCTCATCTCTCAATGCGCTGACTGTGGGCTCAAGGATAGAAAAGAGTGCGTCTTCTTTGTTGCCGTGCGAAAGTCCTCGTGTTTCTTTATAGCGTTTTGCTGTCTCCCAATCGAGACGCATTTTCCGTGCAATGACTTCGGTCAACATGTTGCCGCCAACTCGGAGTGTCGCGGTGAACCGCACGACACCTTCGGAAATGATGGAGACGCTCGAGCGCGTGGCGCCGAGGTCGACAATCATGTACGTCTTGCAGTCCCCAGGCGAGAGAAGGGCGCGAGCGAGCGCGTGGGCCTCGAGTTCAAACGAGAGCGGGACAATACCGGTGGTCGAAAATAACTCGACATACTCCTCAACGCTTTTCCTTTGCATCACCGCGAGCCCAACATCGTGCACATGTGCTTTCTTGCGGGCCTCCTCATCGCCGCACGTGATGAGTGAGTAGTCAAAAATAGCATCCTTGGGAGAGAGGGGTACATGTTCTTCGAGTTGGAGCTCTACTGTGGAATAGAGCTCGCGCTTGGCGACACGGGGAATTTGGATTTTTACGAGATAGCTCTGCTCTTCTGACAACGCAACACGCACGAACGAGAGGGTAAACTCACGCTCGAGCCGGAGGAGTTCCGTCTTCAGGGCGCGCGGGTTCTTAATCTCCCCCTCAACAACAATCCCTTCGGGGAGAGTCCTCTCCCCGAAACGGCTAAGTTCTAGATGCCCGTTTGCGCTTTTGAGCTCTGCAAATCTAATAGAACGATCTGATATGTCGAGCCCAACACTCGGCATGAGCAAAGACTTCGGCGGCGGGAAATATTCGAAAAAAAGATTGCTTGGACGCATCACTTTAAGTATAGCAAACTACGTTGCGCAATTGTGGACTCTACTTCACTAGCAAGAAGGCAACAATAAGGAGTAGGACGAGTGCGATGGTACCAATGTTGAAATAGCGATACGCCAGATCTGTCGCCTTCTTGCCCCATAGTCGCATGAAGAGCCCTATCGCAAAGAATTGGAGGCCGCGCCCAACGAATGACGCGACAACGAAAGTGAGGAGATTAATCTTAAAGAAGCCCCCCGCAATGGTAAAAACCTTAAACGGAATGGGGGTAAACGCGGCGGTGAAAAGGGCGAGGAAGGCATTGTCCGCAAAAAGTTTCCCCGCCTGCGCAAATGCGTCTTCTAGGCCGTAGAACGCGATGAGCGGCGCGCCAATGAGGTCAAAGAGGAAGAAGCCCACCGCGTAACCACCGAGACCACCCAAGACAGAAGTGACGGTAGTGAGGAGGGAGAGGTACACCCAGCGGCTCACATCGGCCATTAATACGGCAATCAGGAAAAAGGCGATCGGAACAGGAAAAAAGATTGACTCAATGAACGAAAAAAATCCAAGCCATGCGTGTGCGTGCTTGCCTTGCGCATGCCTCACAAGCCACGCATGAAACTGCGCTTTATAGTGTTCTTCTTTCGCACGAAATGACGTGAACCGTTCTTGTATCATTTGTTTTTATCGATGAAGTGTTGGAGGATAAGCGCCGCCGCAGAAGCGTCTAAGTCTTCGCGCTCTCCTTGATAGCGCTTCGCCTCGGCAGAGGTGAACATCTCTGATTCGAAAGAAACAGGGAGACCAGTTTTTGACTCCAGTTCTGTTTTAAACTGGCGAATTTTCTCCATAATGGGATTTTCGCGTTTGCTGTAGCTTATGGATTCTCCAATGATAATGTGCCTCACTCCTTCAGTGCTTGTTATATCGACAATCTTCCCTAAAAGATTCCTGTCGGTCGGTACTACTGAATGCGGAAAAGCAATGGTTCCTTCATCATCAGAGAGAGCTACCCCTGTCTTGCGGGAACCGTAGTCAATGCCCATGTATCTCATAGAGGTAGTATATGATATATAGTATATGGTATAAAAGCGGGATATATAAGGAGGGGTGGCAGAGTGGTCTATTGCACTGGTCTTGAAAACCAGAGCACCGCAAGGTGCCGTGAGTTCGAATCTCACCCCCTCCGCAGATCGAACGCAGTGAGAGCTGCGGAGGGGGTGAATTGTGAAGGGGTCGGGAAACGGTAGTTTCCCGTGTAGGAGAGCAGTCCCGACTTGGGTCGGGACGTTGAGAACCGTGGGTTCTCAAGGAGGAGCGGGAGCGACGACGTCTCACTCCCCTCCGCCAAAATTGAAACTTCACGATTTGCGGTGAAATTGTATCTTTTGTACGAACCTTTTAAAAAAGAACGATTAAAAATCGTTCTTTTTTGTTTGCGTAATGATATTGTATTTACTTTCTATATTCCAAAATATCTCCAGGCTGGCATTTGAGTGCCTCGCAGATCGCCTCCAAGGTTCCCAGCCGGATCGCTTTAGCTTTGCCATTTTTCAATATGGAAATATTGGCCATCGTGATGCCGACTTTGTCGGCGAGCTCGGTGACGCTCATCTTCCGCTTCGCCAACATGACGTCGATGTTAATGATGATTGCCATAGGGTTATGTATCGTGAGATTGTCGAACTATACAGTTAAGTCGTTCTCGGACTTTATATCTACAGCATTCTGCAACACTCGTTCAAACACGGCCGCGGCAGTTCCAACAACGATAGCGATGAAGGCAGCGACAATGCCCAACACAACGGCACCCTCGGGGCCATCCTGGGCACCAAGTTCGGGATAAAGGCGTGCGTGTATCATGAGGAAAGCATCTGCCGCGACGATTGCACCGGCAGTGATTAGTGCGCAGTATTTGATAATCCGCAAAGCTTTAACCGCGCTTCTCGAGAATGTTTTATTTTGCCCTACATATCGAAGCACCTTGAATGCCTCCCAGAGGCCCACGAAAAATGGGATTGATCCTAAATACACATAGGCCAAGAAGGGGTCTTTGAAGTAAATCTCGAAGAGTGTTGCGTTAACATTCCTGCCCTCAAGGTGGGGTTCCCAAAGCAGAGCGACGAGAACACCGATGCCTAAAGCCACGACGACTACCTGAAGAAATACTGTTGAGCCTTTTTTCATGACTAATTCTTATACATTTTTAATAGTTCCATTGTAATTTACCGCTTATCGTATGTCAATATATATTTATCGTTATTTGTAACTTGGTGTGAGTGGGCGACTCAAGATTACAAAAATTTGCTACAATAATCCCATGTCTAAAAAAACAACCTTAATTATTTTCTCTGTAGTTGGACTTGTCGTCATTGGCTCATTGTATTTCGGAGTCTCTGCGTACAAGACGCCAGGCAAGCTTGATGCGTTTGCGATGTGTCTCGAAGAAAAGGGGGCTATGTTTTACGGCGCGTTCTGGTGCCCGCACTGTCAGAACCAAAAGGCAATGTTCGGCAAATCGGCCAAACTCCTCCCCTACACAGAGTGTTCTACTCCAGACGGACGGAGCCAGACCGCTCTTTGCAAGGAGCGCGGCATAGTCTCATACCCGACATGGGTGTTTGCTGACGAGAGCCGAGAATCTGGTGAGGTGTCGTTGCAAAAGCTCTCCGAAAAAACGCTCTGCGCACTACCCCAGTAAACCATGGACTTTTCCTCACTCTTTAACCAAGCGATGGCGCTTTCTACCATGGGAGCGCACGTTGGTATTGTGGCGATCGTACTCGCGGCAACACTCTTCCGCGAACAGTCGCGACCACTCCTCTCGTGGCTCGGCAAACACGCCTTGTGGCTTATTCTCTTTGTCACACTAGGCAGCGTTGTCGGGAGTCTCATCTACTCCGAAGTCGTTGGGTACCCGGCCTGCTCTCTGTGTTGGTGGGGAAGAATCTTCCTCTACCCACAACTGGTCATTGTCGGGGTGGCGCTCTGGAAGAAGCGTCACGACGTGGACGTGTACCTCTGGCCGCTCACTGTGCTCGGCGCCATCGTGGCCCTCTACAATGTGTACATTCAGTATGGCGGCAAGGAGTTCTTCGCTTGTGCAAGCACTGAGGTCTCGTGCGCCCAGCGTTTTGTCTTCGAATTTGGCTACATTACTATTCCCATGATGGCGCTCACTTCTTTCGCCCTCATCGCTCTATTGTTGTGGCTTCAGAAGGATGGGGGGGAATCAGAACACAACGCACATCACTAAAAAAGACACCGTGGGTGTCTTGCTGTCGTAGGTATCCTCAAAAAACGAAAGGGTGCAATTACTGTGTTATCTCTTTTTTCCTGCCAAGGAGATACTTGGGCCACCAACTAGCTTTGGTAACGAACGATTCTTTATCGCCAAATACATAGCATAGACCATTGCTAGGTCTGAAAAAAGCACGAGGACAAGGACCACCATACCAAGCTGTGCCGACACCGCACTCCAAATGCCCCAGATGATAATCGGCGATACAAGCAGTAGGAACACCATAGATGCGACCTCGAACATGGGCGTCTTTCCTGTCCAACCCTAGACTGCCGACAGTTTAACAAAAAAGTAAAGTGTAGTAAAATATAAAGACTACCAACCTCGTCTCACTTATCATGCACACATACAAAGGATTCACTATATTAGAGCTTCTGGTCGTTCTCGCGGTTATTGGTATGCTTATGTCAGTGGTTATCGTCTCAATGAGCGGCGTCAAAGAAAAGGGACGCGACGCGACGCGCATGCAACACCTGCAGGAAGTACAAAACGCGCTTAACCTCTACTACACCAACCACTCGAAGTTCCCTGTTTTCGCAAGCGCGACCACAATTACGGGCGACGACGCGTTCTCTGTTGTGCTCGAGGGTGAGCTGGTCATTAGCGAGGTGCCACCAGACCCACAACACCCCGTCCGCACGTACACGTATCAGTCAAACGCATCTGGGTCAGATTACACACTCACCTTCTGTCTTGAAACAAATTCAATTAAGGGATACAGCATGGGGTGTGCAAACACCAAGAAACCGTAAGAGAAATTTCTAAGTCTTAATTGCTACTATCTAATGGGTACTCCTCAAGCACAAAAAGGCACTGACGCGGGGCCCGTGCTTTCATGGACCGCGGACGAATACCCCCACCGTGAACAAGGTATTGAGTGGTACGGGATACTCGCCCTCATTTTCATCTCGCTCATTGGCGGGACAATCTTCTTTGGTAACTACCTTCTCGCGGCGCTCATCGCTGTAGCGGCGTTTGCGTTATTCGTTCAATCGTTTCGGGCGCCGCAGAAAATACGTTTAGAGATTTCTTCAGAGGGTATTTCTCTAGACAAAGAGTTGTTCCCCTACGAAACACTTGTGTCCTTCTGGATTGCAAAGGGAAACGGGGAAAACCCAAAACTCATTGTCGACGCGAGGCGGCTCTTCTTGCCCCATTTGGTTATCCCTCTGGGAACCACAGACGCAGAGGAGGTTCGCGAGTTTCTAAGCGAGTATCTCGAAGAGTCTGACGAGGAACACGAGCCCATATCTCACGCAATTATGGAAAAGCTGGGGTTTTAGTTGATTCTGGCTCAACACGATAATACATAGAGCGTCACCGGAAAAATCCTCATCCACTTTTTAGATTCCACATTCTGGAAACTCATCAACTGAAAGAGGTCTCTCCACCCACTTTCACTTCGATAGAAAAACGTACTTGGTACACCGTGCGGACTATTGGCGATAACATCCCAGATTGCATTCAGCCACCACCAGAATGCATTTGGTGGAGTTACCTCGACAATGAGAACTTGTTTTTTTGTGACGCGACGCACTTCTCTCAAGAGCACCTCTTGATCTTTGAATGTTTTTAAATGATGAAGGACGAGCACCAAGAGTGTCGTATCGAAATGCTTATCGGGAAATGGAATTGTATTGCCATCAAAAAGTTGTAGTGGTAGTGGCACCGTGTGATAGTCGGTAACATCGAGGAGGGTAAACGAAGCACCCGTTATTTTTTGAAGTTCGTACGCGAGCATCCCTGACCCAGCGCCGATATCAGCAGCTGTCTCGCCTTGGTGAAAATAGGGGGAAAGTTTCTTTGCATCATTCCTCCTTGGTCTGAGGTTGGGTAAAAGATGCTGGAACATATTGGTCCGATGCTAATCCTTAAAAGTATACAGGAGAGGGGTTGTGTCGTGTAGGTGGGCGTGCTACTGTTTCCCCAGATTACCGCCGGAACGAGGCAACCATGTCACAAAAGACGCAGGGTTATGTGCAAGCATTTTTTGATATTGAACGCATGTTTTTCAAGCGCGCGTTCAAGGTGAAACCCATTTTCGGTTATGGAGTCCTCGTGATAATGTTCGCGCAAATGTTTCTTATGTACCCCTCCAATCCCCTTACGCCCTTGTGGAGTGCTTCATGGTGGATGATTTCTCTCGTAACGGTGTTCCTTTGGTTTGTGCTCTTGCCAGCCGCAATGTATCGCCTGAACCCAAAGCTTTTTGAGGAAATGTTATAAACCAATTGAAAAAGGTACGCATATGCCGGACTACTCCGGCTTTTTTAGTGTTTAAACTTGCAGCGTCATACTAAAAAACCGCCCGATGAGATTCGTGCGGAATACATGACCTTACCCTGGAGGGTTATACTACAAGCGTGCGTCGGCAAATTTCTTCAGGCGAAAAAATAACTCGGCCTGTGCTGCGGCATCGTCAACTGGGTCGTGCGAATGCGGAGTGTTGGGGACTCCTAGCGCCTTGCACACATTTGTCCTCGACACTTCTCCAAACGTCGCGGCTTTCATGACAGCCATGGCGTACGTCTTGATGTCGATACCATCGTGGCCAAACGGAGGATCACCAACGAATGCTACGTAGTACCAGTATAGAAATGTGAAATCGATTGGTAGAGGCCACCCTAGAAGCTTTGGTGGGCCAGGTAATGTGTCGAGCCAATTGGCGAATTGGAGCATCCCATCTTTTGGTGAAACAGCGTCTGTCGTTAGCGCCTTCCACATATCGGGAAACTTGCTCCACCACTCCATCGTCACCTCTTCTCGGCTAGCGCCGGGGAGTTCTTCCAAGTGGACCTTGAACCGCGAGATCTCGTCACCCGCGTGCGTGTAGGCAACGGCGCCAAGCGCAATCATGGAATGGGGTCCCGGGATACGTCCCGTGAATTCTCCGTCGACACTCACGAGAACTTCGGGTGTCTTAGCCCTCTTGGCCATGGTCATGCCCACAACATCACTGTCTGATGAGAATGATGCCAGGAATGCTGTGGCTTCACAAGCGTTTGCTTTAGACTCTGTATTGGTGCCCTCGAGAGGAATCGAACCTCTATCACGGGATCCGCAATCCCGTGTCCTATCCGTTGAACGACGAGGGCAATGTAAAAACACTATACCACGAATGCGGCACTTTGCCATTTATGCTCTGTTTGCTACTATCCGCGATAGAACAAGGGGTGTATACATCGTGGCACTCATCATCGGACTCGTCGGGAAGCCCAAGCGCGGCAAGGGTACATGCACAAAGATAATTACGGGAATACTCAAAGAATACGATGTGGGGATACGGGCAAGAACACTCACATTCTCTGCTGACCTCTTGGCTCCAGAGCTCGTAAGACGTGCTCTGCCGCTCTCCAGAGAAAACATGCAGAGACTTGCGCAAGAGTGGGTGACAACCGAAGGCGCGGGGGCTTTGAGTCGGCGGATGAAAATCCTCATCGAAAGTGAGAGTCTGGCCGGGGTTCATGTCATCTTTGTCGACGGAGTGCGTTGGTTTTCAGACAGAGACTTGATTCGCTCGTTTCCTCTCAACTTCCTTTTGTATGTGTACTGCTCTCCGGAAGCGGCATATAAACGTTCGAAAGAGCAAAACGATAAGGCGGGAGATCAGACGATGTCCTTCGAAGAATTTATGCGCCTCGATGGAGCATTGAACGAGCGCTCCATTTCCGAAATTGGACGAGGTGCAGATTTTGTCATCGACAACGAAGTTGGTGATAGAGAAGGAGAGCTCCTCCGAGCAAAAATCGAGCACAATGTTATCCCCAAAGTTCTTGCGCGACTGGGCATCTCCTAAACGCAAAACCCCAATCGCTTTCCGCCAACTGGCGGAGCGACTGGGGTTTTTAATTCACACAAAGACGCGACGAGGGGTTATTGTATCTTTTTCACTAAAGCGACGAGGCGCGACTTCTTCCGTGCGGCGTTATTTTTCTTGATAACTCCGCGCTTTGCTGCCTTGTCTATGGCTTTGTAGGCTTCGGACAAAAGCTTCTTGGCTTCTGGCGCATTTTTAGCCTCTGCGGCCTTGCGAATACTCTTCAAAACATCCTTCATCGCTCGGCGACGACGGTCGTTAAAGACACGTTTCCTCTCTGAAACTCGAACGGCCTTTTTGGCTCCACGTGTAATTGGCATGTTTCGCAGTATAAAGCATCGGGGCGAATGTATCAAGTCTCCCGACATTTTGGGGTGCGTTGGGCGGCTTTCAGGGACGTAACGATTGTCTCCAATGGTTGACAAAAATGGTTTTATGTTTACTCTTTCATAAGACACCAGGGTTGTGGATTTGAGTGGCGATGACGCTTACGGGACCCGATCAGCGCACGGTGCAAATATACAACAGAGACGCCCTCGCAGGCAGAATGCATGACCCAGTTTGGGCAGACCCGTTCAGCCGTGGCGCCTTTGGCTCCCTCCCACAGAACCACCTTGTCGTTGATGTGGGGTGCGGATACGGAAGGATGGTCGACATTCTCGACGACCTCGGTATTGAGAGATATCTCGGTGTTGACCCCGCAGAAGAACAGATCAATCTGGCTCGGCGGCTTCATGCCGACTCTCCTCTTCGCACATTCGAGGTGGGCAACATATACGAGCTTGGAGAAAAGTACCCAGGACGATTTGACGGCTTCATGCTTATGGCTGTGCTCATGCACATTCCCGCCCCAAGACTCGAAGAGGCTTTTCGTTCGTTGCGCAAAGCACTCAAAGTACCAGGAACAGGAATGTTCTCAACACCTTTTAGCACAGACCGAGAGGAAGGAGAGGTGGTTGAGGTTGAGCCGGGCTTCTTCCTCACCCTGCACAACCCGGACACCATTAGGGACATCTTGCTCCGCTCTGGTTTTTCTACTGGGCATCCTTTGCGCTCGGGAAATATGCTCCTCGGCTCCATAGAGACCTGCTAAATTCGACGTCGCACATTGCTCTGTGTGGCGTTTTTTGTTGCGTAAACAAGCTATCTTCACTGTGCTAATATTAATGCATGATTATTCGTCTTGCAGGCATGATATACGCCAAGGGGCATAACTACGCCGTCATTGAAGCCAATGATATTGGATACAAGGTGCACGTAACGCCCGAGATGCTTTCGAGAATGGCGGAGCGCGAACGCGCAACACTCTGGACACATCAGGTGGTCCGCGAAGACTCGACGGAACTGTTCGGATTCGAGACACGCCCGGAGCTCGAGTTTTTTGAAATGCTGATTGGTATTTCGGGCATTGGTCCTCGTTCCGCCATTGCCATCCTCTCCCTCGCTCCCGTTACGACGCTCAAGCGCGCCATTGCTGGAGAAGACACCACGTATCTGACAAAAGTCTCTGGAATTGGTAAGAAAACCGCCGCAAAGATAGTTTTGGAGCTCAAAGAAAAGATTGTCCTTGAGGATGGAGAAGAGGTGGGGAACACCCGTAGCGAGGAAGGAGAGGTTCTCGAAGCTTTGGTCTCCCTCGGATACCAATTGCGAGACGCGAGAGAGGCACTAAAAAAGGTTGGCTCGGAAACACTTGGGACAAACGAGAAGATTAAAGAAGCGCTCAAGGTTCTGACGCACTAGGGCACGTATGGACACGATTCTCTTTCAATTAAAAAAACTTATACCACAAAAGCTGTTTTCCATATTACAGCCCATCTATCACTATGCGCTTGCGCTCTTCGGGGCGCTTGTATACCGTTTCCCTTCACGAAAAATAATTGTCGTGGGTGTCACTGGCACCAAGGGTAAGACGAGTGTCATTGAGCTTACCAACGCACTCCTTGAACACGCGGGGTACAAGACTGCCCTTCTTAACACCGTGCGTTACAAGATTGATGACGAGTCATACGACAACAAATTCAAAATGACGATGCCTGGTCGCCTGTTCGTCCAATCACTTTTGCGCAAGGCAGTACAAAAAAAGTGCCAGTATGCGCTCATCGAAATGACCTCCGAGGGTGCGCGACAATATCGCCACAAGTTCATAGCTATGGATGCCCTCATCTTCACGAACCTTGCGCCGGAACACATCGAGTCGCATGGCTCGTACGAAAAGTATCGCGAAGCAAAGTTGAGCATTGCCAAAGCGCTTGCGGCATCCAAAAAGGCGCGCACGATTATGGTCGCCAACAAAGACGATAACGAGGGTGGGCGCTTTCTTAACGTCTCTGTAAAAGAAAAGTACCCCTACGCACTCCCGGATGCCGAGCCGTACGAGATTTCGCAAGATGAAATGTGGTTTACGTTTGGAGGTGCGCGCATTCAAACGCGCCTGCGGGGACGTTTTAATCTCTACAACATTCTCGCCGCACTTACATTCGCCAAAAGCCAAAATGTGAGTACTGAAGTGATGAAGCGCGCGATTGAATCGTTTAACGGAATCCCCGGGCGCATGGAGTCCATTACCCTTCCCTCAACAAGCCCTCTACGGAGTAAGCAGGACTTCGTGGTTGTTGTGGACTACGCGCATACTCCCGACTCGCTCGCTAAGGTCTATGATGTCTTCCAGCACTCAAGAAAAATCTGTGTTTTGGGCGCAACGGGGGGCGGAAGAGACCGATGGAAAAGGAAGGAGATGGGGCGCATAGCAGGCGATCAGTGCACGCACGTAATCCTGACAAACGAAGACCCGTACGACGAAAACCCGCGCGACATTGTTGAGGATGTCGCGAGCGGCATGACCCAGCCAATTTATCGCATTATCATGGACCGTCGAGAGGCAATTAGGGAGGCCCTCAAAGAAGCCGAGACGAGCGACACGGTCATCATCACCGGGAAGGGCACAGACCCCTACATTATGGGACCCAATAATACAAAGCTCCCGTGGAGCGATGCTCGCGTGGCGCGAGAAGAATTAGAGCGCGTGTTACAATCAAGAGTATCAGTAAAACAATGAGCGTAGCGATTATGTTTTACTAGACCAGAGCACATACAATCATGCATCATGTATACTTGATTAAGAATCAGCGTTGGCAAACTGTTCGTAGACTAAAAGAAAAGCTCCGACGCAGTCCTGCATGATTGTATGTGCTCGGTGCACAAATTTTTTACTCGTTAATACTCGTTAAAATTTGGCATGGAAGTCTTACGTTGGGCACTTGTTGGTTTGGGGATTATCTTTGCAGTCTGGTATTTTGGTGGTGGGCAGGGACGCAGCTCTAGCTTTAGCGGACCTTTCTTAAACCCACCCGCTCCGATTAGTACCGGGGATGCATATGGACCCAGTGGGAGTGATTTCTTCTATTCCGGAAATACAAATACTGGAAACACTGGTTCACAAACTCAAGAAAAGCCGCCGTACATACAAGAGGTTATAAAGATACTTCGCGAAAAGGGAGAAACGGAAGAGACTATCAATGGCGCAACGAAAACCTCTATTTTTGGGGACAGGGTTTCTTTCGAGAATGCATATAACACGCGTGAGACCGACCCGCAAAAAGAGTACATTTTAATTCGTGCCTCGTATCAAAACGCGGAACCCATCATCATCACTGGTTGGCAAATAAAAAGCCTTCTCACTGGAAACTCGGTAGTTATTGGATCTGGAACCTATTTGCCCGATCAATACACCATTACCACAGCGCAAGCAATCGCGCTTTCTCCGGGGGGGGCCGCGGCGCTTGTCACTGGTCGCTCCCCTCTTGGCGCCTCATTCCGCAGTAATATCTGCACCGGCTATTACGAATACCTCCAAGATTTTGTACCCCCACTCCCAATCGAATGCCCATTGCCGGAGGATGATTTCCAATATGCAGGAACGACAAGTGATGGGCAGTGTCTTGATTACCTCGAGTCATTGAACCAATGCCAGCCGCACTTACAAGCGATTCCCCTCTCGCTCACCAATAACGCGCGGTGTCAGGAGTTCATTTCACAATATGTGAATTACAGCGGGTGTGTTTCCCTTCATAAAAACGAGCCTGGATTCTACAAGAACGGGTGGCGCATCTACTTCAGCCGTGGCCAGGAGTTGTGGCGAGATAAGCGCGAAGTGCTCGTGCTCTACGATCGAGAGGGTAGAATAGTGGACTCAATTACTCCATAGGCCATTCCATCGCAGGCAAAACGACCAATCAAAACCTCTCGAAGGAGAGGTTTTGATTTAAAAATCTAGACGTTGAGGATTCGAAAGAGCGCAACCCCTCCGGCGACAGCAACATTCAATGACTCTTTCGTTCCCCTCACTGGTATTTCTGCGGTCACGTCGGCAGAATCAAGTATCGCTTTGGAGAGGCCACGCACTTCATTGCCAAGGACAAACGCCGTCTTCTTCTTGGGGTGTATCTTTTTGTAATCAATTGACCTTGGAGCCTGCTCAATCGCGACTATAAAGTATCCTTCTTCTTTGAGACGCGTAAGTACGCGCGTAATGTTCTTTACAGCTTCCCACGAAAGCGCCTCTGCACCGAGAGCTGTTTTGGCAATCTTGCTTTGTGTTCTACCAAAGCGATCGGTCGGTGTTGGGGTATAACCCGTCAGATATATCTTCCCAACCCCCGCCGCATCAGCGGTTCGAAAAATGGCGCCAACATTGTGGGCACTCCGAACGTTGTGGAGGATAACAACTACGTTGTCGGCTTTTGTCATACAAAGGTCATACTACCATACTGGTGAATGTCTACGGAGGGGTCGGTTGTTGGGGTTTTGTCGTGTACTAGATACAAAATACTAGATACCATATACTTAATAGATGCTTTCTGTATTTCCGGATCTTCTTTCGTTCGCTATACTGGCGCCTTTCATTATCCGTATTTTCTTGGGGGGATACTTTGTTGTAAGTGGGGCATACGCTCTTCGCACTGCGTATGCAAAAGATAAAAACTTTATCTCGATTGCGAACGCGGTGACTGTCATCGGCGTTGTTGCGGGCGCGTGTGTACTTGTCGGCCTCTACACACAGCTCGCCGCAATCGCCTTGGCGGTCCTCTCCGTATATCTCGCGCGTGATAAACGAGAACGCGTTACATTCCTTCTCCTCACGGGGTTGGCGCTTTCGCTCCTCTTTTCCGGCGCAGGAGCATTCGCGTTTGATTTACCTCTCTAACCGACAACAGGCGACAATCAACCTACAACCCCTCCCGATTTGCTGGTTTAGCTTTTTTGTTGTAAAGTTGTAGGTTGTTTGTTGCGGGTTGATTTTTCCCGCCCATAGCTCAACGGTAGAGCAGCTGCCTTTTAAGCAGTTGGTTGTAGGTTCGATTCCTACTGGGCGGATTTAAGTAATAAATAAAAGGAACCACTTTTAGAGTGGCTCCTTTTTGTAATCAATTCCTCTGCCCCAACAAAACTCTGCCGACAAGAGCATCTTCGTAGGTAAAGATGGCCTCACGCCATTCCTGCTCAAACCCAACAGTTATCTGAAATCCAACCGCAAGCACAAAATCACCAGCCTCAAACCCACGCACCAGTTCTTCATGATTTGTGAAATACGCAAAGAAATCGTTGTAGATATCTATCTCTTGAGTAAACTCCTTCAAAGAAACATGATTTGTTGCCCAGAGCGCTTCGAGACATTCCTGCGATTCCCAAAGGGCAAAACCGGTTCCCCTCCCCAACGGACCATTCTCAAGCTCCAGTGACTCGCGCGCAAATGGGACCTTGCGATAGGGCTGAAAGCCCTTGCAGAGGGCCACATCAGGATATCGGGGGACTTCAACCCTCAGGTGTGGGTTTTTGTTTTCTCCGGTAACAAAAACGCTTACTTTGTCATCTTGGGCCGGGAGATAAAGGCCTATGATGCCCGCATTCGCCAACGACGGGGCAAGGATGATAAGGGTTACAAAAATCGCCCACATCCAAGTTCTCATGCAATTTCTCTGGGTTACCTGAAACTGAGTAGTTTGTAGCATGCATGCCCCACAACAAGCAAGTAACTGGTACAGCGATCAAAATACAAAGTCATACATAACATAAGGCCCCTGGAGAAAGTTGGGGCCTTGTTTGCGCTTGCGCGCCAATCTACGGAGAACGAGCGGTGCTATGTCATATTAAGTTGTACTACAGACCAAAGAACTGTTTCGAAAATCTGTTTTCGGAAGAAGCTTGTGAACTGACCCAACGAGGGTGTAACGTTGCTCTCGAAAACGTCTTTCGAGGTCTACCCACAGTCTACCCCGCTCTACGGGTTGACGCAATCAAATGGGTGTGGATAAACTAGAAAGACCTATTATTGTCCTTTTAACACAAGGTTATTTGAGATACCCTTTTCGAAAAGAGGTGGCTTATATATTCAGTACAAACCGTTCCAATGCAACATCAAGATCTTCTCCCCCAAGGCGTGCTTCGTGGGATATCGACACGAGTGTGCTTGAAAGTTTTTGCAATTCTGTTTCTGAAAAATTTTTTTTGAATTGTTTTGCTTTTTTCTCAACAAAAGGATTGAGTCCGAGCGCTGTTATAGCCGCGGGTCCTTCTTGTTCCGCCTGTGTGAGTGAGAGGAGATTTTTTACTTGCCAAAAGAGTGTTCCGTGGATCTGCTCTGGTTCGTGCCCACCCCGAAGTGCTTTCTGGAGCAAAACCCATGCTTCTTGCCTATTCCGTGCACCCAAAGCATCGGAAAGCTCGAAGGTAATAGTGTCTTTTCGCTGTTTTTGTTCAGGTTTTTCAAGAAGAAAAGCCTTCTTTGCATACTTAGCAAGGACTCTTTTAAGAGTCGCGGATAGCTTTGCCTCTTTAAAAACAAAGACGGTTGCCGAATCGGCAAGTTGCGCGACCTCCTCTTCTACGAATTCGGCTATGGGCTCAAGCGACAACGTGTTGCTTAATACAACTATGTTGTTGGATTCGAAAAGACCGTGCGCCCTCACAAGCTCCTCAAGAGAAGAGACCGAGACTGTCTCTTCATCAAAGACCAGTATGGGCGCCTCCGGCTTTTTTGCCCGGAGTGCATCAACAAAAGCACTCGATTTCTCGGCAACGCGCGCGGTATCAGACCCCCAAAATACGTATATCACATGTATATGATACCCCGCAGGTGCCTGTTGGACAATTTTGGGTACAATGCTACCCTTACAGTAGTATTGAAAACTTGACGGAGACGGCCATGTTCCGAAGTGTTTACACGCTTTGCGCCGCCGTCGTTGTTGCGGCGATTGCGGCTTGCAAACCTTTCCCAAAAGCAGCAAACGAGTACCCCGCGGGGCATGTGGTTCATGAAGCAGCAAAGGGCTATCTCTCAATCAGCGGAGCTTGCGGGCTCATTAGTTGGATGGGAAGCGCTTTCGTTGTTGAAGTGAATGGTGTTTCAATGGGTTTGGGTAACGGTTTAACCGCCGCTCATAATCTCTGGTATATGTGCGGCGACATTGGTGAAGTGATGGCGGAAACACATACGGGCGCAAAATTTAAAGTGAACGCCGTCGGCTACGAAAAGGAAACTGACATTGGTGTTATCTACTCCCCGTCCTATCCGGGCATGAAACCCCTTTCTTTGGGGAACTCAGACGACTTAAAGTTGGGCCAAATGTTGTATGGACTTTGCACCACGGTATGGAATCCTTCCGTAATTCCTTATGGACCGCTCATTGCAAAGGATATCACCGATTACTACACGGATCTCGAAGTCACTCTTACGGGTCTTATGACCTTTGACGGCGCGCGGCATCCCCAGGGGTGCTCTGGCGGCCCCGTACTTACAGAGGATGGAAAGGTTGTGGGTGTGATGAGTGGAATACCCACAATTACAGTAACTAACTTCGAGGCGGGACGCGGAGCAGTGTCCACGTACGAGGAACAACGGGGACGAGAAATCTATTTCGTTCCCATTAACACAGCTCTCGAAGCGATGCGTCGCATTGTTGCGAAAAACGGTCACTAGAGCCAAAGCAAACATCCCGAGTCCTGCCCTTGGCAGATCAGGACTCGGGATGTTTTTATTTCGTCGAGCGAGCGGGCAAAATGAAAATGTCTTCATTTTCATTTTCTCCGAGCGAAGACGAAATATAAGACGAGGTGCTTTTATGTTTTAACTACCTCCATCTCCCCCCAATTTTTCCCCAAAGAAGCATCTGCGATGATGGGCACATCGTGTTTAAGGACGGCCTCCATCTCCCTCTTAATTAGAGGTATCACCTCTCCAACCACATCGTCGTTCACTTCGTACAAGAGTTCGTCATGTACCTGGAGAAGAAGGAGCGCCCTGTCTTCCCACCCGTGTTTGCGGAGCATTGTGTCAACATTAACAATCGCAAGCTTGATAATGTCCCCAGTGGCCGTTCCTTGGAGTGGGGCATTGACTGCCATGCGTTCAGCAGCAGCTCTAATATAGGGGATGTTTGAATTGATACCTTCAAAATAGCGGCGTCTCCCAAAGAAGGTTTCGGTGTATCCTTGCTTTGCTGCCTTTCTTTTTATTTCTTCGAGAAAGTTGGCAATTCCGGGAAATTCATCGAAATAGCTATTATAGAAATTTTGAGCTTCCTCGCGCGTGCCACCAAGAGCTTTCTGTAAACTGGAAATCCCCATGCCGTAGATAATGCCGAAGTTGATTGTTTTTGCTTTGCGACGCATCTCTTTTGTTACTTCTTCCTGTGGCACCTTAAAAACTCTTGAGGCAACAGCCGCGTGTACATCACGACCCTCTTTAAAAATGCGAGTGAGGTCTTCGTCTTTGGAGAGAATGGCGAGGACGCGAAGCTCAATTTGGGAATAATCGAACGCCGCGAGCGTAAACCCCTTTCGTGCAATAAACGCTCGGCGTATCTTCCCGCCGTGTTCCCCTTTTATGGGAACGTTTTGGAGATTCGGGTTTTCTGAAGCCATCCGCCCCGTTGTTGTGCCTGTCTGTATAAATGATGTATGCAGTGCGCCTTCGGCATCGACCATTCCCGGAATATTGTCGATATATGTGGAAACAAGCTTTTGAAACTCGCGAAATGCGAGAATGTCCGCAATGATTGGGTGCACATCTTCGAGCTTTAGGAGCTCTGATTCGCGCGTCGAGCGAGCGCCGCCCTCGGTCTTTTTAAGACCCTTCGCGGTGAGGCCCATTGTGTCAAAAAGCACTTCGCCGAGTTGCCGCGGGGAATTGATGTTGAATCGCGTACCCGCGCTCTTCCAGATACGCTCGGAGAGTTTGTCGAGCTCTTTGTGATATTCTTTTGAAAGATTTTTGAGATACGACGTGTCGATTAAGACCCCGCGTTCCTCTGCTTTTTTGATAATTGGTGTGAGTGGTAGCTCTATTTCACGATACACGCGCTCGAGGCCAAGTGACTTGATCTCTCGGAGAATCCCTTCTTTTGCCTCGACAAATGTCTTCGTGCGTGCGTGGCGCATGATATCCTCTAGAGTTGGGTTCGTTATGTCTGAATTGACAAGCCAAAGCGCAATCGCCGTCTCAACAATCTCTCTCGGATCTGGTTTTTCTTGTGTTTCTTCTTTCTGTGTTTCTTTTTTCTCACCCAAGACACCTCGCAATCGATCCTCAAGTGTTCGAAAGTCGAGTTCTTGAAAGAGGTTAGACGCCTTTGCAATATCGAATGTGTCTCTCCATGTTTTTTGTGGGAGAGAAAAATCAATTGGTGCGTCTTTCCTAATTGATGCAAGTGTTTTTGAAAAAAGTGCCTCCTCTTCGTTGTCTTTCAAGAGTTGCACAATACGCGGTTTAATCGCCTTCTTCTCGAACGCCTTCTCGTCCTTCTTAAGTTTTTTATAAATATCTTCAATGCCACCGAAGGCGAGGATGAGCTCTGTTGCCGTCTTTTCGCCGATACCGCGAATGCCCGGGATGTTGTCGGAGGGATCACCGCGCAATCCTTTGTAATCCGCGAGGAGTTCTGGTCCGAAGCCGAAGCGTTCGCGCACCGCCTTCTCGTCATAAAGAATCGTGTCTGAAATACCTTTTTTGAGTGTATAGACCATAACCCGTCTATCATCTACCAAACTTAAGGTGTCCATGTCACCTGATGCGATGATGATTTCGAGCGCCTCTTTCTTGAGCGCGCCCTTGGATTCTTCGACAATGGTGCCAATAACGTCATCGGCTTCAAAGCCTGCTTTTTCGTAAATGGGAATGCCGAGCGCCCCAAAGACATCTCTTGATCGAATCATTTGCGCAACTAAATCGTCCTCGGCCTTTGGCCGCTTTGCTTTGTACCCCTCAAACGCTTCATGACGAAATGTCGGCCCCGCCAAGTCATAGCACGCAATGAGGTAATCGGGCTTCAGGTCGCTAATAAGTTTGATTAACATTGCCGAAAGCCCATACAACCCACCAGTTGGCTCACCCTTTCTCGAAGTGAAGTCTGGGAGTGCGTGATACGCACGATGCAAGATTGCGTGAGCATCTAAGAGCACGAGCCGTCTTTTTGTTGTTTCCTTTGTTTGTTTCATGACTACGGATTAACGATTCTGATTTTTCTTGTGCGTTCGTCTACTCCTTCAAAATACATCTTTATCGCATCGTACGGCAATGCGGCCTCTATCCGGTCTGCCCATTCTATGAAAATGAGGTTCTTCGGATCTTTTGAGATCTCCTCCCACCCGAGACTCAACAATTCGTCACTGTCCCGTAAGCGATATGCATCAATATGTATAAAGCGGGCAAAGCGCGGGTGGTCCATGGCATACACGCGTTCAATGATGAACGTTGGGGAGACCACAGGTTCCACAACACCGAGTGATTCTGCGATGCTTTTTACAAACGTGGTTTTGCCACTCCCCAAATCGCCATACAATCCTATGACGGATGCCTCCTTGGGCGCCACACGCCCAAATACTTCTTGCGCGAGTATCGCGGCCACAGCCTTCAGGTCATCGGGGGTTTTTGCGTAGAGCTCTTGCATGCGTCTATTGTACCAAATGAAAGGGCGCGAGGGGGGGTAACCTCCTCGCGCCCGTTTTGTTGTGGTCGACGTGCTACTGCACGCGCCACTGACCGTCTGGCTGCCGACAGGCGGTGCCAAAGGCGTTCTGCGTCTGGCCACCAACGGTGACCGTCTGCTGGTACTCGCGGCAGTAGACGCCTGAACGTGGCTCTGTCGTGTTGGTGGGCGTCACCGTGCCGTAGTGGCCAGTGTCCGGGTTCCGCCACGTCGTCGTGGTGTTGCGCGGGGTATCGTTCAGCGCACGCTCTGTCGTTTGGTGCATCAGACGACGGTCTGTCGCATCCACGGACCGGCCGAGTTCGCCACCAATGGCGGCGCCCAGGAGGGTACCGATGCCGACTCCGACGAGCTGGCCCGTGCCACGCCCGAATTGCGCACCAGCGAGACCGCCAGCGATAGCGCCCAGGACTGTGCCGGCCTGCTGATTTTCGCCACCAGCGCAGCCGATGGGGCCACCAAACGCCAGGGAAACTCCCAGCACTGCAACCAAAAGCACTTTATTTGACTTCATTTTACCCGTTCCTTCCTATAAGCTGGATTGCCAAGTCAATTATATCATAATCGGCTAAAAAGTCAATAAAAATGAGGTTATGTAGCGCAGAACATAACAACTACCTCACACCAAAATCACGTACTCGCAGATGGTACTTTCGTTAGTAAGAATGAGCACTGGGGCTAACAAAACAATTGGGTTGTGTTTACTGTCGTGATGGTGCACAGTGATTCTCTGCACAGAACCACTGTTTCAACAAAGTGCAATATTGTTTTACGTAGAAGCACGCGCTAGTATTAAAAGCAAGAGACGCTCCTCCTTTGCCCTCTTCATTTTCATGGTCACGTTTGACGAAGACAAGCAAAAAAAGAAAGTAGCTGAACTGCAAACGCAGGAAGCTGAAGAACTTGCTCGATTTATAGCAGAAAGGCATGATCTTCCTTATATAGACCTTTTAACTGTTCCCCTTTCAAGTGACGCTTTGCGCCTTCTAAAGGAAGAAGAGGCGCGTACGGGGCTTCTCGCTCCGTTTCGTTTGGTTGGAAAACAGGTTCATGTTGCCATTGCGGCGCCCAACAACCAAGACACAATAGACCGAATAAAAGAGCTAGAAAATGCGGGGTATTCTCCGATCCTCTATGTTGCATCCAAAAAGAGTCTTGGGCGCGTATGGGAACGATATGCGGAGCTTTCTTTAAGCTTAGAGACGGAGGAGGGCGTTCTTGAGGTCTCCTCAGAACAAGTTCTGTCTTACTTGGCAGAATTTAAGAGCTTAAACAGTGTCGCAGAGGTTATTGCTGGCGTACTTGCGGGGAAGGAACGATATCAGACCACAAGAATCCTTGAAATTTTGATTGCTGGGTCCCTCGCCACCGACGCGTCAGACATTCATATTGAACCAGAAGAGACGCAGGTGATGCTCCGCTATCGTTTGGATGGTGTTCTTCAGGAGGTTGCTGCCATAGAGGAGCGGGTGTTCACACTCCTTGTTTCACGTATTAAAATTCTCTCCGGCATGAAGTTGAACGTGCGTGATGATGCGCAAAACGGCCGGTTCACCATCAAGGTGCATGATGCGGACATCGAAGTTCGAATCTCGACAGTGCCCGGAGCATATGGAGAGTCTGTGGTGCTTCGTATCCTAAACCCCAAGGCGATAGCGGTTCCATTTGATAAGTTGGGTATGGAAAAGAGACTTGAGGAAATTGTGAGACGGGAGATAAAAAAGCCCAATGGCTTGATCCTAAACACGGGTCCTACTGGTTCTGGAAAGACGACAACGCTTTACGCGATCCTACGTCTGTTGAACGACCCGACAGTCAAAATTATTACCATTGAGGACCCGGTTGAATATCATCTTCCCGGGATAACACAGACGCAGGTTGATAGTAATACCGCGTATAACTTTTTTGAGGGGCTCCGTTCGGGGCTCCGCCAAGACCCAGACGTCATCATGGTCGGAGAAATCCGCGACAAAGAAACTGCGGAGACTGCGATTGATGCCGCGCTCACGGGTCACTTGGTGCTTTCGACCCTTCACACAAACAACGCGGCGGGAACCATACCTCGGCTCATCGACCTTGGAGTAAATCCAAAAATCATCGGCTCTGCGCTAACGCTTGCTCTTGCCCAACGACTCCTACGAAAACTCTGTGAATACTGTAAGAAGGAAGACACACCAACGGAAGAAGAGCGAAAGATCATCGCTCATATGGAGCCGCGGTTGCGCACCGCATTCGCCGACATACAAACCACACGAGTATGGCGGGGAAGCAAGTGTGACAAATGCAACAACACCGGCTATAAAGGACGTATTGGTATTTTTGAGGCGGTGCACATGGATGCCGAAATTGAAAAACTCGCTTCAGAAAACCCGAGCGAGCGTGAGATAAAAAAGTTAATGGATACACAGGGATTGCTTGATATGGGAGAAGATGGTGTTTCAAAGATTCTTCATGGTGTCACTTCTTTTGAGGAGGTGATGCGTGTAATTGATTTGAGCTCTTACGCCACCTGAAGATTTGAATTGGAGGGGTCACTTTAAACGTTAAAGTCCCCAACCTCCAGACAATCCTTTAAGTTCCGTGCAAGGAATAAAAAGGCAGATATAACCTTGAGAAACACCTCAGTTATATCTGCCGAAGCAGAAAAACCAAGACGCTCTTAGGAAACACCCAAATGATCAAAAAATGATCTGATTGCCTGGAGGTTGGGGACTTTAAATGTGCTATCGTAAAGAGGAAGACACGAGCTAGAGAGTTCGTGTCGTATACAAAGAAGGCTCGTTCGCCTCTTTACGCATACGTTATCATAAAACACTTAAAATGTCAAGTAACCCAACAGAGCCTCTTAAGAAGGACGCCGCCCTAGATCACCTCTTGCGCCCCGCAACACTGGGGGAGTATATAGGACAAAAACGGATAAAGCAAAACCTTGAAATTTTGCTCAAGGCGGCCAAAGAACGCTCACATCCGCCGGAGCATCTTCTTTTTTACGGCCCACCGGGCTTGGGAAAAACAACGCTTGCAAACCTTATCGCCCGAGAACTTGGAGCAGACATTAAAACTACATCCGGGCCAGCAATAGAAAAGGTTGGTGATCTTGCTTCTATAGTTACCAACCTCTCTCCTGGGGATGTCCTTTTCATAGACGAAATCCATCGCCTTTCAAAAACAGTCGAGGAAATGCTTTACCCAGCAATGGAGTCTGGTAAGCTTGATATTATCTTGGGCAAGGGCCCTTCGGCCCGCATCATCCAGCTTGAGTTGGCGCCCTTTACGCTTGTTGCTGCCACAACACGCGTCGCCCTTCTCTCTGCGCCACTTCGTTCCCGCTTTTCGGGCGGAGTGTTTCGTTTGGAGTTTTATACCCTTGAAGAAATGAAGCAAATCCTTAGGCGCTCCGCCCAAATTCTTGGGGTTTCTTTACCTGAAGATGCCTGCGAGGAGATAGCAATACGAAGTAGGTGTACCCCAAGAACAGCAAACTATTTATTAAAACGGTGCCGAGATTTTGCTCAGGTCGCCAAACGCCCCCTTGAGAAGGATGCTGTGCAAAAAGCGCTATCACTTCTTGAAATCGACGAAAGGGGGCTCTCTGCCCTCGACCAGCAGATTCTTGCTGCTATTATCGAAAAATACCACGGTGGGCCCGTTGGTATTGGGACCATTGCTGCTTCTCTTTCTGAGGAACGCTCGACCATCGAGGAGGTTAATGAGCCCTACCTCATTCAGCTTGGGTTTCTCGAGCGAACATCGCGTGGACGTGTGGCGACAGACGCGGCATACAAGCACCTTGGCCTTAAGGCACCAGAAAACAGACAGGAGCGCTTGATTTGAGCAGCGTGTCGTACGATTTTGCACTTCCTTTAAAAACTTGAATAAAAATATTTTCTTCAGTTACAATACAGATACCATATGTCTGGTCATAATAAGTGGTCACAAATTAAAAGAAAGAAGGGCATCACAGACGCAAAAAAGAGTCGCGAGTTTTCGAAGTTGGCACAGGTAATAACCATGGAGGCAAGGAGGGTTGGTGGCGACACAAACGCATCAACGTTAAAAAATGTCGTTGAGCGCGCCCGTGTTGCAAACATGCCTCTCGCAAACATTGAGCGGGCAATCAAGCGAGCCACAGAAAAAGACGCGGCCTCTCTTGAGGAGGTCACGTATGAAGCATATGGTCCTGGTGGTACCGCTATTATTGTCGAGTGTTTGACTGATAACAAAAACCGGACGGTTGCGGAGGTAAAGAAAATCCTTGCTGACAACAGCGCCGTGTTCGTCGAGCGCGGCGCCGCCAAGTGGGCTTTTGTAAAAGAAGGTAACGAATGGAACCCAACCTCCACCGTGTCCCCCGAAGACGATGATCTTGAAAAGCTTGGGGCCTTGGTCGACGCACTTGAAGAGCAAAGTGACGTGCAGGGGGTGTTTACCAACGCCTCGTAAATCTGCCACGACAATGAGAATCATTGCTATAGACCCGGGCTTTGAGCGTGTTGGGGTTGCTGTGTTGGAAAAATCAGCGGGTAAAGAAGTTCTCATCTTCTCTGATTGTATTAGAACAAATCCTAAAGATGTTTTTGAAGAGCGTTTGCGCGTCATTGGAACCGCGTTTGGAAAGCTTGTCGAAACGTACGCACCTGAGGTTCTCGCGATAGAAACGCTACTGTTTAACACCAATCAAAAAACAGCGATGAAGGTTGCCGAAGGGCGCGGAACCATCGTTTTCAAAGCAAAGGAGGCTGGGCTCCACGTCGAAGAATATACCCCACTTCAAATAAAGGTTGCCATTACGGGTTGGGGGCGAGCCCCAAAAGAACAAGTGACACTCATGGTGAAGCAGCTTCTGCGCGTTCCTGAAAAGAAGGGGCGATTGGATGATGAATATGACGCAATCGCTGTGGGGCTTACCCACTTTGCCACAGAGAAAACTCGGTCACTCTCTTGACGTAATTGGTTATCCACAACCCAATCTTTTTTACTCTTGCATTACCAATAGAATCTGCTAAAAATAGAAGCACTGCGTCTTAGAGACGTAAGAAGTCCAATTAAAAGTTTTAGGTCGCAAATAAATTTTTAAATCATAAGCGCATGTTACCTGACGAATTTGCACAAAGTGGAGAGCTCGGCCTCGAGGAAGAGGAGGCGGACGAAGAGGGTGAGGATGGAGTGGAAGGAGATGACACCCTTTTTGAGAGCGAAGAAGAGACCGAGGAATAATTTGCATTGAACATAACAAAACTCGGTCGCTCAAGGCGACCGAGTTTTGTTATGTTGGGCTCAAAGAAGAACGCGTAGGAACCGCCGCTTTCCGATTTTGAACGTTGTCGGTTTTGTAATGACGTGTTTTTCGTCTTCGATCAGGTGTGCTTGGTCGAGATCTGTTACTGCTCCCTCTTTGACCAAACGTCTGAATTCCGTCTTTGATGCTACAGTTCCTTCTCGCAACAAAACATCGACGAGCAATTCTCCTGACGAAGCGGTCGTTTGCGGCGCCTCTCTTGGTGTGTCTTTTTTTTGAAATGTCGCAACAAAAAACGCCTCTGCCTCAATGGCATCTTTTTCTCCGTGGTATGTTTTCACAACCTCACGCGCAAGCAACATTTTTAGATCTCGCCGATTCTCGGGGTGTGAAAAATCTTTTTCCATTTTTCTAACATTAGAAATCGAAGCAAGTGTGGAGTGTTCGAGAACAGAGACTACTACTTCGTCGGGTAGCGCCATTACTTTACCGTACATGTCTTGCGGAGCGTCGTTCAGTGCAACATACCCACCCTCACTTTTGCTCATGAGTTTCTTTCCTGTCCGCGGATCTTCGAGTAGTGGGGTTGTGATGACAAATTTTTCTTTATTGTTATAGGTTTTTTGTAAATCACGACCAACAAGCATATTAAACGTCTGGTCGGTGCCCCCAACCTCTACGTCGACATCCATTGCGACACTGTCGTATCCCTGAAGAAGTGGGTAGAAAAATTCATGAAGGTAGATCGGTTTGTGCGCAATAAGGCGACGCTCAAACATGTCACGCTCAATCATGCGTTGCACAGTTACGTGTGCAGCAAGTTTAAGAATCTCTTCGGGAGAAAGTTTAGAGAGCCACACACTATTCTTTTTGATGACAGCTGGGTTTTCTTTGTCGTCTAGATGCAAAACTTTTCCCACTTGTTTTTTCCATGTCTTGATGTTCTCTTCAATTTCTTCTTCTGTAAGGGCTTTTCGTGCTGCGTCCTTGTCGGTGGGATCCCCGATTCGTGCCGTAAAATCGCCAAAAAGGACGATTATCTCGTGTCCAAGCTTTCTCATTCTCTCGAGGAGAATGAAGTTGGTTGCGTGACCAAGGTGAAGGTCGGGGCCCGTCGGATCTGCTCCGATATAAAAGCGGAGGCGCTTGCCCGTAAGGAGTATTTTTTTTAACGCTTCTTTGGAGGGAAGAATGTTCGCGACGCTTCTTTCGAGTGCCTCGTCAATTTTTTTCTCATCGGTCAGAACGTTCATATACGGTATTGTACCATACGATTTCATTGGGCACGCAGGCTTCTTTGGTACCAAGAAAAATTGTCAATCAATCTTTTGCGTGGTATTATAGCGCCATACCATGCGAAAACGAAGGTTTTTTCTCAAAAACACACTCTTGGTCTTGTTCGCCATCGGCCTTTTTTCTACCGGTGGTCTTTTGTTGTGGGCTTCAACCCTGCAAATTCCTGATCTCGAAACGTTTGATGAGCGGCGCGTTGTTGAAACAACAAAAATATACGATCGAACTGGTGAGGTGCTCCTTTACGAGGCCAACCAAGACATTCAGCGCACAAGTGTGCCTTTTGACCTCATTTCTCGGCACCTCAAAAACGCAACGGTCGCTATTGAAGATGCTGAGTTCTATGATCACTCGGGCATAAAACCGACAGCGATACTTCGAGCTGTTATTGTAAATATTTTTTCCTTGGGGTTCGAACAGGGAGGTTCTACAATTACGCAACAGGTTGTTAAGAACTCTTTGCTTACCTCAAAAAAGACCATACCAAGAAAACTCAAGGAGTGGGTGCTCGCACTTAAAATTGAGGGTGTGATGACAAAAGAGGAGATCCTCGAGCTTTACCTGAACGAAGCACCCTACGGAGGAAGCATCTACGGAGTTGAGGAGGCAAGCAGGGCGTTCTTTAACAAGGGGGCTGAAGAACTCTCCTTGAATGAGGCGGCCTACCTGGCCTCTCTTCCGCAGGCGCCAACATACTACTCCCCTTACGGAAACAACCGGGAGGCTCTTGATCAACGAAAGGATATCGTCCTCGGGCGCATGCTTGAGCTCGGTTTTATAACTGAGGAAGAACATGCGGGGGCAAAGGGCGTCGTCGCGTCCTTTGAACCAGCCGCAACCCTCGGCATTCGTGCTCCGCATTTTGTTTTTTATGTCCTTGAGCAGTTGGAGGGAACGTACGGGCGCGAGCGAGTAGAAAATGGTGGGTTTCGTGTAATCACGACACTTGATTACGGCCTACAAGAAAAGGCCGAGGAAATCGTACGTCGTTACGCTGAAGAAAACGTTATAAAGTTTAAAGCAACAAACGCCGGGCTTATTGCTATTGACCCAAAAACTGGGCAGGTCCTTGTTATGGTGGGCTCAAAAAACTACTTCGCGGAAGACATCGATGGCAATTTTAATGTAACAACAAAGCCAAATCGACAGCCCGGGTCAGCCTTTAAGCCGTTTGTGTACGCAACGGCCCTAGAAAAGGGGTATACAGCCGATACGGTCGTCTTTGACCTCCCGACGCAGTTTAGTACCGAATGTGATGCAAAAGGAAAGCCCCTCAGTCCGGATGTTAAGGAAGAGACGTGTTACATGCCCCAAAACTATGATGAGAAGTTTCGTGGACCAATAACATTCCGAGATGCACTCGCCCAGTCAATCAACGTTCCTGCGGTTAAGGTATTGTATCTCTCTGGTTTGCAAGACTCTCTTAAAACTGCCCGAAATATGGGCATCACAAGCCTGAACGATCCAAATCGCTACGGACTTACTTTGGTCCTTGGTGGTGGCGAGGTGTCGCTCATTGAGATGACGAGTGCGTATTCGGTCTTTGCAAATAAGGGGGTTCGGAACCCACACTACAGCATCATTGAGGTAAGAGACGGAAATGGGGAAATGCTTGAGTCGTCAACTCCAAAACCCAAGCAGGTCTTGTCCCCCGAGATTGCTGGGACAATCACTGATATTCTTTCGGACAATAAAGCAAGGACACCCGCTTTCGGTGCCTCTTCCCCACTTTATTTTCCAGGAAGAGACGTGGCCGCGAAAACTGGTACAACGAACGATTCTCGCGACGCCTGGATTATTGGGTACACACCCAATATAGCTGTTGGTGCGTGGGTTGGAAACAACGACAACAGTGAAATGGTGAAAAGTGTTGCTGGGTTTATTGTTGCGCCGATGTGGAATGCGTTTATGAAGACTGCTCTTGAGAAACTTCCTGACGAACCTTTTGCTTCTGTTTCGTATGATTACCCAGACGGCTTTAAGCCCGTGCTTCGTGGTGTCTGGCAGGGCGGGGAAACGTACACCATAGACACCGTATCTGGCAATCTTGCAACAGCACACACTCCTGAGGAGACGAGGAGAGAGGTTGTTCTCACTGACGTGCACTCAATTCTTTATTGGTTGAACAAAGGAGACCCTCGAGGCCCCAGGCCGGCATTCCCTGAAGAAGATTCTCAGTTCCTGTTGTGGGAAGAGCCCGTTCTTCTCTGGGCGGCGGGGTTGGGCCTCGCAAAAGAAGCCTCACCGAGCATCCCACAAAAATACGACGAGGTGCACAAACCCGAGTATGCGCCATCACTTGCTGTGTTTGGTCTCGATGAAACCACGTATCACAAGCGAAACGAGCGTGTTTCGTTTGCTGTCACTGGAAGTGGTGCACACACACTAAGCAGGGTTGATTTGTTCATAAACAACACGTATGTTGGCATGTCTGACCGAGCGCCGTTTCAGTTTTCTTTCGTTCCTGGGAATGTTTCTGGGCTGAAAAATGAAAACAAATTAACCTTGGTTGGATACGATACTGTAAAAAACAAAGGTGTGCGGGAGTTTGTCTTTCTTGTCGAGGACTAAAAACACCCCCTACTGGGGGTGTTTTTTAATACTTAATTGCGGAAGACCGGGGTCGTAGTGTCCCAACTAGAGTACGGGGGGAATCATCGTATGTCAGAAAACTGCCGTTCTTTGAGTTCGCTGTTTGCTATCTTTAAAATCCTTCCTCTTTCCATAAAGATTGTTGCCTTAACTCCGTGGCGCTCTTTAACAAAGATTGTGTTGCCTTTGAGTACTATGGCCTTATCGTCAATGGAGATCCCCGTAACCTCCTCGATTGCCTTACTGATACAAGTTTTTATATACGCCTCGGGTGGTGTGAGTGCTTGGTATTTACTGAGTAGGTTCTTTATCCAAGACATGGACTTATTGGTTTAAGGGCATAATCAGCGCCGTAAACGAACGGTCCCCAACCCCCTGGACCACCAATGGTTTTGATCCACCGTTACATTGCAAAGAAACACTGTCTGTTGTTATTGATTGTAAGGAATCAACAACATACCTGTGGTTAAAATTGAGAGAGACGCCTTCTCCGGAAAAAGACGAGTCGATAAAGGCCGTATTCTCACCAACATCGGGGTTCCTTGAGGTAATAGAAAAAGTTTTCCCTTTTGGATCAACAACCAAGGTGATTTGGTTAAACTTGTCTGCAAAGAGGGTTGTTGTTTTTAGTGCGTTCACAAAATCCTGTTTCAACACAATAACCTCTGTTGTGTGCTCTTTGGGGATGATTTGTTTGTAGTCTGGGAAAACGCCCTGGATAAGCCTTGAGGTGAGGTAAATTCCTCCGCTCTTGAATGATATTTGGTTGTCGTCAAAAGATATTTTAATGTCTTCTTTTGTTGCATCAAAAACGCGGATAATCTCTGCGACATTTCTAATAGGAACAAGGAGTGTTTCTCCATCAACCTCTGTTTCGTAGTCAATAATTTTTTCAGCGAGTCGGAAGGAGTCGGTAGCTGTAAATGTAATTGTTTTGTTGTTAATACCGAGGAAAACACTGGCTATCTCGGGTTTAATATCGGAAACTGATGCACTGTACCAAACTGATCTTAGTCCGTTTACGAGTTTTTCTGGTTTAATCTGGATTGTCTTTTTATTCGATGAAACAACAGGGAGTGTTGGGAAATCCTCGTTCGGGAAACTTTTAATAACGGCTTTGTTTTTTTGTGATTGAACAAAGAGATTACCATCCTTAACTTCAAGAGATATTGTTTCGTCGGTTATGTTTGATAAGAGATTGTTTAGTATGTTTCCAGGAACAGCAACTATTCCTTTTTTGTGTACCTTAACAGGTAGTGTGATCTCTATTCCAATATCAAGGTTGGTTGCTCTAATAGTGATTGATTTATCATCAACAACAAGCAGGACTGTTCCAAGGATAGGTAGGGTGAGGTTTTTCCCAGTCATCTTCTCTGCAAAAGAGAGTGCGGTTTTTAATTTGTCCTTTCTGCTTTCTATTTGCATATATAATTAAAGATAGTGAACTAATGATTATTGTTATTATTGGTATGTGGAAACAGTGGAAATCTATTTTACCCTTTAATATCAAAGCAAAACACAGCACCCAAAAAGAACTACTTGTTTATTGCATGTGTATAACATGTTGTTAAAAACACTAGCATACAACCCACACGTCACCAACTCAAGAAATATACCAATCTTTTCAACAACCAATCCCTACGTTATACCCAAACTTTCAACAACTAATCCACACAACTAAAACATTGATCGGATCTGCTCAAGGTCTTGAGAAAGCACCACATCCATCGCAATATCCCTCTTAACCTTTTCACATGAATGGATAACTGTTGTGTGATCTCTTCCCCCCAACTTTTGTCCTATTGTCGGAAAAGAGATACCAAAGTCCTCGCGAAGCAAGAACATGATGATTTGTCGAGGGCGGACAACCTCCTTTCTCCTTGTTTTTTCATATATCACCCCTTTTTCTATGTTATAAAATCCGGAAACAATACCAACAACATCATCAACAGACAATGATTTTCGAGGTTTTTCACTATTTTTTATAAGCGACTTAACCTCGTTTATTGTGAGATTGCGCTTTTTGAGCTGTGCTTGGCACACAATAACATTCAAAACACCCTCAAGCTCACGTATGCTTCCTCGCGCTGTGTTTGCGACGTGATCGATAATCTCGGGAGAAGGGCAAAAATCAATATTCTTTGATTTTGATTGTAAAATCGCCACCTTTGACTCAAAGTTGGGGTCTTGAATATCAATAATCATACCCGCCCCAAAGCGTGAACGGAGGCGGTCCTCCAGAGTGCCAATATAGTTCGGGTGCTTATCGGAAGAAAAGATAATCTGTTTGTTTTTGTCGTAAAGCTCATTAAAGAGGTGGAAGAGCTCGTCTTGGGTGCTTTGTTTGCCGGTCAAAAACTGGACATCGTCCATAATTAAAACATCATATTTTCTATATTTTTCTTTAAAGGTTCCAACCTTGTTTGCCCCAACGGCGTTCACAAAATCAAGATAAAAACGTTCCGCCGTTACATAAAAGACCCTTTTGTCTTTTGCTGTCTCCTTTATTTTATTCCCCGTCGCTTGTAGAAGGTGTGTTTTGCCAAGACCAGTTCCTCCATAGACGAATAACGGATTATACGAGTGCCCAGGAGACTCTATAATCGAACGGGCGGCGGCATAAGCAACCTCGTTGAAGGGTCCCACGACGAACGAATCGAATGTGTACCGCGGGTTTAAGTTATCTTCCTTGTTAACGTAAAGATCCTTAAGAGGAAGCTCGTTTGTGTATGACGGGACCCCACGCTCCTTTTCCTGTTTTTCGGTGTATTTTTCTCCTCGAGGGACAATAACGTAGTCAACACCCCGTACGTACGGAGAAACATTGCGCAGAGACTTCAAAATAAACTTGTGATATTTCCCCTGAAGCCACTCTTTCACAAAACCATTAGGCACAGAGATATGTATTACCCCCTCCTCCTCCTTTAAAACACAAGTATTTTTAAACCACGTAGTAAAATTTGCCTTCGAAACGCTAAGTTCTATCTCAGTGAGGGCGCGTTCCCAGAGTTGCTCGATGTCGGTTGCTGTTTTTGTCTCTGATTCTTGCATGAGGAGAAAGTTACAAGTGAATGAAGTGAAAGGCAGACACCAATAATCTCTATAGTATATCGGTAAACCAAACACGAGAGAACTTGCGAAAAGAGCCTCAATATGTTGATAAGCTGTTCATAAGGTGTGTATAGCAACAAGTTGAACAGTTTTGGCTCGCGTGAGCAGATTTTTTCGTTGAAACGAAACATACCAACCCAACAGCGAACTTTTTTGACACTTTTTGTGCCACTTGCGCACCACAATTTTGTTTTTAAGGCGTTTATGGTAGACTATGAAGCATAATGGCAAAGAAATATCATCCCAAAACAAGGAAAAGGAAGAAGACCCACGGGTTTTTGGTAAGGAAAAGAAGCGCAGGGGGGCGCAAAACCCTAAAAAGAAGACAGCGCAAAGGACGAAAGAGGTTAGCGGCATAATTCCCCACAGAGTCTCCTCCTATGTTCCCCAAAAACCGTAGGGTGGCGAGGAGTGAATTTGCCCCCATTCTAAAAAAAGGGAGAACACTCCACTCCCCCCTTCTGTCTTTGCGAGTGCTCGAAAAGAAGCAGTGCGAGAAGGAACCAAGCACGTTCGCTTTTGTTGTGTCGAAAAAAGTCGCCGCAAAAGCAACAGCCAGAAACCGCATTAAGCGACGCGGCTACGCTACCCTTCGCGAGATTCAAAGCATTTCCCCGTGTCATTCTTGCGTGGTTTTCTTCAAAAAAGGAGCAGACACAGCGTCGTTTGCTGCGCTCAAAAAAGAAATCCTCTCTCTTTTTAAGGAGGCGCAGCTCGTGTAAGCTACAGATCGTGGAGCGAGAACCCTTGATATAACGGCTCGCGGTCATACATATCATGCGATATATTGCCGTACTACTCATCAACTGCTATCAAACACTTTTCTCCCCCGATAGGGGGATGCTGCGGGTCAGGAGCAGCACCGTGTGCTGTTTTTATCCATCGTGTTCCCAATATGCAAAAGAGGCAATAGTAAAGTATGGCGTTTGGGGTGGTGGCATGCGGGCTCTCGCACGGGTTTTTCGCTGTCACCCATGGCAAAAAGAATGGATTGACCCCCTGCGATGATTTTGCGCCACCACGCAGATTTAGCTAGAATACAACAATGATCGGAGATGCTTTTCACATTGTTTTCTATCAACCCCTATACAACGGGTTGGTTTTTTTGGTTTCATGGGTGCCGTTTGCGGATGTCGGAATTGCGATTATCACCCTGACCATCCTGGTCAAGTTTGTGCTTCTTCCGCTCACACACAAATCAACAAAGGCACAAAGAAAAATTAAAGAAATTGAACCTGAAGTCACAAAGCTTCGCGAAAAGCACAAAGAGGACAAGCAAATACAGGCACAGAAAATGATGGAACTGTACAAAGAACACGGAATTAACCCCTTCTCGGGCTGCCTCCTCTTCATTGTTCAAATCCCCTTCATTATCGCGCTTTATTGGGTGTTTTGGAAAGGTATCCAAAACGGAAATTTTGACCCCGGAGCACTATATTCTTTTGTCGACGTACCCGCAACGGTAAACCTCAATTTCCTTAGCCTCGTTAATATGTCTGAGAAGAGTGTCGTGCTCGCGCTTTTGGCTGGCATCTCACAATATTTCCAAATTAAACTTTCGATCCCCACTCTCCCAGAGAGCACGAACGAGGGCAATAAACCGTCACTCAAAGACGATTTCATGAGAAGCTTTCAACTGCAAATGAAATACGGACTCCCGATCTTTGTTGCGTTTATCGCGTACACCATATCATCGGCTGTTGCATTGTACTGGGTAACATCCAACGTGTTCACCATCATTCATGAATTGTACGTTCGACACAAAGCAAAAAAGGTTACTCTTATCGCAAAAAGTAGAACATAAGATGTAGAGGATTTGCAAAAGAGGGGCAATGCGGTATAGTGAGGAAAATTCAAGGATTTGCCTTAATTGATCTATCACTACCCCATGAATCAAGAGCGTGCCCAAAAAATCGTTGAAGATATTTTGTCCCGTTTGTGTGTGGACTGGCGTTTTGATGGTGTCAAAGATCTCCACGACGGTGCAATCACAAAGATTTCTATTGTAACAGAGGAACCCCACCTTCTTATTGGAGAGGAGGGCAAAACACTACTTGCCATAAACCATTTGATGAAAAAGATATTGGAACGCGATGAAGAAGAGGGTGCGCGCGAGACAATGTCATTTATGGTGGACGTAAATGATCACCAAGAGAAACGAATTGAGGAACTCAAAAACAAAGCAACAATCATGGCGGAACGGGCACGTTTTTTCAAATCGAGCATTGAGTTGGAGCCGATGAATCCGTATGAGCGCATGATTGTGCACTCCTTTTTCTCACAGACTCCAGATATAAAAACAGAGTCTACGGGCTCTGGGCGCGAGCGCCGCGTTGTTATGAAGTTTGTGGATCCCGAGAGTGATAGCGGGCGCGCTCTCTCATTTTAGTGTAAAAGAACAGGAGACAAGGGATACATCGGAACGTTCTAAAAAACAACCCCTAGTATAGGGGGTTGTTTTTTAGAAGCCAGAGCGTGTTGTCGATTTTATTCTTGAAAATAAGGTATGTTTCGTCTTTTGAGAGCACTGGATTCACAGCATCTATTGGTGTTCGAGCATCTCTCTTCGAAGAGACGAGGAACGTTTGTATTCCCCCATCGGCATCAATGCGCCACAAGTCGTCTGATGTCGCGGAGCCCCCGGCATACCACGTTTCAAGGGAAAACGATCTCTCTGGGACAGCACAGAAGAGCGTCCCCGTGTTTTTGTGACCCCAGACGCACTTTTCTGGGAGTAGAGAAAGTGAGAGGGGTTGAGTGGTTGCTGTTTTTCGATTGAGAACGAAACTTTCAAGAATACCACTTTGGTATGTGGAATAAAGGAGCAGGTTGGCGTCTGGAGAGAGATTTGAGGTGAGACCGCGCCCTTGAGTGAGTTTTGCAAGTGCCCCGGTTTGCATGTTGAGTGCGTACGAAACACCCGTTATATTCTCCGATGGCCTTGTGGTTAAGAGTGTAATTCCAGCGCTTTGCCATCCGCCCAACCACTCTGCAAACGGGAAGTTGAAGACATTTTTGAGATTCTTGTTTTCAAACGACACACGCGTACCCACTGCACGAGTGCCGAAGCGCGCGAGATAAAAGACCTCTTTTGCGTCTGGTGATGGGGCGACAAATAGGATGTCGTCGGGCATGAACACGCCCGTAATTTTTCCAGGGCTTTGTCCGCCGTTCTTTATAATCTCTCCGAGAAAGGTTTTTATCGTGTCATCTTCCCCCAAATAGCGAAGGATAAGCCTGTTGCCAGTTTCGTTCCACACGACCTCCTCTACTGTAAGAAGTGTGGTGTTGGTAATACGGCTCTTTTCACCACTTTCAAGGCGAATATCGTAGACATGCCCTGTCGCTCTCTCCATATATCGCACTGTTGTTGAAGCCCCCTCCCCAAGAATTGTCGCGCCAGAAACAGGAATGCGTGTGAGTTGAGACAATGTTGCGCCAACAGGAATCCCCATCTCAGGAGCTTCTTCGCCGGTGCCCTCTCCCTCCTCTGTTAATCCCCGGTCATCCACAATGGGACGATCTGCCACCTCGCCCCCAAAAGGAAGAAAGTCGAGCAACACCTCACCTGTTGATTGTCCCGTGTCGCGTGCAATGTAAAACGCCGCGCCAAAAAGCCCCCCAATCAAGATGGTAAAGATGATAACGATGATGAGTAGGGTTTTTTGTGACATGGGATAACAATTTTTAAGCAACGCGTAGAGTGGCCTCATCCACCAAAACAAGAATACCGAAGTATTTCACAAACCGTGCCCTCTCGAGGAAAAACACATCTTGCCGTCCACGTCCCACTGTTCGTTGTGCACCTGGTGCGATAATTCTCAATTTCCGCAGTGTCCTCAACGGCAAAATCTTCAGACTCCGGTCTTCCAGAGGGAGCCGGTCTCTCTGGTTCACGTAACATACAACAAAACGAGGAAGAATCCGGCTTCCCGAGAGAACCACCAGAACAGAATCGATCAGCGATGGGTGCTTGTCTTACGCCGCGGACGTCTAGACACAAGCGATCCTCGCTCGAATTAACATTTGTCACCCAGGTGTAAGAATATCCCGGCGGCGCACTTGGTGGGGTGGCAGGACTGATGCCCTCTAGGCGCAAATCAATATTTAAGAGGTTGGGGTTTATGGTTTGGAGAATAAGCACTGACGATAGGATAAGGATGAAACCCCATATGGCATTTTGCATTCTCTTCATCCCCTCTTCTTTTCCGCTGATTATCTCACTTGCCATGTACTGTATACCCCCAACGACAATAAGAAGGACCGCCAATACAGTTGCTGCGCCGACAGCAAGACTAAAAAACCCCTCAATATAACGTCCCACGGGTGTCTCCGCCTGTGGGGTACCACCCAAAGGCGGAAGTTGCTCAAGGGGCACGTACCCCCCGGGGGTTCCTTGGGCAAAGGCGATTCCGAAAATACCAAAAATACCGACAAGTAAAAGAATGGCAAGAAGACCAAAGAGAGGCAACCTTTTTAAGTATGAGCGGTGCATATGTGTACAAAACTAAATTTTCTCCTCACTACCAAAGTTTACCAAAAATTCGGCTGTTGTGGCCTGGAGTGCGCGCGCCGCATTTTCAACAACCAAAGAGATCTGCGCCACGCTTGCGGATTGCTGAGATCCTTCCTGGCGCAGGGTAATCTCGCCGGATCTTTCTCCACCAGGTACCATACGTCCATTTAACGACCAAACAAAAGAAATTTTGCCCAAGCGCACGTCGTTCAAAGAAAAATACAGTGGTTCAGCACGCAGTGTCGTTTCCTCTGTCTCCAGATCAATGACTCCTGGTAAGGCCTTATTATACAGGACCCCCAACAGTGGGTGCCGTTCATACAGAAGAACGCGTGAGTCATGGGGAACAAGACGCATTTCTTTTTTAACAGAAAAAGAATTTTGAAGGGAGGAAACCTCAACCATGACGTCAACGGGTCGGAATCCCGATGGCATTGTCAGCTCAACCACGTCCCTTCCGTACCCAGAGAGATTTCCAAGCACAGTACGGTCCTTAGACCACGTGAACACTAGCTCACTTGAAGCGAGGCGTGTGCCGTTCCCAAGTACGAAGTGTGGGACCGCAGTGACTCTGACCGTGCTTCCTGGCGACGCCAGAGCCTTGCCTCGATAAAACGGTGGAGTATACGTGTCTGCCTCCCAAAGGAAGTCGACCTCTGCTGGTCGGATGACTGTCTCGCCACGCAACTGTTTGCCGTCGATGGTTCGCACAAGAGCCGTGATGGTTGTTGCACTTCCCAAGGGACCCGCCGAAAAGCGAAATGTTTTTACCCCTCGCCCGCTTGAAACAACGCGCCCACTTTGTGTCCATGAAATAGTGGAGCGATTAAGGTCGGCCGCGGAGGAAGAAAGTGAAAGAGTGACCTCCTGTCCAGGTCCGGGCGTTGTTGGTGAAACAGCAACCTGGAGAACCGGAGCAATAGTCTGTGCACTCGTCCACAGAGGGAAGAGTAAAGATAGCGAGATGAAGAGTGTTGTTACAAGCTTAGACATTTTTAGAATGCAGAATCTAGAATTTAGCTTTTGGAAGCTTCCTCGATGGGTGGTTCTCCCGCCGGAGTCTCGCGCGCCCTCTTAATTGCGAGAAGCTCTGATGGGTCTGACGTGATAATTTGGTCTTCGGCGTATGAGGCAATAGTTTTCATTGCGACGTGTTTTAACCCGGCAAAGAAAATCCCCTCACCAACGTCTGATTCGAGAAGGAGAAACTTCTCCTCATTTGTGAGGTTAAAGGTTTTTTGCACGAGATCGATAGCAGAGGTTGATTGTTTAAGGAGAAGACGGATCGACGAGTTGTTGATAATTGCCTCACCATAAGGTGAACGAAGAAAGTCGTTTACGTCCTGTGTAATTGTTGCGAGTCCAAGGTAGTACTTTCGGCCACGCTTCGCAAGCGAGAAGAGGAAAGAGGCTGTATCTTCTTGTTTCATCATCCACCACGCCTCATCGATAACCATAAGACGTTTTTTGAGATTCTTTCGGACTGCGTTCCAAATGAAATGCGTGACGATATACATCGCAACAGGCTTAAGCTCATCCTCCATGTCTCGGACGGAGAAAACAACGAACTTTTTGTTGATGTCCACATTTGTCGGGCGGTTGATGAAGCCGCTCCATGTCCCCTTGGTGTATTTGGTAAGGCGCTGGGAGAGTGATTCCCCGCCCTTCATTCCAGCGAGCACGAGCTCAAAGTCAGAAAGTAGTGGAGGTGCAATGTTTGAGAAGTTTGAATCAGGCGTAATATCTTTGAGCGCATAGGTTTCAGTGATCGCACGGTCGATAATAGAGTCTTCTTCCGGAGTAAGCCCACCCAACATAATACGGAAGAGTCCGACTAAGTTAACAATATTAGAGCGTAGCACGTCTGCTGGCGCCTCCCCCTCTCCCACTGGGGGTAGGTCAAAGGGATTAATGTGGTGCTCGGAGGTCAATGAAATATTGAAGTATCGTCCACCCGTCGCTTCTGCAAGGTATTCGTACTCACGTTCCGGGTCAATGACGATAACATCAATGTCGAACATGAGCGATCGCAAGATTTCAAGTTTTGTGGCGTATGATTTCCCAGCACCTGATGTCGCGAACATAATAGAGTTGTAGTTCGGCATCGAGAAGCGATCAAACAAGACGAGGCTTGAGTTATGACGGTTTACTCCATACAAAATACCTCGGTCGGATGTCAGATCGAAAGACACGAATGGGAAGAAAGAGGAAAGTGGCGACGAGTTAAGTTTCGAATGAACATTCAGGCGGTCATCTGCGATGGGGAGCACACTTCGATACCCCTCCTCTTGTTGGAAGAGGGCTGGGCGGATATATACCAACTTCGACTCGAGCATCGTTTTAATCTCCTGTTCGATTTTGTCCACCTCGCTCTCGGTGTCACCATAGATAGTGATATAGAGACCCACGTCGAAAAGTCGCTCTTGTGCTTGCTGGAGCTTGTCTCGGAGCGCTTCGAGGTCTTGGTATGCAGTGTCGAGCTTTGGGTCGCGCACAAGACCCTTTTCTTCGCGGATGCTGATCTGGCTCTGCACCTCGGCAACCTTTTTTTGGAACTCACGAAGAGCCTGGCCAGTGTCAATTGGGTGCACAAAGATGGAGATATCAAAGATTTTGTCGAGATTGATGATGGGAGAAAGCCAGTTGTCTGAAAGAAAGCGTGGATAGGAAATTGCAAAAAAGGTACGCGCTATTTTCTCGCTTAAGTAGAATTGTCTCGGCTCGATCTTCAAGGCGGCGGGAGCGATAATGTCGCGCAACTCCAAGACTCCCGCTTCATAAATTTCTTGCGGAAGAATTGGTGAAATCTCCGTTTTCTCTTCTCGTTTTAAGATTTTGTCGAGCAAACCCATGATTAATTGATTATATCTTAGCCGCTTTCTCTGATGGAATTGGTTTTTCTACTTCGCCGGGGTTAAACATCTTGAAGAAAAGCTCTATAAGCTCTTCTGTCCCAAGGCGTGCGACGCGAATACCCGTTGACGCAAGTCCCTGCTCGACAACGGAAGCGCGCTGCTCAAGTTGAGTACGGTTTTCTTCGAATGACTCTAGGTGTGCCTCTTTCCCCTCTTGCCGCGTCCTCCCAGTGAAACGACTAATAAGGTCACCACCCGCCTTGCCGAGGACCGAGGGAGAATATGGGATTACGATAAAAAAAGTTTTTGTCATGATATTGACGGTTTCCGAAAAACTTTTGATGAATTCTATATACTCCCCCACCTGGAGGCGCATAAGATCCGATGTTTGCTCCTTTTCCCGCTCCTGAAGGAGTGAAATGTAGGGTCTAATATCGAGTTTGCGCGACTGTACGAAGAATTGTATCGAGAAATCGAGAGAGTTTAAGGTGTTCTGAAACTGCGAAAGGATTGCCTCTTGTTCATCTTCTGATTTGAGTGCCAGGTTGTGGGAAGAGGCCATAAGCACCAAGCGGAGAGAACCATCCTTAAGGATGATAATGCCGTTTCGGATTTCCCTAATTGGAACGAATTCTTGAGTTGATGTTGAAACCATAATTCGGTCAGTAGTCTTTAGTCCTTAGTCTGTAGGCTATCGACTACGAGCTATCGACTATTTTTTTCTTGTCCGGCGTAAATGCTGTCGTGGACGTCTAAACTCCAGGCAATATCTTTGAGCTTGCTTTCCGATAGCTTTGGCACTACGAGACCCGACTCCTGCGGCAACGCCTCCGGTCTTTCGGCAGCCTTAGGCTGCTTCTTCCATAAATACAGTTTACCACGTGTCACATACCGGAACAGCGCCTCAAGTGCGTAGACGAAGCTGCGGTCATTCACTTTGTAAAACGCGAGCGCAAGTGACAACCCCCCCACTCCCACGATGAGCGGAATGGAAAGGAAAATGGGGAGAAGCCGCCACAAGAGAAAAACCATACCCGCCCCCCCAGCAAGATAGATGAACTGTCGAAACGTCAGCGGGCCGAAAATCCTATCTTCTATCTCAATAAATTGTGGTGTTTGGAAACGCATAATTAAGTTACCAGTCTTTAGCCTATGGACCACAAACTATTCTATTGGCTCACGGTATGGGTCGCCTTCTCCGTAATGCTCAACTTTTTCGTGGGGCGTATGCACAGTTTCTTGAAGTTGTGTGCGCACCAGATCGGTTGGCGCACTCGGGGTAATCCCTGACGATACAGACTCATTCTTTGGCGTAGGAAGGGTTGCGCTCTCTTGCCCCCCCTCGATCATTTGCAAGAGTTCTAGCTTGCTTTCTATTGGTTCGGTAATCGGGTATTCTTTGTCTATTTCTGGAGCGGGCTCCCCCTCTGTTTCTTCCGGTAGATTCTCCGGAACGTCTCCCGCTTTTTCGGATGCTTTTGGTTCAAACGCCTGATTAGATTTCGTGGTGTCTGTATTCCCCACGGCTCCTCCTGTGACAATAGCGGGAACTGTAGATTTTGGCGCGACTTGATTGTCCGACACAGTCTCAACCGAAGAGGAGTCCCCCGTTATCTGGTGAATTTTTTTCAACGATTCACGGATTGGTCGAAAAATCTGTTCATTGATATCAGTGGCAATTGTATGCGCACTTCCCGCATCAACACCTAGGCGGTCAGCAATTTTTCCCACGAAATCTTTTGGGTGTGTTGCGCCAATCATGACCCACCCCACCTCATCATTCAGATCCGCAATTTTATCAACATGAAGATTGTATTTTTTCCCAATATTCTCAATTTGTTCTGTTACTCCAACTGATGAATACGCCTCCTTCACATTTTCAGGAAGATTTTTATAAAGTGTACGAAATTTTTGTGGGTCGATGATATTCATATGTCACTTTTGATTATGCGAAGCCATGGGCCCTCAGGGTGTTGCTTCCTTCACGGCTTTGGGCCCAAGTAGATAATCTTTTATTGCCGATAGCCGAAAGGTAGGTTTTAACATTGGAGAGGCTTCTCCCGACGGGTCGTGGGCCAAATACCGGGTCGGTGTACATCATTGAAGAAAGCTGATCAAAAAACCCGGTTGGCACAGCTGCGTCGTTGTGTTCCAATATTGCCCTAACGTGTCCCCCATGAAATTGCCTAAACATTGCCGCAGTCACCGTCGGGTCCGTAAACCAGCTTCCATTCAATTTCTCTACGGTGGCAGGGGTAACCGTCCTAATGGTATCTGGGTGTGCCCGTTCTGCTGGGGTGGTAGAGTATTGCCACCTGAGGCCTTCAATCGGCTTTGTACTTATGTTCCTACTTTTAAGTTCAGCAATGGCCTGCGTTACGTCATCGGCGTTAAAATCTCGAGCCGCGCTAAGATTCCCCTTTTGAGCAAGAAGGCGTACTGCGGCAGCGCGACGCGTGCCAGAAAGCGTTGAGGCAGCAACGTTCTTAACCGCGTCATCAGACAAAGCCTTGAGTTCAGCCTCCATTTTTTGGATATCAGTTTCTGCCCGTGCGCCAACTCGGCCCAATGCCTTAGTTGTTGCTGTGCCCAGAACGGGGATTCTACGGAGTGTTCCGGCAATGCGTCCAGTGACCCCCTTATCTGCCTTTTGAAATCCTTCTGCCGCCCTAGCTGCCTCTGCGACGAACGCAGTTCCAATAGCAGCCAAGGGTCTTTTAAAGACAAACCCCGCTCCTCCAGAGGCAGCCCCTGTTGCAAATCCGATGGCTTTTCCGCTCCAATTTGTGGCAATCTTACCCGCCTCTCCGGAGAGTGACTGCGCGTAACTGACCGCCATTTTTATCAAAATATAGAGTACTGCAAACTTAAACAGGACACCTAGAATAAGGAGGATGAGGTCATTTAACTCATCGCCCAAACTTCCGTTAGCGGGGGTGCTTGTGATGCCGACACTGTCAAAGAAAGGGGTGTCGACGATGAAATGCACGATGAGATACAAGAAGAAGAGGAACAAAGCCACAACAACCGATTGTTTCCAAAGCGTGCTCCACCATTCGTTTGACTTCCCACGCATCCCAGGCACAATCCACGCAGCAAATGCGGCAGGTGCGGCGATCATGAGGAGCCAAAGTACCGGCACACGAATGAGGAAGATTGCGCTTGCGGTAAAGAGTGCCCACGCGAACATGAAGACGATGACTGACGCAGAAATAAACACAAACGCCATTCCTATATGGCCGCTTGCCGAATCTTTCCATTTTGCGAAGCTTTCGTCGGCAAAAAGGGTTTGCGGATCGAATCCTGCAACAAGAGCGTCACTAATATTTTTTACGGGCACACCCCCAATATATTTTTGAGTTGCTCCGGTAATCTCGAAGCTGTTATAAAACGCAAAAGCAAGGGTGTTGCCCGCATCGATGACAACACGAGTGAAGAATAAGCTGAAGTTAATGAGAAGGGCCACGACAATGAGATTTGCAAGCGCGGTGCGCATGTTTACTCCACCCATCTGAAGCATGGTCGCGAACGCGATATAGAGGAGGATGAAGATAAATGTAAGATTTGCGAGGTCGCGAACAATTTTCCACCCCTCTCTTGCAAACTCGGAATCAATTACTTGGCTCGAAAGAGAAAAAGCGATGGCGTAGTTAAACACGTTCCCGACCAGATGAAGCACCAGCGTAGATAATTTAAAGATAAGGCTAGTTAACTGCACTAAGCAGCCACTAATTTTGGTAACGCCACAGTCTGGAAGTGGATTGTCTTCTCCGGGTCGCTGACCCTGAATTGTTATTGGGCCGCTATTCGTCCCCCCTGGTTCTACTCCTTGAGCTTCAACGGTACCAAAAGAGGCAAACATTGAGCTGAAAAGCACCCCCAAAAACACCAACGTCAAGATGGCTTGTTTCCCGTAGGTTATTTTTTTGTATAACGTTGGCGACATCGTGGTCGTAATTGTGTCTATTCTGTTTCGTCTGGTGGCGGGGTGGATGGAAAGACGTTGCAGGCCGCGATTTTTTCCTCCGTTTCGAGGTCAAGCGCAGTTGTCTGTTCTTCTGCTCCGCGTATCTCGTCTTCTGCTCTTACTACGTCAAGACTTGTGTGAAAGACACTTGCCGGAGAAGAGGTGCCCACTACTTCTGTTGCTTCACGGAACGCCCTAATTGCCTCCTCAATCTCGGCGGGCGAATTCGCACTTTCCATATCAGCGAGGATAGAGGAGAGGCGTGACAGGTTCGCATCAGCTTTGGCGACGTCACCCGCGATACGAGTTTTTTCCGGTGTAATCCGTGTCGCTATAGTGGTTGTGGCGCTCAGGGCTCTCGATAGAGCTTCAGAACGATTTTCGGGAGTCAAAGCAACCTCCTCGCTTTTTCTTACATAACAAGCGTTTAATTGGCGAAGAAGATTTTCGGAGTCCTGAATGTGTCCAAGTGTCGTGCGCTTTGCTCTTCGGTAAGCGGTTTCCGTGTCACGGATAAATGTCACCGACTCAATGGCGACTATTTTGGCGCTTTCAGAGATGGCGCCGGATTCATTGCGTAGCCGGTTAGTGTACGAATTCCCACCGCCCGAAAGGGCGCGCAATCCACCAGCGAGCGCCTGTTCCGTGAGCTGTGTCATCAGGGCCGTTATAATCTCGTCAATTTCGTCTGCTATCTCGATTCGGCGTTTGTTGCTGTCGAGGGTATCATTCAGCTGGTGCTCGACGACCTTACCAGGAGTTGCGGTCTCGCAACGCTGTCGCGGCGCATCTACCTCCGGAGTGTCGGGGTTGTCCCACTGGACCGTCGTACACTCTTTCCATTCGAGAAAACCGTCTCCCCAACCAAGTCGCTCGAGCTCGCTCTGTCGGTTTATATCCAAACGTCGAGAGGCCTCATTGCTTGCGATAAGGTAACGTCCGTAGGCGTTGTTTTGTCCCCAAAGCACCATTCGTACAAAACGTTCGGTTCCGCCGTATCTGAAGTCGAACAAAAATTGCGCAAACGCCTCCTCAGCAATGTTCGGAGAGAGTAAATCCCCTCCCCGAATCGTCGCGCACGGGTCAGTGAGAGCAATGCTTCGTGCAAGGAGTATCTGTGAGCGAGAGTTTAGGCCTCTTGTGCTGCCAAGTTCATTAACAAAATCGTCGAAAGTGCCATAACAGGCGTTGGTGAGATGGCGATCAAGGTCTGTTATGAATGCGGGGTTTCCATCAAAGCCGGAGTTAATCCAGTCGATAATGTTTGCGGTCATTTGGCGGATAATTGAGTTAATGAGCGCGAAAGCGATAGGGTCAAACACATACTCTTTAATCCACTCTGCATTGGCCCTAGCCACTTGCGTTACCGAGTTTGCCGCGGAGAGGGCGTTTTCCACCCAGTTGGTTGGGTCGTAGACAACGCTACCACTTGCCACCGCGTGCGCTTCTCTCGGCACCAAAAGGAATCCTGCCGAGGGCGCAAAAAGTGCCACAAGAAGGATAAGGGCGCACACCTTCTTAATTTGTAGAGGTAAAGCGTTCATATTCATCTCTCTTACTGTTTCTGAACAAGCTCCAAGGCCGCGTCAATCGCATGTGTAACGAAATATCCCGGCTCGTTTCCCGAAAAGGTAATACCGTGTTTTGTGAAAAGAAGTTCTGACTCCGAGAATGCGTTGTAGAGCAACTCGGCGTTTTCTTGATATTGTCGTACCGAGATCAAAGTTGCCATGGGGTCTTCAAAAGTGCGAGTGAATGTTTGTATGGTGTAGCGCATGCGTGCAAAACCTGTAAGGAACTCTGCGTGAAGTGTGGCGACGCTTGCCGGCGGAGTGAGCTTCTCAAGGTCATAGACGACGGCACCATACGCTGCTGCGACGGGATATAGTTTCTCTAGTTCGCTTTTGTCGCCCGTTGTAATGGCGTCGCGGAGGATGAGCGCCTCATGTTTTGTTTTAAATGCATGCTTTTGAAGAATAGCCCCCAAATTGTTGCCATACTGGCGTATGCCCGCCTCCCCTCCGTCAGGGACTGTTTTTATTTGGGCGCTCGAATATGTTGGAAGCTCGGAGAGTGATGATGAAACAGATTGTTCCGCGAGCGAAAGGGCAAGCGCGTCAGGGTTGGGACCAGAAGAGCTCTTTTTTGAGGCAAGGTAATCAACAAAAAGAGATTGTGCCACCTCCTCGGTCAAGTTGTGTTCGCCCCCACTTTCTCCGGCAAGTTGAGACGCTGTTTCTTTGGTGGTCGGGTCACGTTCTGCGAACACCTCTTTTCTGTCAGACACCCCATCTCCATCGGTGTCCGAGTTGGTTGGATTGGTTCCAACAAGTCTCTCTTCCCAGTCAGCGAGTCCGTCTTCGTCGGTGTCCTTTGAAAAATCTGGGTTTTTTGCCGCAAGGGTTATATGTTCTGTTTCACCAACTGTCGTCTCAACGCTTGACTGGTAACGCAAAGCAAAGAACACCACGGCAATGAAAAGGGCCGTCGCTATGAAGAAAAAAGCGAACTTTTTCTGTGCAAAATATTTCACGCTCGGTAATGCGCTATGCACTTTAAATTATAGCAAGACGACACCCCTTTTGATATGGGCTTTTGAAAGGTCTTGTGTGGATAAAGACCAAGAACTATAAGCGAGGATTACAAAGCAGGAGCTGGGCGTTTTTTGAAATAGAAGAAGAGTTTCCCGCTAATCGATATTACTAGCGCCATGAAGAGGATTAGGTCCCCAAAGCGCGTATAGGGGGTGGCGCCAGTCGTCGGTGTGGTGGTTGCGAACAAAACAGCATTGCCAACACTAGCTGTTTCTGCAATAACAGCACCGTTTTCGTTAAGGACAAGGGAAATTGTGCCGTTTCCCGAGCGTATAAATGGGCGTCCGTGTTCAGCGGCACGTATACTACCCATATTTTTACTTTGTTTTTCCATGAGTTTTGAATTGTGGAACCATGAGTGTGAAGCAACATTTACAAAGACGCCAGGGCTTTTTTGTGCCATTTCACGATACAGTATGGGGCTCATGACGTCAGAGCAAAAGAGACCCCCGACCCTAACCCCAGCCACCTCGCCGGTTTCCATGGAGAATCCCCGCGCATAGGAATGTCTTTCGGCCAGGCGATCAAACAAAGCACTTTTCCCAGCAGCTTTCTCTATGATTTGGTAAAAAAATGGTCGATACTCCCCTTGCGGAACCAACAATTGCTTGTCTTGTGTCGGCATGTCTCCCGTTTTCGTATTGAAATAGTACATGCGCAGGTGCATGGACGAGGAAGTGTCCCGAACAGAGCCGGAATCGATAATTAACCGCTCTTTTTCTCCTAGAATTGTATTGAAAAAATACCCAGCCCCTTCTTTGGGGAGAAGAGATTGTAAGAAAAGCGAGTCTTCCGGGAAAATGATGATATCCGGATTTTCCCCAGCTTTTCTTATTTGCGCAACCAATGACTCTAGGGCGAGAAAATTCCTTGTTTCCCCAATTTTCCCTTGAAAACCAGGGGGAAAATTGGTTTGCATGACAGCGACACGCAGGGAATGCTCATGATTTTGCTTTATACCCACGGAAAAGGGTGCAAAAAAAGTACTTAGAGCGACAAACGCCACCAAACCCCCTAAAAGTACGACTTTGCCCCTAAGGGCGCCGTGCCCCCGGAGGAGTATCCAAGAAACAGTGCTTGTCACCCCGACAACTATGAACGAAAGAAGATAAACACCCCCAAGACTTGCAAATGAGCGAAGGAACGCATGTTCAGCAAGGGCATAGCCAAGTACGCCGACGCTCCAGTGCCCTCCGACAATCGTCCCCTCCCCATAGGCGAAAAGCGAAAACGCCCACGATCGAGCATATTCAAAAAGTATCCACAATGACGGGAAGAGCAGTATGTCAAAAGGTGTTTTTGTAAACAAGAAGCGTGCAGAAAGTCCCCAAAGAGCGGGAAAAATACCAAGAAAAAGAGAAATCGTACCCCAATACAGGAGAATGGCGATTCTTTGGAGTGCCGGGTCGGTAACGCCAAGCCAGTTCAAGGGAAGTGTGTGCCATAGCCACCACAAAACTCCCCCAAAGAAGATGGTTCCCCATAGCAAGCAAAGGAAGAATAATCGTTTGTTAAGAACACCCTCGTTGTAGATGCTCACGAGAAGAGGAGTGGGCGATAAGAAAATAAGCCACCAAAGAACGTCATATGAGAAAGCAAGAGCTCCGAGCAGGGCGCCAACAATGACGAGGCAATGGAGCATAAACGGTGAACCAAAAAACTTGAGAGATTGAATCATAAATCTGAAATTGTCTGCGCGAGCCTTTTCCACTCGTCGACCGAAAGATTTTCTGCTCGAGCGTTTACATTGACGGACGCCTTTTCAAAAGCATTTTTGTCGATGCCAGTGTGTGCCAAGTTACCCAAGAGTTTTTTCCGTGGATGCGCGAAGCCGGCGCGGAGAACAGTAAAAAATCTGTCTTCAGAAGTGGTGTCAAATGCACCACGGGAAATGTTCTCTATGCTTAGGATTGCCGAGTCTACCTTTGGTGTCGGATCGAAGGAGCCTGCTCGTATTGTTTTGACATAGCGTGGTTCACCGTAGACCTTTACCGATATTGAGAGGAGAGACTCTCGCCCACCCCCGATAATACGCCGCGCTACCTCTTTTTGGATAATGAGCGCGATCGTTTCTGGTTGTGGGTCAATCGAGAGGAAGCGTCGCAAAAAGAAACCCGTGATGTAGTAAGGAATGGAACCGACGAGCTTGTAACTCCCAGCTCCCAAGTTGTAGTTTTTTGGATCAAAAAGAAGAATATCAGCGGAAACGACCGTTAGTTTTCCATTTCCCACTTCCTCTGAGAACGTTTGCGCCAGTTCCGCAGCAAGAGCCTCGTCTTTCTCAACGGCAACGACTCGCAGTGCTTTCTCCAGGAGGATTTTAGTTATCATTCCTTTGCCCGGACCAACTTCAAGTACAGTATCTTCGGGGCCAACCCCTGCGGCACGTACAAGGTCACGAGCGATGGATTCGTTTTTTAAAAAATTTTGTCCCAATGATTTTTTTGCTTCCATACAGTCGTGATTCTAGGTCAAAAACTAATACTTGGCAGGAGCATCTCATCTGACACAACTTCCGTCTCAAGCAGTTGTGCTGGAATGTCACTCAAGAATTCCGAGGGCATATTGAAATCACGCGAACCAAAGATCATGCGTGTTTCCGCATATGACAAAAATAATTTTTTCTCCGCACGCGTAAGCGCAACATAAAAGAGCCGTCGTTCTTCTTCGCCCTTTTCGGCGTCTCTTTCATTCCCTTCGCGCTCCGATGGGAAGAGACCCTGCTCTAAACCAGTGACAAAAACATAAGGAAATTCAAGCCCTTTTGCTGCATGAACGGTCATGAGTCGCACACCACGCCCCTTGCGCTCCAGTGTATCTTGATCGCTTGCTAAGGCCGCGTCTTCCAGAAACTTTGTGAGGTCGCTGTAGCGGGACGCGAGTGTTCCGAGCTCTTTAATGTTTTGTAAACGCTCCGCCCCCTCCCCGCCTTCTTCCTCAAGGTGTTGTTTCAAACCTGAACGCTCGAGCACAAACTTTATGAGTTCTCCCGGTGTTTTTTTATCAGATTCATTTTTGATTGCTCCAAGCAGTACGTAGAAATCATCAAGAACACCCCTCGTTTTTTGAGGCAGAGATTCTCGCTGTCCTGAAAAGAGTTTCACAATCGTTACTTTACCGATACCACGAGGTGGGGTGTTAATAACGCGTTTGATATCACTCAAGCTCTCAATATTTCGCGCTGCATTGATGTAGGAAAGGACATCCTTCACCTCCCGGCGCTCAAAGAAACGTGTTCCTAGTACAACGTAGGGCACGCCCAGAGCTAGAAGTGCTTCCTCAAGCGCACGCGACTGGAAGTTTGCTCGGTAGAGCACGGCAATGCTTTCTGCTAAAACCCCACTCTTTATGAGCTCGTTTGTTTTTGATGCGACAAAAAACGCTTCTGCCATCTCTTCTGGTGCAACAAAGAGGCCGATCTTTTCTCCCTCACCCTTGTTCGTAAACAGCGTTTTGTCTTGACGAAGGGTGTTCTTCTTTATTACCTCGTTTGCCGCGGCGAGAATGGTCTTTGTGGAACGGTAGTTCTCCTCAAGAAACACAATCTTGGTGTCGGGATAGTCTTTTTCGAAGCGGAGAATGTTTTTTATCTTTGCCCCACGCCATGAATAAATAAGCTGATCTGTGTCCCCGACCGCGCAAATGTTTTTATTTTTTTCTGCAAGGAGTTTCGTCAAGATGTACTGCGCATGATTCGTATCCTGATATTCATCAATATGCATAAAGCGCCAACGTTTTTGAAAGTACTCCAGAGTCTCCACGCTCGTTCTCAAGAGATGAACCGCCTTAACGAGAAGATCATCAAAATCGAGTGCATTTTCGTTTGCGAGAGACGTTTCGTATTCTCTCCACACACGCACTGCAATATCAGGAAAGTAGTCTCCACCAAACTCTTCTTCGTATTCATCCACCGTCTTTAACTCCCCCTTCATTCGAGAGATATGCCCGAGCATTTTCCCCGGGTCAAACTGCTTGGTGTCAACTCCGACATTCTTAGAGGCCTCTCGCACGAGGGCCTTGGAATCCTCGCGGTCTTTGATCGAAAAGCTTTTCTTGATACCGATGGCACCACCCTTCTCGCGGAGAAGATAAACACCGAGCGAATGAAAGGTGCCAATAAACGGAAAATCAAAATCCGTGCCGTATCCCCGCATTGTTGCCTCGTTGCTAGATGAGAGTAACTTGCCGATACGGGAACGCATCTCGGTTGCCGCCTTGTTGGTGAAGGTGACAGCAAGAATTTCTGCTGGAGCAACACCCCCGCGTATAAGTTCGGCTATTCTGTGGGTCACAACCCTTGTTTTTCCAGCCCCGGCCCCAGCAATAACCAAAAGCGGGCCTTCTTTGTGGAGAACAGCTTCTTTCTGATGCGCATTCAAGCCCTCGAGATGTGGGTGCATTGTCCTGAATTGTAGCACATGCACCTCCAGGTAAACATAGAAAACCCTTGTTTTAAAAGGTTTTTTGTTCATAATGACGGTAAAATAAGGGTAAAATGGGCGAATTTTTGCCACGGTGGAAAACTTCCCTTGCCTTATCACCCTGGTGGGGCTATACTACTTGGTATTGCCCTGAAAGATTAGAAAAAGCCTTTGTTTGCTTGATATTTCCGAATTCCTAACCGCTTTTTGGAATCCATTCGTATGGCGTGACTAGAGTTGACGGTCGACGGATTCCAAAGGCCTTACTTAGCCTTATTATAGAGATCAATCATGACCCTGTGAGCAGGGAGAAGGGTAGCTCACGGGCGACATATAGGTCTCGTCTTACTCTCTTTGTTTCTCAAGCGATTACCACAATCGCGTTTGTTTCTGTGTCTTTCGGAATGCCAGCCGCACCCCTCTATGCTGGCGTTTTCTCTTTTATTACCAAGTGGCTTGCCCCCGTTGAGGCTGAAGTCATAGAGCTTTCTGAAGAAAACTCGCAGACAGCCACAGTTCTTAAGGCTGCGTTGAACTACGACCCCAACCCTTCAAAGGGAGGTGGTGATATAACCATTGTTGGTGGAAGCGCGCTTCTCTCCGAGGCTGGACCACTCGGTACGATTGCCGATATCGAAAACCAGCCACCAAACTCGGACCAGATAAGCATCTATGTTGTGCACGAGGGTGACTCGCTCTCGGGTATAGCAAAAATGTTCGGTGTCTCGATTAATACTATTATTTGGGCGAACAACATTGGCTACGGCGGTCTTATCCGTCCAGGTCAAACACTTGTAATCCTCCCCGTTTCTGGAGTGCGCTATATTGTAAAAGAAGGAGACACCATTTCTTCGATTGCAAAGAAGTACAAGGGAAGTGTTGAAGAAATAAAACAATTCAACAACATTGCGGATGCCGCAGAGCTTAAGGTTGGAGACACTGTCGTTATTCCTGATGGGGAGATTGGTACACCGACATATGTCGCAAGTGCTCCTTCGCGTGCCTATGGAACCAACGGCCCAGAGTATAGCGGTTATTACATCAGACCAGTTGATGGCCGGAAGACCCAAGGACTTCATGGCTTCAATGGTGTTGATCTCGGGGCTCCTTATGGCACCCCAGTTGTTGCTGCGGCACACGGACGTGTCCTCATTGCCCGAGTAGCGGGGTGGAATGGTGGCTACGGCACATACGCGGTTCTTTTGCACGGCAACGGAACCCAGACGCTCTATGCCCACTTGGGTGCCCTGACTGTTTCTGCGGGGTCAGAAGTCGTACAGGGACAGATCATCGGTTATGTCGGCTCAACAGGCCGCTCGACGGGTCCACACCTCCACTTCGAGATTCGCGGTGCGCAAAATCCTTTCTAGTCAACAATACTAAAAGCCCCCAATGGGGGCTTTTAGTATTGTTGACTCTCTCCACACCATGGGCAGAACCATTGTTTCTTAGATTTTGGAGCATCAGCAACCGACCACCATTTTTTACACGAAGTACAGTTAAAGTGAGCAATATATTCGTCGTGTCTCACACGAGCAATCTTAGGATTCGGATGTTTCTTTGTAGACATCACACTTCATTGTAGCAAACAGACAGTCTTTGCTATAATAAAAATAACATTTTCTTATGCCCGCTTTTAAAATCCCAACATTTGTTGTTCTCTCCCTTGTTGTTTTTGCCTCTGCCGTTGGTGGTTCCTATGTCGTATTCAAGCAACAATTCGCGAGTAGCCTGGAAGAACGGGCGGCAGCGGCCTTTGCTGAAGGCAATTATGCTGCGGCACTTCGTTATTACAGCGAACTCAACGAGTCAACCCCCGAAGATGAGGGGGTTGCCGTTGCAGAAAAAGCGGCAGAATCGAAAAATCTCCTAGTTGCCGAGGAGATATTAAAGAAAGCACAAGAAGCCGCCGCAGAGGGCGATTGGTTTGAAGTGAAGGCGTTACTCCAGAAGGGTGATGTGTCACTCAACACCTCTTTTAAAGAGTATAAACAGGCTATTGAGCTATACGTCGAAGCATCAGACAAGGTAAAAGAACTCGAGAAGAAAATAGAAACCGAGCTCGGCGATCTAAGAGATGAAGCTTTGTCGGAGAAGACGAAACGCAAGGAAGTCGAACGCCAAGCGGAAGAGACGAAAGAAGAACTCCAAACAACGATTGCAAAAAATGAAAAGCGTGAGGCGGAGCTCAAACAAGAGATACAAGTGACGACGGCCGGAAAGGCAGAAGCAGAAAAGAAAGCTGCCGAGGAGCGCCTTCAGAAATTCCTCAATGAAACAGAATTGTATCTTGGAATGCTCGAGAAGGGTGCCACGAAGCTTTCTGAAGCCGTTGATGAAATCAACAAAGACAAAGATTCAACTGCTCTTGCGCTCTTAAACCAGGCAAAAACTCTTTTTGATGAAGTGAATGATCGAGCCGAAGAGCTTCTAAATAATCGCACGGAAGAGGCTCATAAAGATGAGGTACAGAAATTGCTCCAAGCAACCGCAATCTTCATAACTTCTTCACGCAATATAGGCACCGCTGTGTTCTATCTCGATCAAAAGACAGGCACTGAATTTACCACCTTTCTCAAAAATGGTATCGAAGGAAAGAATTCGGGCCTGTCGATTGTCGGAAGCCTCAAATCATTTGTCGTCTCACTCCGCTAGTGTGCCGTCAACAAAAAACTCCCTCAAGGGAGTTTTTTGTTTTTACATCTCTTCGAGTAATTGAGCGATAATACGCTTTGTTTCTTCCGGGCCCGAGGTTATCTGACTCGGAACCCCAACTTCTTTTACAGGGTAGTCGTTGCCGCCGGGGAAAAGTGCGTCTCCAATGAAAAACATTTCATGTTTAGGAATACCGAGGTGCTTCTCCATGTTTCTGATGCCGTGCGCCTTGTCTATCCCCCGCCTCGTCACATCAATCGACGTTGTGCCGCCGATTCTCGCCTCAAAATCTGGTATGTGTTTTTGGAGGGCATCGACGATGACTTTGCGCTTTGCTCCATCAGGGTCCCACGGCCTCTTTAACTCAAATGGCGCGTCTTGTCCAAGCGCCGAAAAGGCGACCATTGATCGGCGGTCTTCTAGCAGTGCCCCAAATGGATTTTCTGGTTTTTTGAAGCCAGTTTCCTCAAACGCTTTTTCGAACCCCGCAAAGATTTTCTCTTTCTCTTCGTCACTCAATGTCTCTTCGTACATTTGTTGCCAACCGTTGTCGTAACAAAAAGCAGATGATGAACAGGTGGGAAAAAGATAGAGGTTCTGGAGCTCCACGTCATCTGGCATGTTCTCTGGAAGTTGTTTCTGGATTTGCGAAAGTTTCGCACCTGATATGATGGCGACCTTCTTATGTTTAAGAAGCTCGCGGAGAAGCCCCATCATCTCACTGTCAATCGGCGTCTTGGAGGGCGCCAGCGTATCGTCGAGATCAAATGCTACAAGTTGAATGTTGTTTTTTGTCATGGGTGATTTAGATTGCACCAAAAAGTTCTCTTGGTCTGTATTGGAATGCTTCAAGGATATGATTCTTAGAAATGTCCTGACTGCCTTCAAGGTCGGCGATCGTGCGAGCGAGCTTAATGATGCGGTGGTACGCACGAGCGGAGACATCTCGAGTCGCAGAAGCGTCCGTTAGTGTTTTCTGTGCCTCTGGTGTCAGGTGTGCAAATTGTTCAAGCTCGCGTATGGTCATCCTGCTGTTTGTGCGCGCTTTCCCAAATCGTTTAAACTGCATCTCTCGTGCTTGTATAACTTTTTCCTGCATAGCAATGGTTGCCGCCATTCTTTCGGAGCGCTCTTTGTCTGATGCTGTTTTAAGTTCGAGCCTCTTTGGATCAATGCGCGGCACCTCGATCCACATATCAATACGATCCATAATGGGCCCTGAAATTTTGCGTGCATATTTTTGTAATGCGCCCTGCACACAAATACATGTTTTGCGCTGATCTCCGCGAAATCCGCACGGACACGGGTTCATTGCGGCAACCAAGATAAACTCGGCTGGGAATGTCTCCGACCCACGCACGCGTGCAACAGAGACCGTGCCGTCTTCGAGTGGGACGCGCAACGCCTCAATAACACGCTTATCAAACTCTGGGAATTCGTCCATGAAAAGCACTCCGCGGTGCGCGAGTGTTGCTTCTCCTGGGCGCGGGAATGAGCCGCCCCCGACAATTGCCGTGTGTGAAGCAGTGTGATGCGGAGAGCGAAAGGGGCGTATTTCTACAATGGGCGCACTAAGTCTGCCCGCCACTGAATGAATTTTTGTTACCTCAAGCGCTTCTTCTAATGTGAGTGGCGGAAGTAGCTCCGTAAACGCTCGCGCAAGAAGCGTTTTTCCTGTGCCCGGAGGACCATAAAAGGCGATGTTGTGTGCCCCTGCTGCAGCGATGGCGAGCCCGCGCTTGGCGCTTTCTTGTCCAACAATGTCTTCAAAACTGGTCTGAACAGCGCCCACCTTCGGTTGAAACACGGTTTCTTTTTGGACTTCAAGTTTCACACCCATAAGAGAGGTGCGTTTCAGTGTTTCGTGGTCCAACTTCTTTTCATTGAGGTGATCTACGATGTCACGGAGTGTTTTTGCCCCGTATACCTTGATGCCGTGTGCAAGAGCCGCCTCTTCCGCGTTTGCCGCAGGAACATAGAGCTCCTGAAAGCCTTCCTCACGAGCTTTTTCTGCAAGAAGAAGGGCGCCGCGCATTGGGCGCAGTTCACCCGACAACGCGAGTTCTCCGAGAAACATCTTTTTCTCTGGGTTAAAGCGAATATGTTCTGCTGCAAGGAGATACGCAAGTGTTATGGGAAGGTCAAAAAGTGGCCCCTCCTTTTTCACATCGGCAGGTGCCAATGAAACAACCACTTTGTGGCTGTTGCCCATCTTGGGAGAGGGGAACCCAGTGCTTTTAACAGCGGAGGATACCCGATCGCGCGATTCCTCGACTGCTTTATCCGGAAGTCCAACGACAGAAAACGAGTGAACGCCAGAGAAAAGGTCGACCTCGACCGTGATAATCTCTGAGCGTAGTCCAACCACCTGTGCGGATGAAACGCGAGCGAGTTTCATATTGATGTAGTGTATCAAAAAGGTACACCCGTTCACCACTTGCCCCCACAACCTTTCATGTCATTATTCTGCTTTTCTTGGGGAGTTTTTTTATTATTCATCCTCGTCGGCCCACTTCTTGATATTTTGTGTTATCTAGAAAGAATGAAAGCAATGACACAAAAGGTGTGGGGGCTTGCACCAAAAAGCACCCTGTGGCCAGGGCGCTTTTTGGTGCTGCTAGTGCAACACGTTTAAGCCATGTGTGTGGTACATGTGGCTGCTGCGGGGTTTGCGAGAAGTCGGTCCTCTTCAATTTCTTTTCCGCATACATCACACTTGCCGTACTCACCCTCTTCAATGCGGGCAAGAGCGGCGTTTACCTCTTTAAGTCGCTCCTCGAGGGTGTTGGTAAGCCCGTGGCGCTCCTCCACATCTTCAAGTGCGTCAGCGACAATACTGGGATCTGCTTGATCGGATGAAGGTTCTTCGCGCGCCTCCCAATCATTCGGATTTCGCGGCTGTTGGACGCCGACTGAGGAAAGTTCCTTTACGAGAACCCCTCTTTCTTCCTCAAGTTTTTTCTTGTACGTATTGATGTCTATCATAAAAGCACTATATGAAATTTAATAAAGGTATGCAAGGAAGAAGCCACTACCGCGTTACACGCTCGGGTTGCTTGAGTCGTTTCACCGCCTCGTCAAAAGTGACTTCGTTTGTCGCGATAAGAAGCGTTTCCCCATCAATAAAAGAGTAGAGGAGAAGGATTTGGTTGCTTGCGTCACGAAGCATGCGCGCATCTTGGTTTTTAACAATGACATCCTCGAAGCGCGCATCACGCGAAAGTCCGCGTGGCGCAGTGCCGAGGAGAAGAGGCGTTAACCCCTGAAGCATTGCTGGTTCCCACTCAAGCATGCCGCCGAACGCTTGGTCGTACGAAGAGACCTTAAGAATCAGGAATGGGTGGTTCTGTGACAGCGCGTGAAAACCAAGGACGTAGATGGAGCCAAGCGTGCGTGTCAACGCGGAAGGCATGTCGGGGCTTATACTGAGAAAGAGTTCTTGGGCGCTGATTGCGGACACTGTCGTGCCCGCGCTACTTGCAGGAGAAGGGGTTTCACGCACCAAGCGAATGCGTAGCATGTCGTTTATTGTTAGCTTAACTTCGTTCACCCGCTTTCTTATCTGGCTTTCGATGTGGGAGCGCGAAAGTGATGTCAGTACGACGTCGGCCACTTCTTCGGTGAAAAGGGTTTCGTTTTGAGCGACCTCTAGTTCCACCTGTTCTTCTTGTTGCTGTGTGAATATGTAAAAACCAAGCCCGAGCGTTCCTGCGATAAGGATAACCCCCAGTCCCACGAGGAGCAGTTGTTGCAGTGGGAAACGACGCTCTCTATTCGTTGCATCCACCCCCAGCGTCTCGCGTTTTGCATGTTCGGCGAGGGCAATGCCCGTAATCGAGCGCTTCTCTCTCTGGATAGTTTCAGTGACGTCGGTCTTGAAAGTGCGAAGTGGTTTTAGGAACGAAGCAATACTGGGATTTTCAACTACTGGCTTTTCCTGAATCTTTGACGGTGCTACCAACTCCGTTTTTTCTACAGAGTTTGTTTTTTGTGGAATGGTGGGGATATTGCTTAGCGGAATACTTTCTGGCGCTCGGGATTCCACCGTCTCTTCTTTGGGCACAGGTATCTGCTTTCCCACCTCAAGTTCACTTGGAGTGATGGGCAGTGTCTCCGCATCCTCGTCTATAGCCATGGGTTGTACACCATACTTTGTGATGTCTTCTTTTTTTTCTGTTGTGCCGTTCCAGATTTCGCCGACCTCATTTGACAATGACCTGTTGGGAGCGGCTTCGGAGGCTCCGCCAAAAACAAAGAATCCCTCTTTCTCTTGCGTCTCTGGTTTCTGGGGTGGCATCTCTGTGCCGTCGGCCTTTTGTTGAGGAGTGGTGTTTTCTTGTGGGGGCATTGTTTCTAGTATATCGCGTTACGTTTGTTAGAAAAACCCCTCCGACCTAAGGTGGAGGGGTTTTTGCTATGAATGGCCGTTTGAGCGGTAGGGACGATGGTTGGACGGTCTTGGTGGGCGCGAGGCGTAGTCTGCAGGAATCTTTCCTCGGAAAAAGTCTGGATCTGCACCCTTGATAGAGAGATTGATTCTTCCCCTCTCGTCGATTTCTTTTACAACAACAGGGACGCGGTCCCCTTCCTTCAAGATATCACTAGGCTGGTCGATGCGTATCGGGGCAAGTTCGGAGACATGTACAAGCCCATCGGCGAACGGTGAGATTTTGACCATTACCCCGAATTCAAAGAGGCGGACCACCTCTCCTTCGACGCGCTCCCCGGGAGTCCACTCGTGGGCTATCGCTTGCACTTTTTGTAACGCTGTTTCTGCGGCGCCGTTTTTGCCTATAACAAAGACCGTGCCGTCTTCCTCGATAGAAATTTCAGCACCAGTTTCGGCAATAATCTTGTTGATTGTTTTGCCGGACGGACCGATAAGAAGTCCTATTTTGTCTGTAGCGATTTTTTGCGTTAACACTTTTGGCGCTGATGGTTTTGTTTCTACGCGCGGCTTCGGCATTGCCTTCTCCATAACATCCAGCGCAAAGAGTCGTGCGAGTCGCGCCTTTTCAAATGCGTTGGCAAGAATGGCAATCGGAATACTTCCGATTTTAATATCCATCTGTACAGCGGTAATGCCATCGCGCGTGCCCGCGACCTTAAAGTCCATGTCTCCGTGGTGATCCTCGGGCCCTTGGATATCGGTTAGGATTTTATAGTCGCCATTTTCCCCAAGCATAAGCCCCATGGCCATTCCAGCAACAGGTTTTTTAATTGGCACCCCGGCGTCCATAAGGGCCAGTGTTGCGGCACAGACCGAACCCATTGATGTTGAGCCGTTTGAAGACATAACCTCCGAGACAACACGTATCGTATACGGGAATACCTCTTTTGAAGGAATAATAGGGAACAACGCTTTTTCAGCGAGTGCCCCATGTCCTATCATGCGGCGATTTGTTCCCCCAAGACGTCCTGTTTCTCCAGATGAAAAAGGTGGGAAGTTGTAGTGGTGCATGAACTGCTTTTTGGTCTTGATTTCCATGCCCTCGATAATCTGTGCTTGCTCAGGCCCCCCAAGAGTTACAATAGAAAGCACATGAGTTTGCCCACGATAGAACAGTCCCACCCCATGAAGCATTGGGGATATGCTTCCCGCCTCTGCGTAGAGTGGGCGGATCTCATCCATACCCCTTCCGTCAACGCGCCTCCCCTCTTCGAGGGCCGCTTTGTGGACCAGCGCATCCATCTTCTCTTCAAAATATTCACTTGCAAGAGCGGTACTCTCCTCGGGGAGGACAGCTCTTACCAACTCAAACCACTCCCCGCGTAAGTCATCGTAGGTTTTAATGCGACTACCAGTGCCGACGTTGCGCGGGTTCAGTCTTTCCTCAAGTGGAGGCAAGCACTCCATAAATGCACACTCCGCAAATCGTGGTTCGATTTTTTCTGCGAAAAGAATTTTGAGCGCATTACCCGGTTCTTTAAAGTTAATCGGCGTTTTTACAAGACCCACTTTCTGTATTATCTCTTTCTGCCAAGCCTCGAGTTTCGTTATTTCCGATACTGCTGTAGCAAGTGCGGCATTGATTTCCCCCTCGCCCACCTCTTTAGCCCCCGCTTCGATCATGTTGACGTTCCCATCCTTTCCACAGATAAGCAGGTCTAATACACTTTTTTCATCCTGACGGTGTTTGAGTGCGGGGTTAGTGACAAAGTCGGCATTGGTGTCGTGTTTTCCTATGCGCACAGCGCCTACGGGTCCGTTCCATGGAATATCTGATGTTCCGAGTGCTAATGACGCCGCATTAATCGCGAGTACACCCGGGTCATCTTCTCCCATGGAGAGGATGGTGATGATGACCTGCACTTCATTTCGCATCCGCTTATCGAAAAGTGGCCGTATGGTTCGGTCAACGGCTCGCCCACCCAAGATGGCCTCGTCTGATGGGCGCCCCTCTCGTCGCATGAAGCGGCTCCCCAAAATTTCTCCTGCCGCGTAAAACTTCTCTTCATAGTCAACGGTAAGCGGGAAGAAATCCGTGTCCCCCCTCGTGCCCCTCGCCATCACCGCTGTTGCAAGTACGGTTGTGGTGCCGCACGAGAGAATAACCGACCCGTTTGCCTTTTCCGCTAGATCACTAAAGGTAGCTGTAAGCTGTTTGCCGCCGATTTCAGTGGAGAACGTTTGCGTTTTCATGCCAAAAATTAAGGAGTGAGTGATAATAAACGACTATAATTTTTGCGCACCCGCCTAAGTTTTTGCTTCGCAAAAATTTTGGCGGGTCTAGTAAAATATGTTCGCTATACTCACTATTTTACTATGATAGTTAAAAGGTACCACAAAGCCTTTTCTTTGGAACGGTTGCGTTACGGCTTTATTCATGGCATCTTGTGTTGCAGATACTTCTATTGGGGACTTTCATGGCTCTTCTAGGCGGTTGCGCAAGGGATGCCTTTGAATGCCAATGCAGTTGTCACCACGAAAATGAAAACGATGGAGATAGTATGGTTGTGGGGGTGCACATTGCTGCGTGTTGTGAGCGGTGCCCACAGTGTGGCACGCGCATCATGATTGGGATGCTCGAACTGCATCTGTCATCGGCGCACAAAGAAGACGCTCGTCCTCTTCCCCCTCTTCCTCCCGATCCTGTTGTTAGGGGGGAGGACCCATTTGACCTTTGACGAAGATACACCCAAAAAGGACGATGAGTGCACGCACACGTGTCATCTCGGAGAGGGTGGCGTAATAGATTGTGGAAGCTGTTGCGCCGGTCAATGTCCCCATTGTTGGAGATTCATCAAGAGGGATAGATTCAATGAGCACGTGAATCGCTGTGGACTCACGGAGGATCACGGAAGAATTATTCCTCAAATTGGGTAATGCAAAACCGCCCCGATGTTACATCGGGGCGGTTTTTTCTTTAGCGTTTTCGTGGCGCATTTCCTATGAGGAATTTCTTTGGTTCTTCGCCAAGGTCTATAAAGTCATCTGCGATTTCTTTTAGTCTTCCTGACGCAGAGCGGCTGAATGAAATAACCTCTACTTGTGTATTCCATTGTGCCTTTAGATACTCGACAAGGGTAATAAAGTCTCCGTCACCCGAGGCGATTACAACCGCATCTAATCTTGGTGCGAGCTTGATCGCGTCGATTGCCATGCCAACATCCCAGTCGGCCTTTTTGGCACCACCCAAAAAGATTTGAAGTGGCTTCGTTTTTGTCTCTATCCCCGCTTTTTCAAGCGCTTCAAAAAATGCCTTCTCTTCGCCAGATTCTGTGGTGATGACGTATGCAATGGCGCGGACAAGTTGTCGTCCTGCAACCGCTTCTTTCAAGACTGCACTAAAGTTAACGCGAGCATTATGTAGATTCTTTGCGCTGTGATACAAGTTTTGTGTATCTATAAAAACCCCAACACGCTGATTCTTATGTTTAATAACTGCCATATGTAAAAATTTCTAATAATAGCTTCTAATCTGTAGATTAAAATACTTTCGACCTTTACACAAACGGCCCCATAAGGGCCGTTTGTGTAAAGTATTGCTACTCTGCTACTTCAACCCAAGCTTCTTCACCGTGCTCGCATACCGTTTTTCATCTTTCTTCTTCAAGTAGCGAAGGTGTTTTTGCCGGTCAGCAACCATTTGGAGAAGTCCCTTCCGGGAGTGTTTATCTTTGCGATTTTTCTTCAAATGTTCCGCGAGTGCGTCAATTTGCCTTGAAAGAAGGGCAATTTGCACCTCAGGAGAGCCTGTATCGCCCTCTTTTTGGGAAAATTTCTTGAAAACATTATCTTTTTGCCGTTTCGTAAGCATTACCGAAAGCATAGCATACTTTATTAAAAAATGCAAATAGTGTTATGTCAATACATATATCGACCAAAAGAAACAATTCGACCGAGCTGGTGATTGCGAAGTGATACAATAAAAGCATGCCTCTCGATGCTTCCACACTCAAAAGAGAGTTTTTGGAATATCTCGAAATTGAACGTGGCCGAGCACGACGAACTATTGAAAATTATGACCACTACCTCTCGGAGTTTTTGAAGTGGAGCGAGGTAAAATACCCCCAAGATGTCACTGAGGACCTTGTACGAAAATATCGTTTACATCTCAATAGGAAAGAGTATACAAAAAAAACACAAAATTACTTTTTAATTGCACTTCGGCAGTTTTTGAAGTACCTGGCACGCAGGGATGTCGCATCCCTACCCGCTGATCGTATCGAGCTTGCTAAACAAGGTGACCGCGACCTCGATCTCATTTCTGCAGAAGAACTAGGGCGGTTACTTGCCTCCCCGGCAGAGGCGCTAGCAAAGGCAGAAAAGCCCGAAGAAAAACTCAAGGCGCTACGCGACCTTGCTATTTTGGAACTCCTCTTTTCAACCGGTCTTCGTGTTGCGGAGCTTTGCTCCCTTTCGCGCTACTTGGACTGGAAGAGAGATGAGGTCTCTGTGCGTGGTAAGGGCGACAAGGTGCGCCTCGTTTTTATCTCGCCAAAGGCAAAGCAAACGATTAAGGAATATCTTGATATACGAACCGACGTAGATGACGCACTTTTTGTTAATGTTTCAAGAGCAAACAGCGCTTCTCGCCTTACTCCTCGTTCGGTTGCCCGCATTGTGAAAGAACACGCCATCCGCGCGGGCATTGATAAGCGTGTCTCCCCCCACACGCTTCGGCACATGTTTGCAACCGACCTCCTTGAGAATGGGGCTGACATTCGTAGTGTCCAAGCTCTTTTAGGTCACGCCAACATAGCCACCACGCAGGTATATACCCACGTTACCGATCGTCATTTGAAGGATATCCACAAAACATTCCATGGCAAACAGCGTAACTAAACGAGGCATTGACAAATAAGTATATAATTGGTATAGTCAAAAAGGACGCCATCGTGTCCCCATAACGGGGCATTTCGGCGCAACAACCGCACCAAGTAACAAGGAGTAGTGGGCGATGGAACTGACCACGTCAGCACACGCGGGTCGCGAACTAATGCACGTTCGCGGACCGCGTGACGTTGCCCCCTTTACCGGTGGGCGAGGGACCATGTTGTTTCTCCGCTGGTACGAAGGGGAATTGTGGATCGTTGGCATCACCGATGTTGATCCGCGAAAGTGGAAGGGACGATACCTTTCTCCGCGTCGTGCAACACCAGGGGGTATGCAGAAAGACTGGACTCCCGAAGGTGGCGACATCGAAACATGCATTGAAGCCGCCATGAAAGAAGGTTTGGAAGAGGCTGGTGTCATGGGCATTCATGCCTCTGATGTCTACCCACTGACCACAGTCGTCAAGGGTGTACCTGGCCGGGACTTCAAGAACGATACGGAGACGGGTAGTCGTATGAACGCAATGTACCACGTCTTCGTTCACTGGGGTGATGTTGCCCTGCACGAAACCGATGACGTGGACGCCAAGGACCCGACATGGATTCGTGTCAAAGACGTCTTGTCTCCGACAAGTGAATGGTATCTCTTGCACGTAGTGCTTGTTGCTGGGTCGCTCAAGATGCTTGCCACTGACATTGAGCGGCATTTGAAAGGAGAGCTCAGTGGGCGGGCAAACCAATTTTTCGAGCGTATGTTGCGCACGAATGATGCCAAAGCAAATACTGCTGCCGCCTTTGAGGTGCAGGAATTCCGCGAGGCGCTTCGCGAATGCCTGGATGCAATCGAGCCGCTCTCGGTTATTGAAGGCTTCATGGAGGCGAACCCGCAACGCGGTCGTTCGCCTGCTCCGGAGAATTTCTTGGCCGGATTCCAGTTCTTTCCCCCACCCGTAGTGGAGTAAGGTATGACGCATCCGTTTCGGTTACGACCGAGGCGGATTTTTAGTTGGAACCCATCTCAAAAATCGCTTTCGAGTCGAGAAGCGCGGTTTCCTTGTCGAGCCGCGAGTCGGAGGTCGAGGAATAGTGTAGCTATTGTGAGGCCGAGACGAGGCGTCGCAGACGAAAACCGCGCTTCAGAGGGCCGGAATGGATTTTTGAGATGGGTTCTAATCACTTTACCCCATGTCGCTTTCTAATTTCAGAAATTTCTTTTTCTTCTTCTTCCAATCGTTTCTCTTTTCCTGCTTCACCAAGTTTTTTAAGTTCTATATCAGAGAGTTGTGAGAGAGCGACAACTCGTGCTTCAAGATTCTCCGCTGTATTCAGTGTTGGATCATCAAGCACTTCTTCCAGAAGCGCATGGAGCACCCACCCGATTCGTGGGCCAGGGGTTTCTCCTCCGAGCTCCATAATGCGCGCACCATCAATGGTGAGCATCCCCACCGTCACGGGCGCGCGAGTCGCTTCCTCAATCATTGATTCGTATTTGCGGAGACGGTACGGCTTCTCTTTCGGCCGCCCCATACCAATACGGTCGCATGCGCGCACTTTCATAAGGTCCCAGACATTCTCGGGGCCGACATTGCGCACAAGACGGCGCACAGCAGAAAGCGTGATTTGATCTATGTCGCTGAAGAATAAGTGCCAGCGCACAAGTTTCGCCACCGTCTCTATGATGTCATTTGAATATTTAAGGCGCTGTAAAGCATTTTTTGCTTGGCGCCCCCCTACTACATCGTGCCCGTAGAACGTCCAATCCTTCTTCTCGTCTGACCACTGTCGCGTCTCTGGCTTGGCGACATCATGGAAAAGGGCAGCAAGACGGACATGAAGCGGCCACTCACGTTCTGCGGCGTGTTGTACAGCACGTAGGTTGTGCTCCCAAACGTCATAAATATGATCCCCGTTTTGTTCAACGCCGATTCCTTCTTCCAACTCGGGTGCGACGTACTTGAGGAGCCCATGCTCATGAAGCATTTGTATACCCTGCATGGGAGACGGTGACATAAGAAGGTGAGAAAACTCATCTTGCACACGCTCCTTTGCTATCAGCTCAATATTTGCTGCGAGTTTACTAATAGCATCCCCCGTATCGGTCTCTATTGCGAAGCCAAGTTCTGCGGCGAGGCGTATTGCACGCATCATACGGAGTGCATCCTCATCAAAACGCTCCTCACTTTTGCCAACAGCACGGATGATTTTATCTTTTAGATCTTGTTCGCCGTGAAAGAAATCAAAAATATCTCGATTAACAGGGTCATAAGCAATCGCGTTCACCGTAAAATCTCGGCGCTTGAGATCGTCCTCGAGTTTTTCGGTGAACCTCACTGCATCAGGTCGGCGTTTGTCAGAATATTTTTCTTCAATGCGATACGGCGTTACCTCCACCACTTTCAAGGTTTCATCAACCACCTCTTCATTCACCACACCGACGGTGCCGTACTCGTTTTCGTAAAAGGTGTGGGGAAAAAGTTCTTGGATCTTCTCTGGCGTTGCGTTTGTTGTTACATCCCAATCTTTTGGTTTCTTACCTAAAAACAAATCGCGCGTACAACCGCCGACAAGATATGCTGCAAACCCCTCCTTTTGGAGAGTTGTTACAACCTCGAGAACTTCTTTGGGGACACCAAATTCTTTCATTGTTTTTGGTGCACCCGGAGGGATTCGAACCCCCAACGACAGGTCCGAAGCCTGTTGTGATATCCATTTCACCACGGGTGCGTTAAATAACGCTACATTTGTAAGCGTACCGCAAATTGTGGGGAGAATAAAGGACGTGGTATGTTGCCTACAGATATGAGCAGGCATGAGGGGCCTTTAAAATGGGTACGAACGTTCTCGTTGTTGGCGGTGGAGCGCGCGAACATGCGCTTGGATGGGGCATTGCACAGTCCCCTGGTGTTGGGAAACTCTTCTTTGCTCCCGGCAATGCCGGCACTGCAGATATCGGCAAGAATGTTTCCTGGTGGGATCCGAAACGCCCTCTTCTAGAGCAATGGATTACGATTCAAAACGGAATCGAGGAGAAGAACATTGGCCTCGTCGTTATTGGCCCAGAGGGGCCGCTTGCAGAAGGCTTGGCAGATATGATTCGCAAAATGGGTGTCCCCGTCTTTGGTTTTTCGGCAAGAATGGCTCGGCTCGAGTCTTCAAAGGATTTTGCAAAAGGGATAGCAAATAAGGCATGGGTCCCAACGGCCCCGTACAAAAACTTTATCTGTAGTGAGTGGAGAGACGCCATTGCGTATGTGGAGGGCCTCGGCGTTAATATCCCAGTTGTTCTTAAGGCAGATGGTCTTGAGGGAGGCAAGGGTGTCCTACTTCCCGTGTCACTGAATGAAACGGTGGTGGCTATTGAGCAGTTGGGTAAAAAGGGATGCTCGGGTAATCAGTTTATTGTTGAGGAGAGGTTTTTTGGAGACGAGCTCTCACTTCATGCTCTGGTGAGTCGTGGCAGTTTCAGTACACTTGTTGCAACAGCAGATGAAAAGCGTGCTTCAAAAGAGCCCAATGCACCTAACACTGGTGGCATGGGTGCCTATGGCCCCGTACCGTGGGTTGGACGCAAGGAAATAGATCTTTACGAAGAACTATTTGTGAGGCGCGTGCTCCGCTATTGTCGTGACGTTCTCAAAATTGATCCCAACGAACTCAATGGCTGTCTCTATCCAGGTCTTATGGTGACACCCGACCAGGGCCCCAAGTTGCTTGAGTGGAATGCGCGCTTTGGTAACCCGGAGGCGCAGGCCATCATGCGACTTTGGAAGATTTCAAGCTTTGGAAATCCACTGTTGGTGCTCGACTCATGTGCAAGGGGTACATACAACCCACATATGATGGGTCCCTACTGGCATAGTGGACGCGTCGTCTGTGTGACTCTTGCGGCGCGAGGATATCCCGGTGATGTGTCTGCAGTTCAGGGCGCACTGATTCGAGGCATTGAACGAGCAGAAACCATCCCAAGAGTTAAAGTATTTCACGGCGGAACGGCCCGAGACAGCAATGGGGATCCTGTGGTTGCTGGCGGGCGCGTGCTTTCAGTCACCGCCGTTGCAGACACGTTTCGTGAGGCGCGCGAGCGTGTGTATGAAGCAATCCCCCGCATTACCTTCGGCGCCCTCGACAGCAATCTTGTCATGTACCGCGACGACATCGGTCTCAAGGCCGAAAAGTGGGAAAAAGATAACCGTAAACGATAAGAAGATGAACCCCCCGCACCATACGTGCGGGGTTTTAATTTTGATTGACCTTATTCCCCCGCCCGCTATACTACGGGTAGAGTATTTTGGGAGCCAGGCCATGGACATCCTGCTCAGGCATGCTCGCGGGGAACTTGTCCAAAAGCCCGCAGAGTGCATCAGGAAAGGGCACCTTAGGGGTTGGTGTATCTTTGATGAAAAGGGCGCAGAGTTTAACGTCGATCGTCTAAGGCCGATTTCAGCTATTGAAACGACGTTGGCATTTCCTGAAGGGGTTTGGTGGTTTTTCCTCTTTGTTAATAGCGCTGTCTTCGTGCGTTGTTATGTGGTATCTGACCGATATCCACTAGGAAGCGAAGAGCGCGTTGTAACCGATGTCGTAACAGATTTTAGTTTTGAAGGGCGCGACGTCAAGGAGATTAAGGAGAAGCTTCAGGATAGTATCGAGTGTGGCGGGAGATCACTCCGCCTTCCTCCCCCGCTTGTCGAAGCAATACTCGCTGTTGGAGAACGTGCCCAAAAGTAAAAAACATAATTAACTAAGCAACTGCCCCCAAGGCGGTTTTTTTTGCGATTAAAAAACCGTTATCAAAGATTAGATAAACGGTTAGGAAGTCTTCGCAAAAAAGCGTCTATTGTTTTTGGGTAGAGTTCATGTTCCACATTTTTGATGCGCGCATGCAGGGTTTCATCTGTGTCCCCGTCTAGTATGAGAACCTCTTGCTGTGCGATAATGGGCCCCTCATCCAGTTCGGCGGTCGCTATGTGTATCGTGCATCCGGTTACCTTAGCGCCAGCGCGGAGAGCATCCTCCACGGCGTGCCCACCCTTGAAGTTCGGCAAGAGCGAAGGGTGGGTGTTTAAAATGCGTCCGTGGTAGCGGGTAAAAATAACCGGACTCAAAACAGTCATGAACCCCGCCATTGCCACCGCATCTATTTCGGAACTCTCCAACGCACCCAGTATGTCGATTGTAAACTTCTCTCGGTCAAAGTTTTTACCGAAAACCCTCTTAAGAAGTAGGTGGGGTAGTCGGGCGTCAATTGCCATGTCGAGCGCTCGACATTCCCTATCGGCAATTACGAACGCAACAGGAAGCGGGTATTTGAGTATTGCCTCAAAATTGGTACCGGCGCCTGAAACAAGAACCGCTAGTTTTGGCATTTTTTTAACATATTTCTCTACTTTAGAGGGTACCACTATCCGTAGGCCAAAGGAAAACCTTGCGTTATCTGCCTGTTTGTGCTATGGTGTCCTTTGGTAGCGTCCGTGCTGGAGATAGACGTTGTGGACCCGGGGGCAGTACCCGGCGCCTCCACCAATCGCCCCTCACGAATAGTCACGCCTAGTGCTGACGACGTCGTGTGTATCTCGCACTGATCGCGGGGTATGGCTAGACAGCTACGGCTGGTGACGGACTCCGTCGCAAGACAGAGGCAGGTCGCTTTATCTAGCTAGGGTCTTTGGGGGCGAAATAGGATCGACACACGTTGAAGGCCAGCACAGCTCTAAGAGTTCGCTCAAGGAGCAGGATTCTGCCAAAACCAAACGCCAACGATAACCATCGGGCGTTCGCTGCCGCTGCATAAGCGGTAAGCGGGGCACGGGGGACGCCTGGCAACAGAAGTCCCCCACTAACCAAAAGTTTTGTTCCTTAGTTGTTCGATCGTACGGCCGTGGATGAAGAATCCCGGCTTTTTTGTTGAAGGCATCGAGGAAAAGATGTATACTTTTCGGAAAGGAAAAGCTGTCTGGTTTGTTTATAAGCGGGCATGGTTTAGTGGCAGAACGTATCCTTGCCAAGGATAAGACGGGGTTTCGATTACCCCTGCCCGCACCAAAACAAATAACAAAAACAAAAAGCCACGATTACTCGTGGCTTTTTGTGTTACATCTATACAAAAAAGACTTAATAAAACCCAAGCCACATTTCTCTGTTTTTAAAGGTTTTTTAAAGACAAACTGTGGATAAAACTGTGGATTTGTGTATAAAGGACGTCCTTTTCTTGTCTTTATTTATGCATCAAATGTTTAAAATCAGCTTATTTATCAAGTAATTTTAGACTTTTATACCATAATAATCCTCTAAAATATTTTGTGAAACCGTGAAACAGACAATGATAAAAAATATGGTAAGGTAAATACATATCCATAAAATAAAATTAACCCAAAAACATCAAGAGAATAAATAGAAAAATGAGGATGTTTTCACACGAAACAAACACTATTTAGTAATCTGCCAAGAATCCTGAGTGTTTCATGTGAAAAGTCGTAGATGAGATCTAGTTTTGAAAACTATTTCTTGCTAAAATTATTAAAGAAACTCTCGAAAGGAACAATGATGCCTAAGTGGGAGTATAAGGTTGTCCGATTTAATGAAGAATCACAGCTCTCAAACGATTATTTCAATACTCATGGAAATGATGGATGGGAGCTCGCCGCCATTGGAAGCGTTAATATGCTCAAGTGTGCGATCTTTAAGAGAAAGAAGAGTGAATAATTCCTGCCACATCCGCTTTTAAGTAAGGCGGTTTTTTTGTTAAGATAGGTTTTGTTATGGGTACTCATAATGAAACAGGAAAACTTGGAGAAGACATTGCGGCAAGATATCTTGAGGACAACGGTTTTGAAATCGTAGAGCGGAATTATAGAAAACCTTGGGGAGAGATCGATATCATAGCGAGAAAGAGGGGAGTCCTTTATTTTATTGAAGTTAAAGCTGTTTCACGTGAAATATCCAGAGAAGAGTCTGTAGATATTTCACGTGAAACATCGAATTGGTTTCAGCCTGAGGATGCTATTCATAAAAACAAACAACAACGTCTCAAACGAGCAATCGAAACATATCTTGCTAGCAAAAGTTCAGTTTCACGTGAAAATGGCGGAGAAATAAAATGGAAGTTTAGTGTCATTGCTGCTTTTCTCGATACAGACAAGAGGTTGGCGAAAATTAGATTTCATGAGGATTTTGCGCTCTAAAATCATAAAGGACATTTGTCCTTTATGATGTCCTTTAGAATAACAGCTATTAAATCGCAAGGCTTTAGTGTATAGTTAAGCGTAAATAAGCAGAGGTACACATGCTTTGGGGTCAAGCCTCTAGTCGGGGCGTAGTATAGTGGTAGTACACATGCTTTGGGAGCATGTAGTCCGAGTTCGATTCTCGGCGCCCCGACTGGGGGATTGACCAGAAGCGCCAAAGCGCTTCTGCGGAAATTTCCTCAAGAAGTTTATGTAGTCCGAGTTCGATTCTCGGCGCCTCGTCATTGGAATTAATCAGGTGAGCGGGCCGTAGTATAGTGGTAGTACGTATGCATGGGGTGCATATAGTGGGAGTTCGATTCTCCCCGGCCCGATTTCAAAGTAACAAAAACACTTAGCATTGCTAAGTGTTTTTGTTACTCAATCACCTCGTCTTTGATAAGGACCCACCATTGTCGTGTGTCGCCCTTAAGCTTTTCATACTCGCGGTCGTAAATGGGACGGAAGTATTCGTTACCCGCCTTCACCTCTTCGTTGCACTTGGCGAGGAGGGACAAGCGGTCAGCGGCTTTCACAATCTGTGCCTCGATTGACTTTTGCTCGCTCTCTTCATTCCAGAGCGCAATGTAGTACTCCTGGAGTTCTTTTGGAAGATCGCTCCAAATACCGTGCACCAGAACTTTGTTTACTTTGCGAATGGCAAGGTTAACTTCTTTTGAATGATGTTTGAAGGGGCTTAAGATGTCGCCGGAGAAACGTTCCTCCATGTCGTGAATGAGCGCCATGGAAGTTACCTTTTCTCGGTTTACTCTTTTACCGTTTTTTTCGAGGAGAAGACAAAGCAGAGAGGCGATGTAGGCGACGAAGAAGGAATGGTCGGCGACGGACTCCTCGAAGTGCTGGGGGTGTCCGCTAAAGCGCACAATGTGTGCGAGTGATCGATCACGAATGTGGTCGAAGATGGGCATGTCTTCAGTATATCGTATTTGGTATTTGGTATGTAGTACTTCGTGGTTTGACTTTTTCTGTTTTGAGTAGTATGGTCTGTTCAGACGCAACCACGGGAGTAACCATGGCACGCAAACCTGTTGACGCACATGGCTCTATTGTGCCGCCCATTCACTTGGGCGTGACGTATGCTCACGCATCTCTCGCAAGTGCTCGCGAGGCCTTTGAAACACTTGGGCATGGATATGCCTATGGTCGCATGGGTAATCCGACTGTCACAGAGTTCGAGCGTTTCTTGGGGGAGATCGAGGGAGTTCCACAGGCCAATGTTTGGGCTACCAGCTCCGGGCTTTCTGCTTTGACGCTTCTCGTTTTCGGTTTGACGGCCAAGAGCGCGGGAGGCAAGAAGCGCATTGTTACCTCCTCCTACATTTACGGCGGAGCGTATCACCAACTCAAGTTGTGGGCCGATGAGCACGGCTATGACATCGTCTTCCTAAACAACCCCTTCTCACTTGAAGCATGGGATAGTGCTCTTGCAGCAACTCCTGCGGCATTTGCACTTCTTGAGACCCCGTGTAACCCGACAATTGACGTTTTTGACATTAGGGCAATTGCCGAAGTCACGAGTCGGTATGGAGTTCCGCTTGTGGTAGATAATACCCTGGGTGTTGCCCTGCAGAGGCCGCTTGAACTCGGAGCGGATGTTGTCCTGCACTCAACAACCAAAGCAATCAACCGCCAATCCACAGGACTGGGCGGGGCACTCATTGCGAGCGCCGCTTTTGTGGCTCGATTCGAAAGTCTGCTCAATGATTTTGACGTCTCAAACGGCCTCATTGCCCACCCGATGTCGGCGTGGACATCGCTCAATAGCAGAAAAACGCTACGGCGTGACATGCTCGACTTCTCGCGCATCGCCCTCGGTGTTGCCACGTTCCTCAACAAGCATCCAAAAATCAGAGAAGTGTATTATCCACTTCTACCGTCGAGTCGGAGCTATGACATTGCTCTGCGGCAAATGCCAGATGGTGCTGGCGGACTCTTCTCGTTTAGAGTCAAGAGTTTCGAGTCAGCCCAAAAGCTTGTCGAACTGCTCAAGGTGCCCTATCTCGCACCACACTTGGGACACAGCGAGTCACTCGTGATCCATCCGGCTTCAACCACGCACGGTAAGCTTACCCCCGAGCAGTTGGCTAGTGTAAACATCGCTCCAGAAATGGTTCGGTACTCTGTCGGCCTCGGCGTGCCCGAAGATGTCATCAGAGAAATTACGGAAGACTTCGCCCAGGCGCTTGATCAAATCTAATTTTAAGTTACGGTCGGGTTCCCCCCGGCCGTTTTTTGTTGCCTCCTGAACACGCGCGGAGTTATTCACAGTATTTGCATTTTTGCAGAGTATGCTATAGTTTATTTCAACACCCTTTTTAGGGGTTAATTTGTTCTCCCTACCGAGCTACTCCGGCTTTCGCCTCTGCCAAATAGCGGAGACGGAATTGCTACGGGGCAAGAGACAGCACATTGGTATTATCCATTAATGAGGGTTCATTTCGAATTCTGTTTTTGGAAAAGATTTTCGAAATGGGCTCTTTCACCCCACCACATTTCGACGCAAGGAGAAATGTCTCAAGGTCTTCATCTGAGATGAAACAGTCGGGGAGCGTTGATCAGGCGTTTGATTTTTTCAATTGCGAAAATATCGACGCGCTGGTCCAGAGCACTATTCGTCAAAAACTCGAACGGTGCATACAAGAGTCGGGGTTTACGTTTATCGAGTCGGTATTTCACAAGTTTAAGGGATTTGGCGAAGGGTATAGCTTTCTCGCTATTATCGGAGAATCACACGTTGCCATACACACATGGCCCGAGAAGGGGGCGGCGGAAATAACGCTTCATTATTGCGATTTCTCTCGTAACAACGGAGAAAAGGCGGAAGAACTCATCAAGCTTTACAAAGAGATTTTTCGGCCGGCACGCATAAGCGCTTACAAGACAAGGATTCGTTGTGTTGTGGAGCCAATACAAACAACATGGAACAAAAAAAGACAAACAATGAAAAAGAGTTTGGCGTAGAGCTCATCCTCGACCTTATTGATTGTGATAAGGATGCCATTAGCTCAAAAGAGCATATCACTGCGTACGCAAAAGAACTTTGCCGCGTTATTGAGATGAAGCCATTTGGCGAGCCATTTGTTGAGCGGTTTGGACTCGGTAAGGACTTCACAGCCGGATACTCATTGGTGCAACTTATCGAGACGAGCTCAATCACTGGACACTTCTCCGAGCTCTGGGGAAGGGCGTATATCAACATTTTCTCGTGTGCAGAGTTCGACACCAATCGGGCCGCAGAGTTTACGATGAAACACTTTGGGGCGAAAGATGCCAACAAGCACGTGTTGCATCGTGGGTAGGGAAAGGGACGGACGCGACAGAATGAGTCTGTTATACTAATAACAGAAACTTGATGGACAACTGACGGAGACCAATCATGGCCGTTTTTCTTGCCGCGGTACTTTGTGTCGTAGATAACGAAGGTGAGAATGCTCGTTTTGATGTACGCACCTCTGTTATCCTCGCCGACTCGGCTAAGGATGCCGAGGCTACTGCGCTCGTCGAGTGGCGGGAGACGAACCCTGAGTGGGCTAAACCAACAGACGAGATCATTCAGAGGGTGCACGCTACGGAACTTTCAGTAGAGCAGTTGTCCCAATGCGCTTCCTGTGCGCGGAGGGAAGCGGAGATCACAAGAAAATCTTGAGAAACTTTGGTTACTCACAACAAACAAACCCGACACTAGTCGGGCTTTTTGTTGGCACTTACATAAGGTCTAATATGGCCGCTCTTTTTCCATGTCGCTCGAATACTCGCCCTTGGTGGCCAAGGCGTTCATCTTGGAGCGGAAGAGAAGTGCTTCTACGGCTTTTGCGCTGTTTTTGTCAGGATTTTGAGCCCAGATTTTAAGCACGGGGTTTTGGATGGCGCGGGAATATGAGAATGAAAGCGGCCACGGTAATTTGTCTGCCGTGAGCGCAGTCGAACGGTTCATTTCGTTCAAGTTCTCTGTTGCCTGTTCGTCACCTTGACCCCCAGAAAGGAAGACGACACCCGCAAGTTCGCTTGGTACTGCCTCCTTTAGGGCGCGCACGGTCTCTCGCGCCACCTCTTCAGGAGTTGACTGTCGTGCTGCTTCTTTACCAGCAATAACCATACTTGCCTTCAAGATAACACCAGGCAAAAAGACATCTTGTCCCGCGAGCTCTTCGAAAAGCTTTTTTTGTGTTTTCACCGTTACCTCGTAGCATGTTTCAATAGAATGATCTCCGTCGATCAAAACTTCTGGCTCAACGATGGGGACGATGTCCACTTCCTGGCAGAGCGCTGCGTAGCGTGCCATTGCGTGGGCATGGGCGTGGATACACGCGTCGGTTGGGATACTGCTTCCTATGGTAATCACAGCACGCCATTTTGCGAATGTCGCACCGAGGGTCTTGTATTCTGCAAGTCGCTCGCGCAACCCGTCTAATCCTTCTGTAATTTTTTCGCCTGGATGTAGTGCTAACTCTTTTAGTCCAGCATCAACCTTGATACCAGGGAGGATACCTTTATCGACAAGAACTTTGGCAAAGGGTCTGCCATCGGAAGTTCTTTGGCGAATAGTTTCATCAAAAAGAATGATACCGCTCACGTACTCTTCGAGACCGTCGGCCGTGATGATGATTTCCCTATAACGTCTACGGTTTTCTTCTGTTGAGGGAATTCCTACCGCATCAAATCGCTTTTTCGAGGTTGAGGCACTTTCGTCTGCCGCAATAATCCCTTTTCCAGGTGCGACCATTTGTTTCGCAACCCTTTGCAACACGTCTTGGTTCATAGATTCTTTCTTTTGTTTATAAACTAGCAAATGTATTAAGAAATTTTCCCGCTTTGTATAAGTGAGAGCAACTCTTCATGGAGTATGCCATTAGAACAGAGCTGCCCGTCCATCTCTGTATCATACCGCTTGGGAACGTTTCCGTGTAGGTCAGTAACCACACCACCAGCTTCCCGGACGATGATTGCCGAGGCCGCCATGTCGTGTGGGGGTCTGCCGCCGAAGAAAGAGGCGGCAAACTCGCCTTGAGCAACCAAACCGGCCATGTAGTGGGTAGAGAGACCAGTGATGAAGGAAATACCCTTGTCATAGCCCTCTTCCATGGCGGGGAAGAAATTAAACACTTTCTTCATCTTGCCCATGCCGATAAGAGCGCTTTTAAGTGAAGCGTGCTTCGAGACAGTAATGCGCTTACCATTCACGTATGCTCCCTTTCCTTTTTCTGCGCTCCACATTCGATCAAGGAATGGGTCGTAGATAATACCGAGCACAGGTTCACCATTTTGGATGAGCGCAAGCGCAAACGTTGCCGTGGGTATGCCGTGCGCAAAGTTGTGCGTTCCGTCCACAGGGTCGCAGATCCAAACATTGTCGCTATTCTCTAGACAGTCATTACCTTCCTCTGAAAGTATGCTACAGGTCGGGTAGCAGCTTCGGAGTTTCTTCAGAACCATCTCGTTCACGAGGAGATCGGTCGCAGTGACGGGGGAGCGCTCGTCCTTCCACTCCTTCGCCATGTTACTCGAAAAGTTTTTGCGAATAACCTCACCAGCTGCGCGGGCAAGGGAGGAGGCCACTTCCATGGGTATGGGGTTCGGCATAGAGATAACTATAAGTATAACCCGTAACTCGATTCCCGAGTCACCTAGCCGGAAATGGGAAAGTATTGTTATGTGGACTCACCGGGAATCGAACCCGGGCCTCGGCAATGCGAATGCCGCGTAATACCACTTTACTATGAGCCCCCCTACCTCTAATCGGGGTGGGCAGACGCTTCGCTATCTCACTCTTTGGAAACCCACGTCCCTATTGCCTGCCAGCATACGCTGGCAACGGCAATTTCGCTTTGCGAATCGGATGAAAAGCAAAGCAGTTTGCTTTTCATTTCTACTCCGCCCCTCGACGGGCTCGGGGCTGCCTTCCTCCACGGGAAAACTACAGTTTTCCCGACCCCTTTCGTGTTCGGTTCTGCCCACCCTCTAAAAATATACTACACAAACAAAAAAGTTTGTTTCGTCATTTTTATAATCGGGGTGGGCAGAATCGAACTGCCGCTACGGAGTCCCGAACCCCGCGTACTACCACTATACTACACCCCGATGGGCGATGGAGGATTCGAACCTCCGACCTCTGCAATGTGAATGCAGCGCTCTAACCAGCTGAGCTAATCGCCCTGTTTCGCAAAAAGAATACCAAAAAATCCACGGTTTTACAATGAACGATACCGCGCTGTCTTCTACAAGATTGCGCGTTGATAATACTTCGTGTATGGTCTTTGGTAGAAACATCTCGTAGGGGATGTCATGGCTACGCAAGAACAGGCTCGTGCAGTTTTGAATTCTATGAAAAAAGATCTTCGCGAGAAACGTGTTGGTAGTAGTTTGAGCCGAGACGCTCGTGGGAATTGGTTCATAACACTCCGGGTAACGCGGCCCCTTAAGGATGGGACTTTTCCGAAACAGAAAGACGGCGTACGGATTGAACAGAAGTTTGTCGGGAGGATTCGCGCTCTGCCGAAGGATTCGGAGACAAAGAAAAAGCGTCCGACAAGACGAAGACGAGCGTAACAATTCAACATAAAAAAGCCAAAGGTCGTCTTCGGACGTCCTTTTTGTTATGATAAAGAGCCCAATCGGGAGTAATCCACAGGACGCTTGTGGCAATCTCTTAGGAGGGGTATACTACGGAAGTACATAAAAAGTGCCTATAAACTAACCCCAAAATCTTTTTTATGGCGAATGCAGCCCTAACAAAACCATTGAACTTATCTGCTGACCTCGAGGCCGTTGTGGGCAAGGGTCCAATGCCGCGTTCAGAAGTTGTTAAGCAAATATGGGTCTACATTAAGAAGCATGACCTACAGAACCCTAAGAACAAACGCAATATTTTGGCCGACGAAAAACTCAAGGCTGTGTTCGGGGGCAAGAGCGAAGTTACGATGTTTGAGATGACAAAGCTTGTGTCAGCCCACATGAAATAAGGGTATTTTAGAGACGTTAAGCAAAAAACAAAAAACTCTGCCAACTGGTGGGGTTTTTTGTTTTACTAAATATCAAAATCCCCCAGAATTATCCGGGGGATTCTCTACTGCTTAAGACGAAGCGTCACGAATTCAATGACTGCAACAGTGGGAATGCCACATGAATTGAGCCACATGCGCATCTCTCGCACAATGTTTCCGTAAAGACCAGAGGGCAATGTGACCAGGAATACCGAATCTCGCGCTCCAGGGTTGTCCTTTGCGCGGTACCAGAGGGCATCATCCGCTGTTCCCATTTGCATTCTCACTTCACGGCTTGAGGCATCGCGATCACGCAGTTGCACAACAGGGATACTGCGCTCTCCTCCGGGGTTCATCGGACCGTATCGTCCAGTCATCATGTTCAGCGCTACGGTGAGAGGATCACCTTCACCACTCCGCGGAATATATTCTTTAACCTCGGTTTTGTCGTCGCTACGCGTTGTTCGTATGCGAAAGAGCCTGCTTCTAAAGGTGTTGTCCGGAGCAAGAAACATTTCTGAGGTGTATTCGTATGTGGCATTCTTCAAGGGTCCACTTACTTCTAGCTTGAGCCGCGCGCCAGAAACACCCGCTGCGGTCCCCTCAAAAATAAATGCTCCCTCGATTGTGTGCCCGAGGAAAGAGTCAGACACGTACTCAAGCCGCTGCGGGACGACGCATTGGGCAAATGCTTCAAGCGGCCAGATAAAAAACAAAAGAAGAGCATACAAGAAGGCGCCGCGTTTCATGACAATTCCATCGCTACATTCTTCGCGTAGTATAGCCCGCGCCAATAGTGTGTCAACAAAAACCCCGCGTCATGAGACACGGAGTTACGAAATAAATATGGCGACTTAAGCTTTTTCTCCTTGCTCTGCTGCAAGAACGTTTTGGATTGTCTGCGGCACAGCATCGGGCATGACCGAAATAGAGTCGATGCCACAATCGACAAGGAACGCTGCGTAGTCGGGATGGTTTGAAGGGGCTTGGCCACAAATGCCGATCGGCTTGCCGAGGGCGTGTGCTTTCTCAATTGCCATTTTCATTAACTTCTTGACGCTTGGGTTGCGCTCATCCGCAATGTGGGCAAGCGCGCCGGAGTCACGATCAATGCCAACAGTCAATTGTGTCAGATCATTTGATCCAATAGAGAAGCCGTCAAAGTGAGGAGCAAATGATTCAAGATCAATGACATTAGTCGGAATTTCGACCATCATATACACCTCAAGATTATTTTCTCCGCGCACGAGACCGGACTTCTCCATTTCCCTGATGACGCGCTCGCCTTCATCGGGCGTTCGGCAGAAGGGGACCATCACCTTTACATTTGTGAAGCCGTATTCATCGCGAACACGTTTGATTGCCTCACATTCAAGTGCGAACGCTTTGCGATAGCGCTCATCTGCGTACCGTGATGCACCTCGCCAACCCAGCATAGGGTTTTCCTCATGCGGCTCGAAGAGGTGTCCACCCAAAAGGCGGCGGTACTCGTTCGTCTTGAAATCGGAGAAACGGACAATAATCGGGTTCGGATACATTGCTCCAGCGAGTAGGGCAATGCCTTGGGTTAGTGTGCCCACCACATATTCGCGGAGTGTATCGTATCCCGCCGTAAGCTGCGCAACTCTCTTGCGCTCCTCGTCTGCAAGCGGAAGAAGTTGAAGGTCTTGTGTGGCGAGTGAAGGATGAAGCCGAATCAGGTTCTCCATGACAAACTCGAGCCGTACCAGACCAATGCCATCATTGGGGTACGCATAGAATCGTTCGGCGCTTGCCGGATCCGCCATGATGAACATCACTTTCGTGCGAGTTTGCTTCTTTGCCTCAAGGGCAGGACGGAGATCGGTAGTCTTGGTCTCAAGGATCAATGTTCCTTTGAAAATAGTACCCTCGCCGCGCTCATTCTGATTTGCGTCAACAGTGACATCGCTCTTGCCTTGAAGGACCTCGGTCGCATGCTTTGCGCCAACAATACACGGAATACCAAGTTCGCGAGCAACAATTGCCGCGTGCGAGGTTTTGCCGCCTTCGTCAGTGACCACTGCCTTGGCTCTCCGCATAGCAGGAAGCCAATCTGGATCAGTCATCTTCGCAACAAGAATATTGCCAGTGCTAAACTGCGAAATGTCTTCGGGAGAATCAACGACTTGCGGGACACCACAGACGGCTCCGGGGGAGGCTGCTGCACCGATAGCAAGCACTTGAGCAGACTGGCCAACCTTGACCAGCGTCGTTATTTGAATAAACGGATCTCGAAGTGCTGTCGCGGGACGCGTTTGGACAATATAGATTTTGCCGTCACCAATCTTCTCGCCATCACCAAACTTTGCCCACTCGACATCAATGGGGCGGCCGTAGTGCTCCTCAAGGAGAATCACTTGTTCAGCGAGGTACATCATTTCTTCTTGAGAAAGGCAGAAATGCTCGCGCTCTTCTTTTGTCGTATCCACAAGACGGACTGGTCCATGCTCGCCATATCCATAAATACGCTTGACAGTCTTGGTGCCGAGCTCTTTGCGAGCAAGTATGGGACGCGCGCCCTTCGTCGGCGGCTTCAAGAGCATAAACGTATCCGGAGTGACTTCACCCTTAACCACAGTTTCGCCGAGCCCCCAACTTCCTTGGATACAAACGAGGAAGGGTGCTTGGGTCACTGGTTCGTGTGAGAACGCAACACCGGACGACGCTTTGTCGGAGCGAACCATCTTTTGCACGACAACGGCGATGCCATCTTCTGGGAAGAGTGGAATGCCACGTTCGTGTCGATACGCGATTGAACGTGCGGTAAAGAGGGACGCGAAACACTTGATAATGTGTTCAATCACATTCTTTGTACCGCGAATGTTCAAGTATGTCTCGTGCTGTCCGGCAAATGAAGAGTCATTACTGTCTTCACATACTGCCGAAGATCGCACGGCGACATCGGTGTTTTGGTCTCTGCTGTATTCTCTATCCAAAAGAAGGTACGCCCGGTGTACGGCCTTTTTCAAGCGCTCTGACATTTCTGTGTTTGCAATGTCTCGCCAAATGTAGCTTGCGTATTGACCGAGAGAACCGTCATTTGCGTCGAAGTTGATATGTCTCAAGTGCTCCTTGATAGTTGCTACGAGGTTTCCTTCCTCCATGAAGAACCGCCACAACACAGTAGTGACTGTGAAGCCATTTGGAACGGCAACACCCTTTGACACCAACTCTCCCAGATTTGCACCCTTACCACCAGCAAGGTTGAGAGAATCTCTCGTCATGTCCTTAAACCAGAGAATGAGTGGCTCCCTTTTCATCTGTGCCTCTTTCAAACATCTGTCTCTCCACACTATAACTAGAAGATAAGGGTGTAGAATACTTGCCCCCACACCTTTCAGTGTGTTGTGTTTTGGTCAAGTAGGAGAGTTGTCGTGCTACAATATTTCTAATGAAAGGATATAACGCAACACTTTTTCTCATCATTCTTTTCCTCATCATTGGCGCCTGGTTTATTCAGGTGTTAGGGGAAATCCTTCATGTTTCGATATCAGTTCCCACAGAGACGATGATAACCAGTTTTGAAGAATGCGCTAAAGCCGGAAACCCTATTATGGAGTCATACCCTCGGCAATGTCGCGCGGGCGGAGAGACGTTTGTGGAAAACATCGGAGACGAACTCGAAAAGCAAGACCTGGTTCGTATTGCCGCGCCGCGGCCAAATATAATTATCAATAGCCCGCTTGTTGTAGAGGGTGAGGCACGAGGCTTTTGGTTTTTTGAGGCGACATTTCCTTTGGTACTTGTAGACTGGGACGGTAAAATAATTGCGGAGTCATACGCACAAGCAGATGGGGAGTGGATGACCGAAGAGTTCGTGCCGTATAAAGGCACGATCGTATTTGAAAAACCGATTTTTGTCGGCGATTTCTCCAAACGAGGTGCGCTCATCCTCAAAAAATCAAACGCATCGGGACTTCCGGAACATGATGATGCTCTAGAAATCCCCGTTAGATTTGAGTAAAAACATTTTTGCAATGAAACTACTTTCGTGGAACGTTAATGGTCTTCGTTCGGTGCATCGAAACGGCTACTGGCCCGCGTTTTTGAAAGAGGCCCCGGACATTTTTTGTTTTCAGGAAACAAAAGCAGAGGTAGAACAACTACCACTCGAAGTCAGGGATGTGCCCGGTTATTTTTCGTACTTTTCCTCTTCAAAAATTAAGAAGGGGTACAGCGGTGTTGCAACATATACAAAAAAAGAGCCGGATAAGGTGGAATACGGAATGGGGATTGAGCGTTTTGATTCCGAAGGGCGTCTGCTCGCTGTGTATTTCGGCAAAACAGTACTTTTCAACGTGTACTTTCCAAATGGTGGAGGTGGACCAGAACGCCTGGCGTATAAGTTCGACTTCTATGATGCATTTTTAGAGCACATTGAAGCTTTACGCAATGATGGGTACAAAATTATTTTCTGTGGCGATGTGAATACTGCGCATGAGGCAATTGACCTGGCTCGGCCCAAAGAGAACGAGATGAATACCGGCTTTCTCCCGGAAGAGCGCGCATGGATTGACGGGGTGGTGAACCATGGATATCTCGACACCTTTCGCCTTCTCCACCCACGCGACGCAGGTGCGTACTCCTACTGGGACATGAAGACACGCGCACGTGATAGAAATGTCGGTTGGCGTATCGACTACTTTTTCATAAGCAGTAATCTGCGACCTCGATTAAAGGATGCTTTTATTTTGCCCAACATCCTCGGTTCTGACCATGCTCCCGTTGGGATAGATATTGATCTATGAATAAGCTTTCGTCTCGAGACATCGCGCGATTTCAAACTAAAATCTGGCAGTATTACAAAAAACACGGGCGCGATCTCCCTTGGAGACACACAGTACACCCCTACAGAATCGTCGTTTCGGAGATAATGCTTCAGCAGACGCAGGTGAAGCGGGGACTTGCGAAGTACCCCTTGTTTATCAAAGCGTTTCCCTCGTTTCGTGCGCTTGCGCGAGTCCCTCTTGCTCGGGTACTCCAGGAGTGGAGTGGTCTCGGCTACAATCGCCGAGCAGTCAATCTTCATCGCCTCGCGAACATAGTTGTAAAAGACTATTCTGGGCGATTGCCGAGCGATTTTGAATCGCTCAAAAACCTTCCCGGCATTGGCAGTGCAACAGCCGCGTCCATTCGCGCTTTCGCTTTTAATGAACCCACCCCGTTCATCGAGACCAACATACGAACAGTTTTTATTCACCACTTTTTTGAGAATCGTACACGACAAAAAATAAAAGTAGACGACAAAGATATTTTAAAATTGGTAGAGCAAACGCTTCCCGCGGACAATCCGCGTGAGTGGTATTGGGCGCTTATGGACTACGGCACTCATATCAAAGAAATGTATGGAAATCCGAATGTGATCGCGCGAGCGTACAAGAAACAATCTCGTTTTAAAGGTTCAGACCGAGAGATTCGTGGAGCGGTACTCAAGGCCCTTATTGGGAAACCCGAGGCTCTTTCTTTGAATACAATTATCAAATATGTAGGAGGGGAGAAACTTCGTATACAAAAACAACTCTCAGCGCTCATTCGCGAAGGATTTCTTGAGGTCACTAAGAGAAAAGGCCTGCTTCTGTATTCGCTGTCGACCTCTACAAACACAAAGCCCTCCACCCGCATTCTCTCTTGAATGCTTACGGTGGAGGGCTTCCTACGTTCCCCAACATGGTTTCTCCTTTCGTTGGGTGCTGGTTAGGGTTCGACGCCGCGCTGTCGCCACGCAGGCGTCTGGTCACGGATCCACTCGAGGCAGGTGTCCAGATTGCTCTCGGCGCCCAACTCAATCGGCGGAAGCTCTGGAACCCCAAGCCACAGGCTCTGCACTCGACGCGCTTGATGCTCCATCAAACTCCAGTTTTCGCGCTTCAGCCACGAGAGGTTTCTTTCCTCTTCCTTGGCAAGGCGCGTGAGGGCATGCATCTGCGCGTGGTGTGTCAGTTCGTGCACGAATACTGCGCGCGCGCACGGATTCCCAACGATGTCGAGACCACTACGGATGTAGATTGTCCAAGTGGTGTCGTTGTAGACCCCCAGGGCGTGTCCGGCTGCGGGGTCGTACCCCGGGATCTCCTCGACGTTCTCGAAGATTTCCAAGCGGAATGGTCCTGGGTCGGTAAAGGGACCCCTGGGGCCGGGCGCGTGGAGTACGCTCGCGCGCAGGATGAATGTCATCTCCGCGGCGTACTCGACGAGCGGATCAACGTTCTGCGCCTCGGCTTCGAGACGCGGAACAAGTACGGCGATCGTTGTGGCGACCACCAGGGCGCAAGCTATTCGGAACATGATTTCTCCAATTCTTCCGTTCTGGGTTGATGTGGCTCAAAAACCTAACCAAAAATCAAACAACGCTTACTGGTTCCATTATACCAAAAAATAATCAGTTTGTCAATCATTTTTAGGCTCCCAAACAAAGGCTTTAATTGCTATCGCCGCCAAGAGAGTCCTCGAGGAGTTTTTTTAGTCGTGGAGCGTCGTGTTCGTCAAAAACATGCTGTATTTCCACCATGTCTTTTTCGAGAAATGCTTTTAATGTAAGCCCTATACTTGCCTGCAGGCTCTCGTCTATATGGAACAGTGTTATTGCTCGTAGTTCGCGTTCGGATGTCGTCTCTCCTTCTGTGCGGGCAGTGATGAGCCCCACGAGTGTTCCATCTTCCAAGCTTACAACGGCGCCACCCGAAGATCCCTCTTGGGCACCAACAGTACCTGCTATGCCAAAAATATCGGGGGTATATGGTTCTGTTTCTCGAAAGGTGTATACACCCAAGACTGTTGTGACACTAGAGATTCCCCACAAATCGCGGTTTATGGTCGTGCCACCCAGGAAGCCTGCAGGGTAGCTTGCGACGAGAACAGGGAGCCCCTTCAAATCCGCGTCATTCTTTATGGCAGGAGTGAGTGTGGGCACAGATGAAGGAAGTGCGTCTTCTTCCAATATTCTCCCCGTAATGCGGAGAAAGGCGTAGTCATCTTTTCCGGTGCCTCTATTGTCGTCTTGGGAAAGTTTTTGCGCACTCCTCTCGACCCACGAGGGTGAGAGATAGACCAACTCTGCGCGATAGGTGGGGTGCGCAGGGCTTCCCGTGCGGATGATGCAGTCAATGAAATCCTTAATACCCAAGTAATCACGGAGCAGAAAATATTGCCCAACATGGGCGTTGGTCAGGATGATGCCGCGCGGGTCGATCAAGACCCCACTTCCCGAGAGTGGTTCAAATAATCCTCCGCTTTGCGACAGGCAAAATACATTCACAACAGCACTGCGCGCATCGGTGTTAATCTCCGGAATCGAAACGCGCACTTCGTGTTTAGGTGCACGAATGCGACTCAAGGCTTCGTCGATAAGCGCCTGAGAGATTAACTCTTGTTGTGGCAGTACCTCCGCCGAGACAACAGAAGCCGATGGTTCGCTTGGCGTACTCTCTTTCACAGGAGTTTCTTTTGCGGCCTGTTCGGTCACGGCTTCGCTTTGCACCTCCGTTCCCACGACAGAGACCGGTTGGAAATGAGCCACCGGGTCTGTTGTAGCATTGCCTCCAATACCTAAAAAAAGGGCGATAGTTGCCACAAATGTCGCAAGCCCCTTTAAAATGGTAAGAAAAAAGGTTTCCATAGAAGGGTTTTCTGCTATTTCTCGGGGACAGAAAAGTTATACCCAGCACAATACCACGGATTAAGAGAAAAATCTATTCAAGCATTGAAAAATAAAGAGGTTTTGTTTATTGACAGAAATATTTTTTAGTAATCTAATATTGACAAATGTGATCAAATAGAGTAAAATGCAACTACAGCTTGGACATACCAAGTTGTTTGCTTTTTACCAGCTGGTTTGGGGCCTAGCGTTTGCTACGCCCTTGGCTTGTCCCAAGCCGTCGAGGGACTGTAACGCAAGCAATTTACCATGATTTACAACGACGAAGTAACGAAGGCAGGAGATGTGGCAACTGAAGGAGCACAAACTGAAGCTCCTGAAGCTACGGAGGCAGAGAACGCCTAACACAAAACACCCCCGACCAGAGGTCGGGGGTGTTTTGTGTTAGCTGTATGTCGCCTCAAATGTGTGATATATAGTATGACTAAGGAAGCGGGATTAGTTAAATGGTATAACATCAGTTTTCCAAACTGAGGTCGGGAGTTCGATTCTCCCATCCCGCATTAAATGAAATTTTCGTACCTTTAGGTACCGAAATTTTATCTCATTGGGTATAATGGGAGAATCGAACGGGAAGGGGGTCGGGGAAACACATGTTTCCCCGTAGAGGAAGGCAGGGCGAAGCCCGTTGGAAAACCGCAGGTTTCCAAAGAGTGAGATAGCGAAGCGTCTCCCATCCCGCATCAAATGCAAAAATACGCCTTTTTAGACAGAGATGGAACATTCCTTTGGGAACCAGAGCGTCCCGAGGGTGTCGATCCGCGAGAAACTTTTCCATTGAAATCCATGGATGAGTTTAAGTTCATGGAGGGTGCTATTGAGGGCATTCGTAAACTCGCGGATAAGGAATACAAACTCGTTATGGTAACGAACCAAACTTTCCTCGGGACACCAAAACATCCCAAAGAAATGTTTGATAAAGTTATGGAAAAAATTGACGAGGAGTTGGCGAAATATACTATCACTTTCGAGTTCAAAATGGTCTGTCCACACGGACCGGATGAAGGGTGCGATTGTCGAAAACCGCAAATTGGCGGCTTGGAAGATTTTTTACGAGAGCATGAGGTCGATTTCACGCACTCGATCATGTTCGGAGACAGAACAACCGACGAGGAGTTCGCAAAAAACATTGGTATACGATTTGTAAAAGTGAAGACAAACGAACACTTTGTTGTTCCGGACGATATTTAAGTACATAATGAGGATGTGAAAGACTTTAGTCTCAAATTCCTTGATGTCATGATTGGGCTCGTGCTCGGTTTGGGTTTCCAGTGGTGGCCCAACCTCGTGGAGCCGTGGCAGTACATCGCATTCGTATTCGTGTATTTTGATATCGTCGACCATTGGATTGACTATAGTCCGCAACTTAGGAAATTCCCCCCCAAAAGAGAGCTCGATATTTTGTTGAACATCGGGCTCATGTTCGCATTCTTCCTCTACATATATACAACACAACTCACACTCGTACATTTTTTGGCCGCCTTCGTCTTGTTCCGTGTCCTCGACTTTTTCTGGCTCCTTAGTTCAAAGCGCGAATATCATCCTACGGGGAATGACAAGTCCTATGTCGATGTGTGGTTAAGATATAACGTCTTTGAAATAGTGACCACTCTCGGATTACTTGCGGTCGCCTATTTCTATACATTTCCCACGCTCTACCTCCTACTTGCATATATAGGGATACGAGTACTAGTGAGGGTCTTTGCAAGCTGGCAGTACAAAAAGGTACATTTTGTTTGATTAAATAATGCCAGCAAGAGAAGTGTAAAATAGTCCGCCCCGCCCTATTTTTGGTGGGGCGGCAAGGCGTCGTCATACCTTTCTTGCGTCGTCAAGGAAAGCGCGCTACACTACGAAAACTATGCAAACTGTTGAGGTCAAACCACTCGATAATTCTGAAGTGGAAATCACCGTAGAGATTGCTACAGAAGAATTTGAAAAGCACCGGGCAAAAGCATTGAAAACGCTTGGTCTACACGTCGAGATTTCTGGGTTTAGAAAGGGTCATGTACCGGACGATGTGCTCTTGAAGCACGTTGGAGAGGGGACCATCTTAGAGGAGATGGCCGAGCGAACCATTAACGAGTGGTACCCAAAGATTATTATCGAAAAGAATATACACGCGATTGGTCAACCGTCGATTACGATAACAAAGCTCGCGACTGGCAATCCTCTCGGTTTTAAAGCAAAGACTGCCGTAGTACCAGAGGTTGCTCTCCCCGACTACAAGCGACTCGGAGAAGATATTCGCAAAGAGCCAACAGAGGCAATCATCGTGACTGATGAGGAGGTGGAAAAGGCTATTCAGCAGATACAGGAGAACTTTGCGCGGCACGACGCGCACGCACATGACGAAGCCGAGGGGGGCGAAAATGGTCCCATGCTTTTAGGCGCGGATGGTAAGCCTATAAAAAAAGAGGAAAAGAAACTTCCAGAACTCACGGATGACTGGGTGAAGAAATTGGGGAAGTTTGAGAACGTTCAAGGTTTCAAAAACAAAATACGCCAGAATCTTGAGGAAGAGAAGCGTGGACGCGAGAAGGAAAAACAGCGCGCCAAACTCGTCGAGAAACTTCTAGAAAAGACGAGCGCAACCCTCCCGGAAATTTTGATTGGGCACGAACAAGACCGCATGCTCGCCCAGTTCAAGGACCATATTGCGCTCGCGGGAATGCAGCCAGACGAATACTTCAAAAAGGCGGGCAAGAGGGAGGTGGACATTAGAGAAGAAATGCACGCGGAAGCACTCAAGCGAGTGAAAACGCAACTTGTGCTCGCCAAAATTGCGGAGGCAGAGAAACTTGTCGCCGCGAAAGACGACATCGAGAAAGAGGTAACGCGTCTTCGTGAATACTATCAAGGGGCGCCAGAGGAGAACATTCGCTCCTACGTCGAGAATATTCTCATCAACGAGAAACTCTTTGAGACGCTGTTGGGGGGTGCGCCCGAAAACGAGGAGCCTTCCCAGGACAATGCAACAAAAAACACTGATGCCTAATTGGCAATCAGTGTGTGGCCGTATTCGCGTGCCATCCACCAAATAAGTAGGGCGAAAACAGGCGCGACCGCGACCAATCTTTCGATAGTAATGGAGAATACTGGGCTCCCATCACGCACAATCCCGGCTTCGTCGTACTTTATTGGTCCGTTGATAAGGTAATCCCAAAGTTCGTCAGTCATGCCGCTCAATTGTACCTGTTCTCGTATGTGGTGGTATCTGCGAATGAGTGCCGCAACAAACATCAGGAGAATACACGCGGCAATGAGTGAAAATAAGAGTACGATTATTTGTAACGCCCCAAGGACTTCTGTAAAAAACATTGCGACACCTCCGCCTTCTTGCTTGACAGTAGCACATTTTATGATACAGTCAAGTCATTGTAAAACCCAAATACTACTAAGACCGAAAATACTGTATACTATTTAAACATATGAGTATCTTAATTCCCACAGTTATAGAAAAGTCCCCGTTTGGGGAGCGTGCTTATGACATTTACTCGCGCCTCCTTCGTGAGCGCATCGTCTTTTTGGGCGGGCCCATTGACGATCATGTTGCAAATCTAGTGATAGCCCAACTTCTGTTTCTTGAGTCGGAAGACCCAAAGAAAGATATTAGTCTCTATATCAACTCACCCGGTGGTTCTGTAACTGCAACGCTCGCCATTCACGACACCATGAAGCACATTAAGCCCGATGTTGGCACAATGTGCATCGGTATCGCCGCATCGGGTGCCTCTGTCATCCTTTCGTCGGGTGCAAAGGGCAAACGCTACATCTTGCCGAATGCGGAAGTGATGATTCATCAACCGCTTGGGGGTGCCGAGGGACAGGCCTCCGACATCATCATCACCGCGAAGCACATCCTTAGTGTCAAAGAAAACCTGAACAAAATACTTGCCGAAAACACGGGTCAACCACTTGAGAGGATAGAAAAAGACGTTGACCGCGACTTCTTCATGACCGCAGATGAAGCAAAGAAGTACGGCATCGTTGATGAGATATTAAAACCAAAGAATCACAGAAAATAACTAAAAAATCCTCCCAGCGGAGGATTTTTTAGTTATTTACCGGGGGGCTTGCCATTAAGAATTTGACATTAACAATTTTCTATTGTAGAGTAGAAACATAGTTCTTCCGGTAGACAAGTACAAGGGGATAACCGAATGGCAGCAGTGTTTGTTCTTTGTGCACGCAACGGTCCGGGTGGCCTAGAAGTTCTTTTGGGCGAAAAACTCGATGACAGGAAACAAGACCAAGGACTTACGGTTCCAACTGGGCATATCCGGGGCAAGCAGGAAAGAAAAAGTCGGGTGTTCGCAGCAACGCGCGAGCTTCGTGAAGAAACGGGTATCGCTCTTTCTCACGAAAGATTTCTTGGGTTTCGCATAAAAGGCGGTGATTACTGGTTTTGGTCCATGCTGACATGCGAAGAACCAAGGCCTGAACCAGAATTCGACCGTTTTGGACGTGCGGTATGGGGACCCGCTCGATTTTATCCGATACAGGAACTTCCAAAATTACCAATTGCCCGGTGGCACAGAAAGAAGTTGTTGAGAGCCGTGGGGCACCTTTTAGAAGAGGCATCTGTCGGAGAGATCGCTCAAATAGAGCCGCCCAAAACATGAGGCGGCTTTTGCTTGTAGGAAAAATACAAAAAACCAACAAAATTGGACAGATTATTTTCTGCGTGCTACGCTCAAAATATACTGATTGATTGACTTTGGATGAACGATATCTTTAGCTTTTTACCAACAAATTAAGGCGGATAAGCCCTCGCAGTTGCTCAAAGAACGGCTTTCCGCTTCGTGTCAGTGCTTTCAGAGAACGGTTTTCTCTTGAAACAGAACAGCTTCGAACTCTTGCCTGACGGTTCCTCATGGGAAATTTCTTCATAGCTTTTCAAAAGACCATTTCCTCTTCGGGGCGAGCACTCGTGGCCCCCAAGCATACGCGCACTCCCGTGCGCGCCTTTCCGTTTTTGTAGTCCTACGTGAGAGAAGGACGCTCATAAGCTCGAGAATGCATAGTTCTGAAAGCACTCATACCACATTCGTATGGGTCTGAAATTATTTGTGCTTATTGCAGGTAGTGCGGGGATCGCCGGCATTCTTGTCGGCTACTTCCTCCGCTGGCTTGTGTCGCTCGGCAAACAAGGCTCAATCGAGCTTCGGGTTAAGCAGATGGAGCTGGATGCCAAAGAGAACGCAAAAACAGTGATAGCTGAAGCTGAGCGAAAAGTGCTTCAGCTGATGGAAGAACAGAAAAAGGTGGAGCGTGAGAAGACTACGGACTTCAAAAAAACAGAAGAACGCCTTGTAAAAAAGGAGGATTTTCTCGACAAGCGACAAGGGGACATAGACAAGGAAGCAGAAGCTATAAAAGCAAAAATTGAAGAGGTAAAAGCCATCCGAGAGCAAGCATTAGCCCTTGAGGAGACAAAGAAGAAGGAGCTCGGGCGAATAGCGAACCTTTCGGTTGAAGAGGCAAAGAAAGAACTACTTGGGGTCTTGGAAAAGAACCACCAGGAGGATTTGCTCATTCGCATGCAAAAACTCGAGATCGGTGGCATGGAACAGTTTGAGAAGCGAGCAAAAGAGATTTTGGCAACGGCGATACACCGTCTCGGGAATGCTGTTCCAAACGAGGTGTTCACAACAAACATCCCAATCCCAAACGATGAAGTAAAGGGCAAGATTATTGGAAAGGAGGGGCGAAACATTCGTGCTTTTGAACGTGCCGCGGGAGTTGAGCTTATTGTCGACGACACCCCCGGGATGGTCATCATCTCTTCCTTTGACCCGCTTCGTCGTCAGATAGCTCGTATTGCGCTCGAGAATTTAATCTTGGACGGTAGAATACAGCCAGCGCGCATCGAAGAGATTGTCCAAAAAGCTCGAGAAGAAATCGGCCGCATTGTAAAGGAGAAGGGGGAGCAGGCGGCATATGAGTGTGGTGTTCACAATATGGACCCTCGGCTTATTGCCATTTTGGGACGTCTCTATTTCCGAACGAGTTATGGCCAAAACGTCCTTCAGCACTCAACTGAAATGGCGCATATTGCGGGAATGCTTGCCCAGGAACTCGGTGGAGATGTCGCCATAGCACGAGCGGGTGCATTATTTCACGATATCGGCAAGGCTGTTGACCACGAGGTCGAGGGAACCCATGTGGCGATTGGAAGGAGAATACTCCAAAAGTTCGGGGCTGATGAACGAATCATCAAGGCGATGCAGTCACACCATGAAGAGTATCCATACGAAACACTCGAATCAATCATTGTTCAAGTAGCCGACGCCATTTCCGGCGGACGTCCCGGTGCTCGCCGTGATACAGTCGAAAATTATCTCAAGCGACTCCAGGACCTCGAAGCGATAGCAAACACCTTCCCAGGCATTGAGCGATCTTTTGCCATTCAAGCCGGACGAGAGATTCGCATTTTCGTCTACCCCGATAAAGTCTCCGATCTTGAGGCGCGCAACATGGCCCGCGAAATCGCCAAAAAAATCGAACAAGAGCTTAAATATCCCGGTGAAATCAAGGTAACCGTGATCCGCGAGACAAAAGTCATAGAATTTGCCAGATAATCTGCAACATACTTGTTTTTGTGTCAAAATATCCGTGTGGACACCAAAATGCTTGTTATTATTAGGCCTCCTGGCTATAATTGGGCCAGGTCATATTAAGCGGTAAGCTTTTATCAATCTAAATGTTTGTTATGGCGCACAAAAACAAAAACACACTTGTCGAAAAGGTTCACGAAGTACTCGGCACCTCAAAGGCAGACGCTGAGCGAGCAGTTGATGCGGTGATCGACACTATCGTCAACGCGCTTAAGGCGGGAGAAGAGGTGTCTATCGCAGGGTTGGGTATCTTTGTTACCAAGCAGCGCGCTGCTCGCATGGCAAGAAACCCAAAGACGGGAGCACAGGTACATGTTCCCGCAACACGCGTTCCGAAGTTTAAGCCAGCAAAGGCGCTCAAGGAAGCGGTGAAGCAGTAAACTAGAAAGGTAATTAAAAGAAAACACTCGCCTAGGCGAGTGTTTTCTTTTGGATTTGGGACGCTATTACAGATTTCCGAGCTCTGCTTCGATTTGTTGTAGTTCTGTGTCTAGGCCACCAAGTTCAGTTCCGCTCAAGTCTGCTTCTATGGCGGTTATCTCATCGGACGTACCCTGACTCTCAAGAGCTTCTTGTACTGGGTCTACTGCGCCGAGGATTGCTTCTTCAGTTGGGGGAGGGGTTAAGGATTCCTGTTCCACCAACTTCTTTCCCCAGAAATAGAGGCCGCCAAGGACGAGGACAAGGACGACGATAACGATGCCAATGGTTGCCCCTACTCCACCCCGCCTTCCACTCGAGGACGGGACAGGAGTTGGGGTACCGCTTTGAGGAGTATACATTTCTTCTGCCATGGAAAAGTATTGTTGATTAGTTATTAAAACCTATTCTTCTTCTGTCTCAACTCTGTCATCTGCCTTTAGGGCGCTAATGGCTTCTATCAATGCTTTGTGCGCCATTTGTATTGCCTCAACGGCTTCCTCTTGTATCCTTTTCTTCAGTTCTCCAAAGAGTTCGCGAGCGGTAGAACCCTCTTCTGCAAGAGTGGGAACTTCTTCTCGAAGTGTTTTCAGAATTGTTCTTGCCTTTACTATCGCATCCCTTGCTTCCCCAAGTTTTTCTCGCGCCTCGCTTACGTCAACACCGCGCTCTGCGAGTTTTTCTGCGCGAGACTCGACGCGGTCGGCGAGTATTGTGAGGCGATCGAGAGCGGCGTCCAAGCGGCGGAACATTTTTTCAAAGTATGCCTTAATTGCCGTCCTGCGTTCTTCTTGTAATTGCTCACGCTTTTCAGCACGCTCCTTTTCTTGTTCAAGACGCTTTTCCTCTTGTTCTGCTCGCTTCTTTTCTTGTTCAATGCGACGTTCGTTCTGGAGTTTCTCTCGTTCCGATTGTTCTTTGCGGAGCTTTTCTACGCGATCAGTTTCGGCGGCAGCATCGTCAGTCTTGTTTTCTCTGCGGATTACGGGAGTTGGTCCGCGCACCTCGGAGGTCCTGGTCTCTACGGCGTTTACACGTTTGATCTCTGGTATAGCGCGGACTGGGACTGGCTCTGTCCTTGCTTTTGTTTCCTCCGCCTTCTCTTCGGCGGCATTTTGCATACGCAGAAGAATCGCACGTTTTTCTTCTGCCGTGACCGACACCTCTGTCCTAACCCCCTCAACACCTTCAATCTGGGCAGATTGACGAGATGCATCAATGGCCGCCTTGGGTTTCTCCACTCGATTAAAAAGAGAAAATGCTCGTTTCTCTACTGGTTCTTCGGCGCGAACGCTTACTTCTCGAGTTTCTGTTGGGGCGGCGATTGCTGCATTGTCGGTGCCACGCTCTTGTGCCTCAGTTGTAAGTGGGGAGAGAAGCACAAGGAGGGCCATGGTCGCGATGATACTTTGTGTTGGTCGCATAGATACTAAGTTAGTTAAATAGGTTACCAATAATGGATAGCATAAGTGTATCGCGGAGCTCTACCAAATTCAATCCCCAGTCGTTTCAGGCGACTGGGGATTGAATTTGGTAGCTATTTCGTTTTCTCTCTATGCAGGAAACTTGTCTTTATAGAGGGCAATTGCTCTTTCAACCACTTTCTTGGCGGCAGTTTTGTCTTGCCACTCTCCTACTTTCACTTCTTTTCCCTGGAGATCCTTGTAGACAGTAAAGAAATGTTTGATTTCAGCAAGAAGGTGTTGCTCAAGGTCTTTGAGATCAACCGTTTCTTTGAAACGAGGGTCTTTCGCTGGTACGCTCAACACTTTTGCGTCGTCTTCTCCGCCGTCAACCATGGGGAGCACGCCTATCGGGCGCACCTCAACCAATGCACCAGGAATAATCTCTTCGTGCGTCATTACCAATACATCAAGAGGATCGCCATCATCCCACAATGTTTTCGGCACAAAGCCGTAGTTTGCGGGGTAGTGCATTGGTGAGTAGAGGACGCGGTCAAACTTAATCAACCCCGTCTCTTTGTCGAGTTCGTATTTAATGCGCGAAAGCTTCGGGATTTCAATGATGACATTGAGACTATCGGGTGTGCCTGGTTCAATTGAATGCCACAAATTGCTCATACAATGAGTATATAGTATTTAGTATCTGGTATATAGTATTCCGACCTTACTCACTTTTCTCATTAGCTTTTGACTCCTCCTTCGTTTTCTCCGCATCCACCGTTACATCCCCCGTCTTGAGTTCTTGTTTACCCGTCGACTCCTTAATATCAATTCTCCAGCCCGTAAGACGTGCAGCCAGTCTCGCGTTTTGACCGCCCTTGCCAATCGCAAGAGAGTATTGGTCCGGGGAGACCATTATTTCTGCACGACGCTCCTCACTTTTTAGTGTTACATCAATGACATCTGCCGGCGAAAGCGCGCGTGCGATGAACTGTTCTTCTTGGGCCGCCCACTCGATGATATCGATCTTTTCCCCTCCGAGCTCGTTCATCACGGCGGTGATGCGGACGCCTCGTTGTCCGACACACGAACCGACTGGGTCTATGTGTTCATCATTTGAGGCGACAGCAACCTTGGAACGGCTCCCTGGTTCGCGAACGATACCCTTAATCTCCACTGCGCCGTTTGCGATTTCGGGGACTTCAATTTCCATTAGCTTGTGGAGAAAGCGAGGGTGCGACCGCGAAAGGCGGAGAGTAATCTCTCGTGCCCCCTCCTCGATGTCGTAAAGATATGCGCGGATCCGGTCTCCTTGGCGGAAGTACTCACCCGGGATTTGCTCATCTCGTGGCAAAACACCAGTTGTTCTTCCCAGGTCAACAAAGATGGTCCCACGCTCAATGCGTTGCACGGTCCCGTTCACAACCTCCCCGCGTCGCTTGCCGTATTCTTCAAATGCAGATGTTCGCTCTGCTTCTCTGATGCGTTGGATAATCACTTGTTTTGCAGTTTGCGCGGCGATGCGGCCGTAGTCGTCCTTGCTCTCAAGGGGGAAGATGATCTCATCTCCGATCTCCGCGTCCTTCTTCATTCTGCGCGCTTCCTCGGGGAAAAGGTGCTGTTCTGGATTGTAGCGAATTTTTGTCTCTTCTTCTGCTTCCACACCCTCGCCCGCAACCTTCGTTTCATCAAGCACTCGTCCGCGCCTTTCTGGTGTCTGCGGAAACACATCAATCTCTTCTTCTCCTTCTTCAGGCATGCGCACCTGTTCTTCGTCCACAACAGTCTTCACCTGTGAAAATTCTATAGAACCCGTGTCGGAATCAAAACGGGCACGAATAACTTGCCCACGTTTTCCGTAGTCTTTTTTGTATGCGGCGGCAAGGGCATCTTCGATTGCCGCAATAATCTTTTCTCGTGGGATACCGCGCTCTCCCTGGAGTTGGTCAAGAGCAACGTTTAACGCCTTCAAGTCAAGCATGGCCATAAAAATGAAACAATGATTATTAAATGAGTCCGCTTTTGGGCGGACATAGAGTATTTTTCAAGTATACCAGATACCAACCCAGTTTGTCAACAGGTTGGGTTATGCACACATTTGTTTTTAAGTATATTTCGTTCTGCGATATAATAATGATATCTCCTTTTCTCTATAGTTATTCCCTATCCCAATCCCCAACTTTATGCAGCACCCCTTCGCACTCAATGAAGATGGACGAAGAAACATAGTTGCTTGGCTCATCCTTCTTGTCGTGCTCATTGTTGTCGCGTGGTATACACTCATCCGTGATAGTGTCCCTCTTCCCATCGAGACTGGCACGCTCTTTACCAAAGATGAGAAACTTCACGTTCTTCAAGCGATTTCAGAGAGGAGTCAGGACAACGGTCTTACGCGCGCTGACAAGCAAGCAATCCTCGAAAGCATCGCGCGGGACAAGGAGCGCACTGCGCAAGAGTAGGACTCTACGCACTAGAACTGCCTCTATCATATGCCCAAGACAATCTCATTCTTTATCCTTGCCCTCTTAGTAATCAGCGCAGTCGCCTTTTTGGGGGGTGCTGATACTACAAACGCTCAATCGGGCAGTATCCCGCTTAATGGGTGGGCGTGGAGCTCCAATGTCGGGTGGGTTAGTTTTAATTGCGCCACGACAGGCACATGTTCAGGTGTGAACTATGGAGTGACCGTGGATTCAAATAACGGTCAGTTTTCAGGATATGCGTGGAGTCCTACCATTGGGTGGATTAGTTTTCGCGGGAGCGATACAACAGGCTGTCCAGCGTCTTCTTGTCAGGCAACACTCACAAACGGCGTAGTTTCTGGTTGGGCAAAAGCGCTTGCGGGGTCTGTTTCAAACGATGACTGGGATGGATGGATCAGGCTTGCCGGGTCAAATTACGGAGTAACATTAAGCGGTAGCAACTTTAGTGGATATGCATGGGGTGACGATGTTGTGGGTTGGATGAAATGGAACCCAGTCACCTACGGGGGTGTTACTTTGGCAGCAAATCCACCCACAGTGACTATGAGCGGCGATCCTCTTTCGGTGCCCGCCGGTGATACTGCGACATTGACGTGGAGTTCCACAAACGCAAATGCGTGTACGGGTACCGTGGGTACGGCTGATTGGCTTGGCGCTAAAGCGCTCTCAGGGTCTGAAGTCGTTGGCCCCGTTGATCAGACAACCACGTATACGATTGAGTGTACAGGGCTTGCAGGAAGTGATTCAAAAAGCGTCGTTATCAATGTACTTCCACCGGATTTTGCACTCACCCACACCAATGACCCAGTCCTTAATTTTGTGGGTGCCGGTAGTGATACCTCCAACCCGACGAGAATTAGGGTGACGGCACTCTATGGGTTTAGCGGTGACGTAGCACTCTCCGCATCGCCGAGTTCACTTGATGGTGAAAGTGCTACCTACACATTTGGTGATGCCACACTTTCCTCAAGTGAATACAATGCCGGTTCGTCCTTGACCATCACCCTCAATAACCCAATTTCAGAAGGAATATACACCATTACTGTTCGAGGAGAGGCGGCTGGGGGGCTTGTCCGAACAGTGAGTATCCCCGTGGAGGTCAATGTGTTTACGCCGGGCTTTGAAGAAATCTGAGTTTTCTACGTAACGTTAAAGTTTTTAAAAATTAATTTCTAATCGCTAACAGCTAATAGTTCAATACTATGTCCCACACCATCATCCACTTCGCTAAAGGATTCCTACTCGCCCTCATTTTGGTCGTCGGTATCTCCTACGTCCATGCCGCATGGTCAGAGCCGACAGCGACACCCCCCAACAACAACACCGCTCCTCCCATTAACGAAGGTGCTGTGGACCAAGTGAAGGACGCGGGTCTCTCGGTAGACGCACTCACCGTCTTCGGTGACTCCTATATCACAGGAAAGGTTGGTGTCGGTGTTGTGCCCTCTGGCTCAACACAGAAGATCGAAGCTGCTGGGTATGTGAAGGGGACAGGCCTTTGTATTGGTAGCGATTGTCGAACCTCATGGCCATCAAGCGGCATTGGCTCTGAAACAGATCCAACCGTAACCTCAAGCGTGAAGGATGGTGTCTCATGGAGCGAAATCCAGAGCATGCCCGGTGGTTTCTCTGATAACGTCGACAACACAGGTGTGACTTCAGAGTCCGATCCGACCGTCACCGCATCAGTGAAAGACGGCGTCAGTTGGGGTGAGATCTCAGGACGCCCTTCTGGACTTGATGACGGTGACCAGATTGGTCTCACGTCTGAATCTGACCCCACCGTTCCGGGGAACATCAAGGATGGTATAAGTTGGTCAGAGATTAGCAGTCGTCCCTCGGGCCTTGATGATGGTGATCAAGTCGGGCTTACGAGAGTTTCGCCAAGTGATGTGGACTTTCGGATCGCAAAATGTACTGATACCAAAAACAACTGCACTCCCTCTTGTCCCGGGGGATATACTAAAGTCTCCAATGATATGGGGATCTCTGGGTACACACAATGGTCTCGCATTGCAATTTGCATGAGGAACTAAAATCCTGGTTCAAAGGATTGCAGATTTAATAAATAGGAAAGTACGAAAAACACACTGGAAACAGCGTGTTTTTCGTCTTTTGAAAGAAATACCTTGATTTTCCATAGAAAGTATGCTATAATTGACTTAGAAACTGCGGCGTGGTGTTGCGTGCTGGTGCATGCAAACTAGAACCGCAATGAATGAAGGAGCACGTTGATGAGAATCGTTCTATCGCTTTTCGCTGCGGCGCTTCTCGCCGCATGCGCAGGAAGTATCGATATCCCCCCGCCGCGAGGAAATATCGTTCCCATGACCTTCGAGCGTAACGAGCTCGACGGCAAGCTCCACAAAGTCGGCGAGGAAGAGTCCATCCAAGCAGGCGTTGTGGTGCCGCTTTTCGAGTTCGACAATCTCCCCGGTGAGTGGGGCGAGTCCTGCATGGTAGGCGCGAGACGGGTGGCCAAGCAGACGGACTGGTACAACATAGGTGAGATCTGTGCCCCCGACTTCCACGGTGTCTACCGTCTCGGGGGCGGCAAAAACAAGGATGTTTGGATTACCGTGCGTCCGCTTGTCGCTACGGGGCAGGTCCCTGCTGCAACAGTCAAAAGCTTCGCGCTCGACTTTGTCAGCAAAGCATTTGCCGACCTCAACGGCCGCCAAGGCCCAGTCACAGTGTTGGTCGCGCCTTCGGTGCAGGAGCTTCCAATTGCTGGCCACATCGCTTACTGTGCTACGGTTGACGCGGTGTGGGAGGCAACATCGCGCGACGGCCAATTCGTTCGTCGCTTCTATGACTGGTGTCACGTTTTTGTCGGTAAAAACGCGATCCTCGCCTTCACGTTTGAGTATCGCGCGACCGACGGGGATGTCCCGCTCGACTTCAAGGCGTACATTGAAGCGACGATTCGCGATCTCCGCTTTTTCGACTGAAAGCTAACACGTTACAACAAAAGATGAATGACTGTGTCCGCCGGCCCAACTCGGGATCGGCGGACTTTTTTATCCAATTATCCACACACCACGTTCTCCCCATTCCTTATTTCCTGTAGTATGGAGGTATGCATTACATGGGGCATGTTGCTGTTTGGGGTTTTGTGCTCACTCTTTTTTTCTTTGCACCCACCTCTCCAGAAGAGCGTTTAGAGGTTTTCTCTTTTGAAAATCAAAGTAGTTTTAACGTTTTTGCCGCTCTTGGGGATGTGGATGAGCAATTAGATGAGTTAGGAGCGCCGCCTGACCCGGAGGGACCACCACTTTTAGATGAGCCAGTCATCATAGTCACTAACGAAGACGGTGGATGCCAAGGTTTCTTTGATTGTTTAGGAGATTTTCTTGATGATATAGGTGATGCAATATCTGGCCTTTTTGGCGGCGGAGGCGATACTGGTGGAGGTGGTGATGAAGGAAGGGGGTTTGGCGAGGGAGGAGGTACGGGAGCTGCTCCAACGAGCCCCCAGGGTGTTGCATGGAATGCGCCACAAGTGGGGCGAGGCACAGATGGGTGTCCTTTGGAGGATTGCCACCTTGTTTCGCGGTCATTCGTCACAGAAACTGGTGATCGCGCGGTTGTGTACTCTGGCTATAATACTAAGGGCGATCTTGTTTATATTACACCCGTTGAGCCCCCCGAAGCGGGGGAGGCCCCAGGAGGTGACGAACCCTCGTGTATATTCTTTGGTCTCATATGCCCAGATACCGGTACTGAAACTACTACCACGACTACTACCACCACAGATGATGACGATGATGATACTAACACCACCACAAATGGCAACGGGACTAACAACACCGTAGACACCGATGGTGATGGAATTAACGACGCTATAGACACCGACGACGATGGTGATGGAATTAACGATACTGTAGACACTGACGACGATGGTGACGGGATTGACGACGCCGTGGACACCAATGGTAGGGCCACAAGCGGAACACCCGGAGGAGGCACTAGTGGCAGTAGCGGTGGATGCAACCCTCTAACACAGGACTGTGACGGTGGTAATACCACGAACGTGAGTGGATGCGACCCAGCAACAGCAGATTGTGATGGCGGAATTGCTGGTGGGACATCGTGTGTCTCAAACTACAATGGGAACTGCACAGGGACACCAAATGCATGTGGAATGTCTTATTCTGGACGAATCACCTGCACGGGTTCTTGCAACGCGCCAATGCGTCCCAATACCGACTGCCCAAGGCCGACTATCTCATTAAGTGCATCTCCGGATTTTGTCGAGCGAGGGAATGCGTGCACACTTACGTGGAGTGCGCAAAACGCAACCGAATGTGTAATCACTGGTTTTGGTGTCAATCACACAGGCGGACCCTCTGGTTCCACCCTGACCCCAGGCCTTGATCGTCAAGAAACGTATACCGCCCGTTGTTTCAATGGCCCCGATGTCTCTGGAACTGCCCAAACCACCTGCCGGCTCAATCCTGAATTTGAAGAGATCTAAATCCAACTAAAACAGAAAGGCGCCTTCTCCACAGCTTGAAAGGGAGAAAGGCGCTTTTTTGCTATACTTAAAGCATGCTAGTGAGCCAAGACAAACTCAAGGAGTTTCTTGTTGATTCGGATCTTGTAAGCCGCAATGATGTGGAACGCGCCGCGAAAGAGGCAGAGGAAAAGCACACTCCTCTTGCAGAAATACTTGTACGCGGAGGAGTTCTTTCGGAAGACGAAATCCGGCGTGCGCAGGCGTATGTCATCGGTATCCCCTTCATATCTCTACAAGGGGAAAAGATTCCTTTTGAGATACTTTCGCTCATCCCGGAACCGATTGCGCGAAGCCACAACGTCATTGCGCTCAAGAAGAATGACAATGCTCTTGAGGTGGCGATGCTCGATACCGACGACCTCGGAGCAATTGACTTTGTGAAGAAAAAGGTTGGCTTGAAGATACTTCCTCGCCTCACTGACAAAGAATCGATTAAATCAGCCCTCCTACAATACCAGAAGAGCCTGAAGGCCGAGTTTGGCGATATCATTAAAAAAGAGGCGGGCACTCTGGAAGAGATGGGGACATCCCCAGATGTTTCTGATGCCGGGGAGTTGAAGAAACTTGCCGAAGATATCCCTATTGTCCGTATTGTAGACACCCTGACATACCACGCAATTCTCCAAGATGCCTCCGATATTCATATTGAGCCCCAAGAAAAACTCGTACTCATTCGGTACCGCATTGATGGGATTCTGCACGATGCGATGGAGTTGCCGAAAAATGCTGCGTCCGGGATTATAGCCCGTATCAAAGTTCTCGCGGACCTAAAACTCGATGAGAAGCGTTTGCCACAGGACGGGAGATTTAGGATTGAGAAAGAGGGACAAAGAGTTTCGTTTCGTGTTTCGATACTTCCGACCTTTTACGGTGAGAAAGCCGTTATGCGGCTACTCAAGGAAGATATTAAGGGATTTACCCTCGAAGAACTGGGTTTTCATGGCGAGGGTCTCGAGCGTATTCACAAAGCGTTGCGCAAGACCACAGGTATGATTTTGGCAACGGGACCGACGGGGTCGGGCAAGACGACAACACTCTACACAGCTCTCGAAATTTTGAATACCCCGAAAGTCAACATCTCCACTATTGAGGACCCTATTGAATACCAACTACCACGCATCAACCAGACCCAGGTCAGACCGGAAATAGGGTTTATGTTTGCAAACGGACTGCGCTCGCTTGTCCGCCAAGACCCAGACATTATTATGGTCGGTGAGATCCGGGATAGAGAAACGGCGGGGCTCGCTATTAACGCCTCACTAACGGGGCACCTCGTATTATCGACACTGCACACTAATTCTGCCGCAGGGGCTATTCCCCGGCTCCTCGACATGCAGGTCGAGTCCTTCCTCCTCACCTCAACCGTCGATGTCATCATAGCGCAACGTCTTGTGCGTCAACTCTGCCCTGACAAAGAGAAATATTTTCTCACAAAAGAAGAAATCAAGAATCTTGCAGAAAAAGCGGATCTAGACAAAGTCCTGTCAGTGCTCAAAGAAGAGCATGTTGTTCCAGCTGAAGCAGAGTGGGAGACAGTACCTTTTTATCGCCCCAAAGAAACAGCAGATTGTAAAGAGGGGTATCGGAGTCGCAAGGGCATACACGAGGTGTTGAAAGTGACCCCGTCTATTAAAGAGCTCATTATGCGAGGAGCGAGTACAGATGAGATTGAAGCACAGGCACGAAAAGAGGGAATGCTCACCATGATCGAAGACGGGCTTTTTAAAGCGGCTGGGGGGATCACTACCATAGAAGAGGTGTTGCGCGTTATTTCTGAGTAGTACTATGCGTTTTACATACAAGGCACAAACCAGAGAGGGCGAAATCACGCAGGGCGAAGCTGAAGCCGCTGATCGTTTTGCATTGGCTCGCTCACTACATGAGGGCGGGAAAACGGTAATCACCGTGGAGCCACTTCACGATGATGAGGAAAACCTTTTTACGCGCATAGAGAGCTTCTTGGGAAGCATTCATCTTCGCGACAAGATACTCTTTGCGCGCAATCTCTCGTCGATGATTGAGGCGGGGCTACCACTTTCGCGTGCACTTAGTATCTTAAAGCGTCAAACACGGAACGAAACACTGAGGAATGTTACAAGTTCTCTTGAAGGAGATATCGCGAAGGGCTCCTCTTTCCATGGAGCTCTCCGCGCATTTCCTGATGTTTTTTCACCACTCTTCGTCGCTATGGTGAAGGCGGGCGAGGAGAGTGGTAAGTTGTCGCCCTCGCTTGCAATCGTCGGTGAGCACCTTGAGCGTGTCTATATCTTACAAAGACGTATTCGCGGCGCGCTTGTGTATCCGGCTATCATTGTTATCGCGATGGTTATTGTCGGTGTTTTGATGCTTACGTATGTAGTGCCCTCGCTAGCAGCGACATTCAAAGATTTGAACGTTGATCTGCCCGCGAGTACGCAATTCATCATCATAGTGAGTGATTTTTTTTCAGAAATGCCCCTCCTTTCATTCACACTTCTCTTTATTGTAGGGCTCGCAATATTCTTTGCGCTCCGATCACGTGTGGGGCGTGCAAAATTGGCCGAATTCTCCATGAGAATCCCAGTTATTGGGGAAATCATTAAAAACATAAACTCTGCCCGTACTGCCAGGACACTCTCTTCGCTACTTGCTTCCGGGGTCAATATGGTTGAGGCCATCACGATTACAGAAGAGGTGCTCCAAAATCGAGAATATAAAGAGGTAATGCGCGAAGCAAAAGAGCGCATCCAAAAAGGCGAGACGCTTTCAAAAGTATTCATTGAACACGAAGATGTGTACCCGGTCCTCATTGCGGAGATGACTGCCGTCGGGGAGGAGACAGGCGCTCTTTCAGGGATGCTCCTTAAGGCCGCGACGTTTTATGAAGACGAAGTTGAGCAGGCGACAAAAAATCTTTCGACAATCATTGAGCCAGTTTTGATGGTCGTCATCGGAGTCGCTGTCGGCTTCTTTGCTTTTTCCATGATAACTCCTCTCTATTCAGTCTTAGGCGGTATCTAAATACCATGAGAGGAATTACCTTACTCGAAATACTTGTTGCTCTAAGCATCTTCGGGCTGCTCGGCACATTTGGTGTCACGACGCTATCAGGATTTAAGAAAGCAATTGATCTCAGTGGAGCAGCAGATACAACAATTGCGATGCTTGAAGATGCGCGATCTCGCACCCGGTTTTCGAACGATCGTTCGCAATACGGTATTCACTTTGCGACAAACAGAGTGACACTCTTTCGCGGCGTGTCGTATGTGGAGGGGGCTCCAGAGAATGAGAGTACAACCCTACCGCAAACGGTTGAGATTTCTACCGTAACACTAACCGGAGGGGGTTCAGACGTTCTATTTGAAGTATTAACCGGAGAGGCAAATAAGACAGGTACCGTTATCATACGACTCAAAAGTGACGTTTCAAAAACACGCATCGTCGAGATACAACAATCCGGAGTTGCTGGAATACAATGAATTACTGGCGCATAGGAGCCACAACCGAACATGTTCGTTCAACATTTACTAAAAACCATACGCTATAGACCAAAGACTAAACAAGGGTTTGGTCTGTTGGAGATTGTCATTTCATCGGCCATCATCTCAGCTTCGCTCATCGCGCTCGTTACAGCAACCCAACTTTCGTACAGGGCAGTGGAAGAGGTTTTGCAAAGGACGCAAGCGGAGTTCCTCGCAGAAGAAGGCTTTGAAGCGGTGCGGGTATTGCGCGGGGCAGGATGGTCCCTTGTTATTACCCCGCTTATTAACGGAACGGTTTATTATCCAACGTTTGCTACCTCAACATCGGCCTGGTCACTCTCACTCTCTAATCCGGGCTTAATAAACAATCTTTTTACTCGCACTGTTGTTTTTGCGGCCGTGTGTCGGAAAAACGCTGATGATGACATTGTCGCTTGCAACGCTCCCGACCCACACTATACAGACACTGGCACACGAGAGGTGTTGTCCCGTGTGACATGGGGGGTGAATGAGGAGGTTGAATTCCAGGGCTACATTACAGATTTGTTTGATAACTAGTCTTCTAGGTATTGTTTTGGCGTGCATATCTATGCAAAAAAAAAGGCACAATCAAAGACACGAAGGAGTTTCCCTTATTGAGGCGGTAGTTTACGTCGCTATTTTTGCAATGGTGTTTGCAATCGTCGTAAACACCGCGGTGGTGCTTGCTGACTTGCACGGCAAAACGAGGGCAAAAAAAGAGATCTTAACCGAGACGCGTCTTGGGGTTGAGCGCATGTTGCAAGAAATTCGTTTTGCCCAAAGCATTGATGTCGCTGGGAGTTCGTTCGGAGTTAACCCGGGGACATTGAAGCTAAACACAACAGTTGCTTCTGACGATGATACGCCGATTACCCGGGCATTCTTTGTCCAAAACGGCGCCCTTATAATGAGGGAGGGGGTCTCAAATGATATTGCACTTACATCTGGTATTACGTTTTCTCGTCTTGTTTTTTACAATATTACGCAGGCGTCTACTTCGGAAGCCGTCCGCCTTGAGGTTACGGGAGAAAGAGGGATCGGGGTGCGTAGGGCCGAGCGTAAGTTTGAAAGCACAGCGGTACTTCGAAGGAGTTATTAATGACAAAACATGCTCGCGTATACGCAATCCAAAGATTTACATAGGGGGCAAGCGGCACTTATCGGTGTGTTCCTTTTTGTCGGCGTTACGTTCTCAATCGCTTTTGGAGCCTCAACCATTGCTCTTAAAGAGACCGAATTAGTTCGCGACAATGCTCTCGCTAAGCAGGGATATTATGTGTCAGAGTCTGCGCAAGAAGATGTCGTGTATCGCCTACGCACAGGCATGGATGTCAGTAGTCAGGAAGTGCTCAACGTCGGTGACTTCTATGCCACAAGCACAGTGGTTGATGATGATGGTACCAAGACGACGACAACAAGTGCCTATGTTGGGGAAAACTTACGAAAGACAGAAACAATAGTTTCTATAGCTGATGGGGTCACGTTTAATTACGGTGTTCATATTGGGCTTGGAGGGCTCCTTCTCGAGAACTCCTCGTCTATAGCCGGAAATGCACTCTCGAATGGCCCGGTGACAGGTAGTGGCAACCTCATCAAAGGGGATGTGATTTCAACTGGTGCAGTCGGATTAGTTGATGATATCCACGCAACATCAACAGTCTATGCAAACACGATTCGCGACTCGTACATTGAAAAGGATGCATATTATCAAACTAAACAAAACACCACGGTGCTCGGCACAAGCTACCCAGGAAGCCCCAACCAATCAGCGGTTCCTCTCCCCATCTCGGATGTGCTTATCACAGAATGGGAGGCGGCCGCGGCTGCGGGTGGTACCCTCACGTGTAACGAGGGTGACGAGCATGAAATTAAAACAGATACCACACTCGGTCCTGCCAAAATCCCCTGTGATCTAGAAATTACGGGATCTCCAACAGTCACCTTGAACGGCCCCATTTGGGTAACTGGTAACATTGAAATAGCCAACTCATCCCGCCTTATCACCAACGTGTCCCTTGGGACCGATGACGTCGTCGTAATTGCAGACAATCCTTCTAACCAATTATCTTCAAGCAAGATTGACATCAAAAACTCTGCTTCTTTCGAAAGTGGCACAACCGGCTCCTACATCCTCCTTCTTTCACAAAACAAAAGCACTGAACAAGGGGGTGGCGAGACAGCGATTGAATTTCAAAATACCGCTACCGGATTGAACTCGTTGCTCCTCTATGCTGGTCATGGCGCCATTCTCATTCACAACTCGGCGAAACTTCGAGAAGTCTCCGCATACAAATTGCATTTAAAGAATACCTCTCAGGTAGAATACGAATCAGGCGTCGCGAACTCTATCTTTGAAAGCGGCCCTGGCGGCTCGTATGATATTATTGATTGGAAAGAAATAGAGTAAGTACTATCTGGTTGCATGGCCCAAAACAAGGTAATTGTTGCTAACTGGAAAATGAATCCCGCTTCAGTAGGAGAAGCGGTGAAGCTTTTTGCTGCAATACAGAGGACAGCAAAGGATTTAAGAAGGACACAGGCAATCGTATGCTCGCCATCCATATTTTTACAGGCGCTTTCTAAACGTCTTAAAACAGCGAAATGTGTGCTTGGTGCACAAAATGTTTTTTGGGAACCCGATGGTGCCTTCACTGGAGAGACCTCACTCCCACAACTCGAGCGATTCGATGTCGGATTTGTTATTGTCGGGCATTCGGAGCGTCGATCCCTCGGAGAGACCGATGATGTGGTGGCAAAAAAGGTTAGGGCATGCCTCGTGCGTAACTTCACTCCAATCCTATGCATTGGTGAACGCGTGCGAGACGTAGACGGAGACTATCTTTCTTTTGTTAGAGGAGAATTGGTGAAATCTCTCGAAGGCATTTCGGCAGAAAGACTTTCGAGAATAGTGATTGCGTATGAACCCGTTTGGGCTGTTGGCCCAGAGGCAAAGGCAGCCGATACACCCCATGCATTTTTTGAGATGTCAGTCTTTATCCGCAAGACACTCGTCGATATGTTTGGAAGGAAACACAAGACAATGATTATGGGGATCCCCATTCTCTACGGGGGTTCTGTTGATGAAGATAATGCAGAAGGGTTTCTGAAGGAAGGAAACGCAGCGGGACTCTTGGTGGGCAGGGCTAGTTTAGATGCAAAGCAATTCTCTCTAATTTTGAAAATAGCGGAACGTATACGTTCTTAAATCAAACCATGAACATACCACCCCTTAAAGACATCTCAGATCTAAAAGGAAAGCGAGTACTCTTGCGTGCTGATTTCAACTTGCCGATTGTTGGAGGTGAGGTAAGAGACGATTTCCGTCTTAAGAAAGCTCTTCCGACGATAGCGTTCCTCCAAGAAAAGGGGGCAGAGATTATCATTCTTTCGCACCACTCTGATGCGGCACAAACACTCCATCCTGTTGCGAGACGTTTAAACGAAGAGTTTCCAACATACTTCGTAGAAGACATTTATAATGAAAACGAATTTGCAAAAGCGCGTGATATTGGAAAAAGAGGGACGAAGCACATTATTTTTTGTGAGAACCTTCGAAAGTGGCCTGGCGAAAAGGGGAATGATCCTGCTTTTGCGGGCCACCTCGCATCACTAGGTGATGTATATGTTAATGACGCATTTTCGGCATCGCACAGGAAACACGCCTCCGTGGTACTCCTCCCAACACTCCTGCCGTCGTATGCGGGAATGCTTTTTGAGGCGGAAGTGGAGGCGCTTTCTCGTGCATTTACACCGGAGCATCCCTTTCTTTTTATTCTTGGGGGTGCCAAAACTTCAACAAAACTTCCTGTAGCCGTGAAGCTTCTTTCCACCGCAGACTCCGTTTTTATCGGTGGCGCTTTAGCCAATACTTTTTTTAAAAAAATGGGATATGAAATCGGACGCTCCGTCTATGAAGATATGGACAAAGAAGTAGCTCTTCTCCTCGAGAGCAAAAAACTTACGTTGCCCGTGGATGTTCTTGTTGACAATGAAGATGGCATTTTTGCCAAAAAACCAGATGAAGTTCTGCTAGGAGACAAAATATTGGATGCGGGCCCTGAAGCGGTTAAATTTCTTGAAGAAGAAATACGCAAAGCCGCATTTGTACTTTGGAATGGTCCACTGGGAGCGTATGAAGAAAAAGGGTTCGCGCATACTACAGAAGTATTGATTCAAGCAATCACAAAGAGCAAGGCATACTCCGTTGTTGGCGGCGGTGACACAATCGCAGTTATTTCTAGCATGGGCTTGGAAGACAAGTTTGGTTTTCTCTCAACCGCCGGGGGCGCAATGCTCGTCTTTTTGTCAGAGGGGACATTGCCAGGTATAGAAGCGTTAAAAAAGTAACAAAGGACGGCGTGTAATCGCATTGACACACAGGCCCCTCAAGCGCATACTCCATCCAGACGGATAGGGGTTGCAAACATGAGAAGCGCTGGTTTTTTCGCTGTCTCCGTGATCAGATCCTTTCTGGTAGTGACCGCCTGTTTTCTGTTGCTATCTTTTTGGAGGGTTGTTTTCCCTGAAACGATTATCTCTCCGGAAAGCGGATTTCGCATTACCAGAGCTGATACGCCCTACATCTTGTGGACTGAAGTTGAGTATCGTTTTGACGGAGTGAATGGACGGGGCACAGTTTCAAGACATGGCCTCGGTCCTAGCTTTTACGTAACGTACGATTACATGTGCGCGTGCGTAACCTATTTTTATGACTACCGGAGCGAGCGTACAGTGAGTTATCATCCGTCGAGCCGCACTTATCGGCTTGACGATGGAATTTCTGACAGAGAAGTGCCGTTCGATGTTGTGAGAGATGATCTCGATCGTGCGATATTGTTCTACGCAAGATACTCGACCAAATATTGGCCCAAAGAATACACGGTTTAGTACAAACACAAAACTCGGTCCGATTATGGTCGGACCGAGTTTTTATAAGAGTGTTTTACAAAGCAAGATTCTGTCGTATTTTCTCTGCATTGCCGGCAAAATCTTTTTTGTCCCCCGTCGCTTCATATGCCATCGGGAAGAGCCATACATGTGCGTGTGGCACCTCTTCTCCCATCACTTTCATCCACACCGTGTCTGTCCCAAATGTTCCCTGAATTGCACGGGCAATTTTTTTAACAAGAAGAAAATATTCTGCAAAGTTCTCTACGTCCCACACATAGCGCACATGTTTTTTTGGAATCACTTGCACGTGCCCAGGCGCTTGCGGGTTGATGTCCATAAACGACACAAAGTCGTCGTTTTCGTACACAACTTCTGCGGGGATTTCTTTGTTTGCGATTTTGCAGAAAATACAATTTTCCATGTACTAAGTATCTCGCAGAAGACCACTCCCATGCAAGCGTCAGGGGTGGCTTGTCTCTGGAACCACGCCATATGAACCCTGCACCTAATCAAAAACCACTCGCGCGAGGCGAGTGGTGTGTTATGAGTGCCGTTAACCAACCCTTGACGTTTGACGATCTTCGCGCCAAATAATCTTCATGCTCGCCGTGGAGCCGATACGATTTGCTCCCGCCTCTATCATTTTGAGAGCATCACCATACGTTTTAATGCCACCTGATGCTTTGATACCCATATCTGGTCCAACAATTTTTCGTATGAGGCGGACATCTTCCAGCGTGGCGCCCGCAGTAGAAAATCCAGTTGATGTTTTCACAAAATCAGCCCCAGCCCTTTGAGCGATCTCACACGCAAGCTTTTTTTCGATCGCATTTAGGAGACAGGTTTCAATAATTGCCTTGAGGACCACCTTGTCTGGAGGAGCATTGCCACGATAGGTTTCTCGATACGTCTCGTCAATCCTTCTCCGCACTTCTCGAATTTCGTCTTCAACAGTGTCCACATCACCGTTTTTCAAGGCGCCGATATTTATGACCATATCGATTTCTTGCGCCCCATCTCGAACAGCAACGGCTGCCTCCAACGCCTTCGCATACTTCCCGTTCATTCCAAGGGGAAAGCCGATCACCGCGCATACTTTTGTGCTGTCTCCGTTCAGAAGATCTGCGCAGACCCGCACCCAATAGGGGTGTACGCAGACAGCAGCAAATCCCAAGCCAAAACCAAGTCCGCGGCTTTCCATGCAAAGACCTCTGATTTGCTGCTCCTTTGCATCGGGTCTAAGGAGTGTGTGATCAATGTAGCGCGCAATGTTCGACATTTCGTGTCGCACCCGTGCCGTATCTACTGAGAACGTATCAGGATTATTGTGGGAACACAATAGCCGCAAAGCTCTCACCTCTAGATGCCTGTAGAAGGCAACCAAATGATTACGCAGTGCCCCCACAGTTGACTTTCTTGCTATATAGGAGTAGTATAGAAAGTAAGAAAAAGATTGCCCCCAGGGGCAGTTTTTTAGAGGTTTAGTGGTATAATCTAGAGAAGCTTTTTATGGCAAAAATACTCAATTATCTCAAGGAAACCAAGATGGAAATGCGACACGTATCCTGGCCAACCAGGAAACAGGTTACGTATTTTACGATTCTCATTATTGTGATTTCACTTTTAACAGCGATTTTTCTCGGCTCCTTTGATGTAGCGTTAACACTACTTATAGAGAAGTTTATTCTCTAGCGGCTAACTTATGAGTAGACAGCAACCAACACAAGAGAGAAGCTGGTACGCAATTCATACCTATTCCGGGTACGAAGATGCTGTCGCCAGGAACTTAAAACAGCGTATCGAATCCCTCGGCATGGAGGACAAGATTTTTAATGTGGTCGTCCCCAAGGAAAAGAAAATTAAGATCAAGGGCGGTAAGCGCGTCGAAGAAGAAGAGAAGATTTACCCAGGATATGTCCTCGTCGACATGACGGTTACTGACGATTCGTGGTACGTTGTTCGTAACACGCCGCGCGTGACCGGGTTCGTTGGCACGGGTGTGTATCCGGTACCGCTTCGCAAGGATGAAGTTGACTTCTTCTTCAAGCAAATGCAAACTGATGTAACGAAGCACGCCATTGATTTGGGAGTAGGCGAGCCCGTGGTCATCATCGACGGACCATTTAAAGAACAGGAGGGGAAGGTAAGCGAAGTAGACGAAGAGCGCGGCAAGGTAAAGGTCCTCGTCCCCATTTTCGGACGTGAGACACCCGTTGAACTCGACTTCCTCCAAGTAAAGAAAATCTAGCAATCACTATATGGCAAAACTTACACGTAAACTCAAACTACAACTTCCTGCTGGTGCAGCAACTCCTGCTCCGCCAGTTGGTACGGCATTAGGTCCTGCCGGTATTAACATTGGTGAATTTGTCACACGCTTTAACCAAGCGACACAGGACAAGAGAGGAAGCATCATTCCCGTAGAGATTTCTGTCTACGACGACCGAAGTTTCGATTTCATCTTAAAGACCCCTCCCGCTTCTGACCTATTGAAAAAGGCCGCTGGCGTAGAGAAGGGATCTGGCAAGAACACACTCGTTAAGGCAGGCAAAGTCAGCAAGGCGCAAGTTCGTGCTATTGCAGAAGAAAAAATGTCAGATCTGAACGCAAACGATGTGGATCAGGCGGCAAAAATCATTGCCGGAACAGCACGCTCGATGGGTATTGATGTAACTGAATAACTTTTTAACAAAACACGGTCCGACGATCGTCGGACCGTGTTTTGTTAAGGCGTTGTCTTTGTCTCAAAGATATAGTACCTTTGCCGTAGAAATAGTCGCGGGAGCTTACTGTGACTACGCGAACGGAAGTGTCAGTGCCAAGGCTAGAGGACTTCAACATCGCTCCTCGATGCGGGTTCCTGCCAGAGCGAGAGCCGCTCGAATTTTTTCAAGAAGATGGTGCGGGCGGTTACTGGCCATGGGCACGCGGAATTCAAGATGTCGCAAACGTACTCCCGAAACTTTTGACGACAAAACATGTGCGCAGGTGTATTGCAGAGGAGGTCGAAGGCAAGTGGTCTTCACGCGATAATGAAAGAATCCTCAAGCTTTCCAAATCCGCCCAGCACTGCTTAATGCGCGTAGTCTCTTTTGTTGGCAATGCGTGGGTTCATGGTGGCATCATTGATATGTGGGGCAGTAAGGCAGAGGCGCATGTGCCAGAGTGGCTTGCTCAACCTTGGTGTCTCCTCGCAGAAGAGCTGGGCACTACGCCAACACTTTCATATGCGTGGTACGCGCTTCACAATTGGAAGCTTACCGATCCTTCAGGTCCGATCTCGCTTGAAAACGTCGTGCTCATCAATAATTTCCTTGGGGGACTCGACGAAGAGGGATTTGTGAAGGTTCATATCGCCGTCGAGGCCGCTTGGGCCAACCTTCCGCTTGCGACGACGCGTGCTATCAAGGCTGTTTTCGATGACGACCCGAGAGAGCTCGAAGATGCGCTTAAGAGCGTACGAGACGGGCAAAAAGCTGCTCTTCAAGAAATGGAGAAAATGTGGCAATGGTGTTCGCCAAAAGTGTATTATGACCGCGTGCGCCTTCACATTGCAGGATGGCATAACAATCCCGCACTCCCGAATGGTATTGTCTATGAAGGGGTGGAAAAATTTGGAGGGAAGCCGCAGCAATTTGGCGGTGAAACGGGTGCGCAGAGCTCGGGTGTGCCTCTACAATACGCCTTACTCGGTGTTCAGCACGAGGATGATGCATTCCTCAAGTATCTCCTTGGGATGCGGCAACACATGCCGCGCGAACACCGAATGTTTATTGAGAAAATAGAAGAAGTGAGTCGATCAGGGCTTTCTATCCGTGAATACGTGCTCGTGCATAGGATTTCGCATCACTCACTCCTCAAGGTGTATCGAGAGTGCCTCGCCATGCTCGAAGCGTTTCTTGCGCTCCACTACCGGTTTGTTGAGGAATATATTGCTGCGCAGGAGCAAACACTTGCTTTCAACACCACAAAGTACGGGACCGGGGGCACACACGCGCTTCCGTACCTCATGAAGCACCTTGATCGCATCCGAGTATTAAGGGAGGAAACATAACCACCGCCCACGGCACATCCGTGGGTTTTTTATTGACCACGTACGAAGTCGCGAATGCCAATTACAAAGTGATGCAACACGGCATACACCACCTCCTCCTATTTTTTATCAAGAAATTTCTATTTGTCTGTTCGCGTTCTACTTTGTACGTGGTTGACACCGTTATCGCAACTCTATACATTTGAAAAAGAAAAGTAGCAATGAAAAGAGAAAAAAGATGCAACAGTATCTGGATGTCGTCAGAACTGTTTTGACAGAAGGGCAGTGGAAAATGCCGCCGCACGGCATACGTCGTCTCTCCGTCCCGGGGCTTACCATGCGTTTCGATTTGGACGAGGGTTTCCCACTCATCACAACTCGCGATGTGAGGGGTTCGTGGAAGGCAATGCGCGCGGAGCTTCTCTGGCTTCTCTCGGGAAGCACGGATGCGAATGAACTTGCCGAAAGATTCGGCATCAAATTGTGGAAACAATGGGCAACCAAAGAAATTTGCTCGGCGTTTGGTCGTCCGGAAGGGCAGCTCGGCCCTCTTTACGGGCATCAGTGGCGCAATTTCGGGGCAACAGTAAAGAAGACAACTGCTACCGGACATACGCTTGAATACAATCAAGACGGTTTTGATCAGATTGCTTACATGATCAAACTCTTGAAGACGAATCCCGATTCGAGCCGCATTCGCGTGAGTGCTTGGAATCCAAGGGATGTTTGGAAAGAACCAGTGGAAGACTTCAACGAGAACGTATTCATTACCCCGTGCCACGGCACTTTCCAGATTTTTCACGCGCAAGGCGAATTGACGCTCATTCTTACCCAAAACAGTGCTGACGTACCAGTCGGCGTTCCTTTCAACATTGCTGAATACGCGCTACTTCTTAAGATGATCGCACATGTGGTTGGGATGAAGGCAAAATGTCTTGTTCATGTGCTCAATGACGCCCAAATCTACGAGGATCAGATTGATAACATGAAGGAGCTCTTAGGGCGTGAGCCGCTTTCCCTGCCACAGGTGAACATAGTCCGCGATGTAAAAGACATCTTTTCCTTTGCTCCGGATGATTTCGAGCTCGTGGGGTACAACGCGCGTCCAAAGATGAACATTCCGGTCGCTGTATGAGCGAGGCAACACGCGATGCGGTACACATTAATGACTCTTCGCCGAACGAGGATTACAAAAAGGTTCTCCGGAGGATATTGAAAGATGGTGTGTGTCCCTTTTGCGAAGAGCACTTCAAGTACCATGACGAGGCTATTCTTCATCGGGTTGGCGATTGGGTTATCACCAGGAACCAATATTCGTATAAAAACGCGAAGTTAGCACTTCTCATTTTGAATCCAAAGCGGCATCTTGAGAGGTATGAAGAACTTAGCCCCGCGGATCACCTTGCTATCTCAGAGCTCGTCTCTTGGGCAATCCGTGAGTTCCGTATCGAAGGTGGTGGTGTTGCACTTCGCTTTGGCGAGCCCAAGCACACAGGTGCATCAGTGCGCCATCTGCACGCACACCTCATTGTTCCAGAGATTGGGAAAGATGGTAAAGCGATCCCAGTGTACTTTCCGTTTGGATAACAAACATACAACAAAACTCCGTCATTACGACGGAGCTTTTTTAAATCAGATAACCTGCACAATCTCGACACCCTGTGAACGCATGACTGTTTCGCCGTCTAAGCTCGCGTGGCCTGAGCCGAAGAAACATTTGGTGATTCCAGAGAATGCAATAAACTTTGCACACACTGGGCAAGGAAAGGTGGTCACATAGATGTGTGCTCCCTTGAGCGACACCCCTTCACGCGCGGCGCGGACGATCAAGGCCCACTCCCCATGTAGTGTTGTGGAGAGGTCGCTTCTCTGCCCTGCCTTAATGTAGTCTCGTGGATCCCCAAGAGCATACGGCATGTGTTCACTTGGAACATGACGGTTATGTTCCGCAAAGAGGACTGTCTTTCCGGAGACGGCTACTGCCCCCACATGTCTCCACCAGTCGGATGATTTTTCCGCCTCCCCTTTAGCGAGCTCCATCATGGAGCGGTCAAATGCGTCATCAGATGTCCTATCGTGCGTGACGACTTTCTGCGAGAAGACAGAAGCCTCATCCCACCTCAAGAATACTTTGTCGAAGACGGGAGAGGCGTCAGCAAGATATTTTTCGGCGAACTTCCTGGAGATCTCTTCTTGGGGCAATATCACTCTTTTGCCCGCTAAACGCGTTAGTTCGTCCTTTGTAAGAACGCTGACGTTGGCTAGGAACAACGTGGAAATCAGTACTTTTACAACCGCCGGATTCAGTCCGCGTATCTCGGTATGGAGCGGCATTAACTCTCCGACAAAATCTGCCCCAAGGATGAATACTTCACGTCCTCCATCCCCCAGAATCGTACCTGTCACGTTTCTATCGAAGAAATCAACGTACCCCTGATGAAGAACAGGTACGTACGCGACGATCGCAATCTTCTTTTCACTCACAGCTTGCCCAAAAGTTTGGCAATATTGTTTTTCAGGAGATTGCGGATCATGTCAGAGGTAGAAGTCTTCGCCTGCCGAGGAAGGACAATAACTTCTTTTGCTCCGTTGGCTTTGATTTCCTGAATCTGCCAGTCGGGGTAGCTGTCTTCCACCGCGATGAATACATCAGGTTGGACGAGCTTAAGAAGAGCGTATTGCCACTTACCCGCATCATCAACGTCGTCAATCAATGTGACGAGGTCAACGTTCAAGTAGCACAGAAGCTCCATTCTCTCGTCTTCGGGAACAGCTGGGCGGCCCGGGTCCTTGTATAGTTTCATGGTTCTGTCACTATCTACTCCGGCTATCAGCACGTCTCCGTGCTCTAACGCGGCCGCTAGGTAGCGTGCGTGGCCGATGTGATACAGATCCCAAGAGCCGATGGTCATGACGATTCTGTGACCCAACATTCGCCACACCTCTACAACTTGGCGCACCTTATCGTAATCCAGTACGATCTTTCTGCGAAGATGCTTCACTGTATCGCATACCTGAGGTTCTTCCCGTGTCTCGGTCGTACTCACAGTATCCTCTTTTGCTAAGGGTCTAGCAGCATCTTATGGGTAGAAAAAAACGGCGTCAAGATTGACGTCGTTTAACTAACAGCACCCTTTCGTTCGTAGAGAATAAGCGTTGCGCTATGCTCACTTTTGTCATATCGGTTCGCAAAGGCGGCCTTATACGCGATATTCCACTCCGAAGGGTCAAGTTCCGGAAAGAATGCGTCACCTTCCGGCTCGGCATTAACAAGTGTGTAGTAGATGCGCGTGGCGTATGGCAAGAGGAGTTTGTAGATCTCTCCGCCACCAATGACAAAAACCTCACCCGCCTCATTTTCAAGGAGCGTTTCCAATTCTTCGATTGAGTGGGCAACAATACAGCCCGGTGCCGCAAAGTTTGCTTCACGAGCGAGCACAATATTCTTTCTCTTGGGAAGCGGTTTTCCTAACTTTTCTACGATTGATTCATACGTCTTTCGTCCCTGTACCACCGTGCTCTCGGGTTGTCTAGTAGTGAGCCATTTGAAGTGCGCCATGTCATCGGGGAGATGCCATGGAATCTCGCCCTTATTGCCAATGCAACGATTCCTCGCGGCTGCTACGACGATCGAAAGATTTCTCATTCTCGCTCCCTCAACCACACTACGTTCTGTAGTAAGCGTATGGTTTTTTGAAATAAGGTCAAGCCCCCACACCTTTCATGCTGTCGTTGTGCGGAGGACGATGATGCACTGACCAGTATGGAGCTCCGCAGACCGACGTGGAATATATAATTGTTCCCAAAAACAACAGTCCGCAACAGCACGAAAGGTGTGGGGTCAAGTTTAGCACCCCAATAGTGTTAGTGGTATTATGGTACTATCGGTTCAAGTCATGATTCAGGAAAAACTTAAAGAGATGATACAAGAAACGTTGCGTGAACTCGGCATTGAAGCTGGGGACATTCACTTGGAACATCCGACGGAGTTTGTGCATGGAGATTTTGCGACAAACGTCGCTATGTCCGTGGCAAAAAAGGCAAAAACAAATCCTAAGGCGCTTGCAGAGCAGATTGTCGCAAAGATAAATGAGAGCAAAGATAAAGATATCGAAAAAGTTGAAGTGGCTGGTCCCGGCTTCATTAATATCCACCTTTCGCCAGCTTTTTTTGCGGACAGCGTTAAAAAAATCGTGGACCAAGGAGATGTGTGGGGCAAGAATGATGCATTTGTGGGAAAAAAGGTGATGGTGGAATACACAGACCCAAACCCGTTTAAGGAGTTTCATATCGGACACCTCATGTCGAATGCGATTGGAGAATCCATTGCCCGGCTTATTGTATTTGGTGGCGCAGAAGTTAAGAGATCAAATTGGCAGGGTGATGTTGGTCCTCATGTTGCGAAAGCTATTTGGGGAAAGATGCAAAAGCCTGAACTGAAATGGGGCGAGGCGTATACATATGGAGCAGAACACTATGAAGAGCGGAAAGAAGAAATTAATGGGATCAACGAGAGGGTGTATGCCAAAAGCGACCCGACGGTTAACGAGTTATATGAAGAAGGCCGCGCCTCTTCGCTCGCACACTTTGAAGAACTCTATAAAATACTGGGGACATCTTTTGATTATTACTTCTTTGAGGGAAAAGAGGGACTCTTGGGAAAACCAATTGTCGAAGAGTTTCTAAAGAAAGGCATTTTTGAGGAGAGTGACGGAGCGGTCATTTTTAAGGGCGAGCAACACGGTCTCCATACACGTGTCTTCGTGACTTCGCGCGGATTGCCGACCTATGAGGCGAAAGAACTCGGGCTCAACAAAGTAAAGTTTGAAAGGGAGCCGGATTTGGACCTCTCAATTATCGTAACCGCGAACGAGCAAACTGATTACTTCAGAGTGCTGCTTAAAGTGATTGAGCTTATTTTTCCTATTATTGCTGCAAAGACAAAACACATTGCTCACGGTGTCATGAAACTTGCCTCGGGCAAGATGTCCTCGCGCAAGGGGAACGTGATAACAGGCGAGTCGCTCATCTCCGACGTGAGAGCATTGGCGCGGGAAAAGGTTCGAGAGGGAAATCGTGCCCAAGACAATACCGAGGCCCTTGCTGAAGCAATAGCAGTTGCCGCGATCAAATACTCGATATTGAGACAAGGAACAGGCAGAGACATCGTCTTCGATTTTGAACAATCCCTCTCCTTTGAGGGCGATTCGGGTCCCTATCTCCAATACACCCATGCGCGGGCGAAATCGATCTTACGTAAAGCAGGAGAACGCGGGACGGTGTCCACCAAGGAAAACAGAGATGTGGGCGAAGTCGAACGACTACTATATCGTTTCTCAGAAGTTACAGCGCGCGCTGCGAAAGAGTATGAACCGCATTATGTCACGACGTATCTTACAGAACTCGCGGGAGCGTTCAACACTTTCTATGCGAAAGAACGTATTTTAGACGCGGGAGAAGATGCGCCCTATCGCTTGCTTTTGACGCAGGCGGTGGCAACGACACTCAAGAATGGTCTCCACCTCCTGGGCATTAAAGCACCGGAGGTAATGTAATCCCGATAGTGTTAACACGAGTATAGAGCGTTCGCTCACTTGGGGCGTATACTATTGGGTAGGATGTTTTACAAGGTATGAAAATTACGGTCGTGCAAGCACGACCTAACACTATCGGGATGTAACAGCACACTTGCAAAAAACGGTTCGAGGCCGATAATGTGGAAAGAGGGTACATGGGGGCGTATATGGCTGATAAGACCCCAGTTGTTAGATTGCAGTGGGGAAGCAACGGATGGGTTGTCGAAGACGTCACGGAGACGTCTCTCGAGGGGGTTATAGCCATCCTTACTTTTCTCGTAACCAAAGCGCCACGTTTTGTTGCCTCTTATGGGAACATTCGATTTGCAATGGAATCTCCATTCCCCATTGCAGAGAAGATTCGCTCCGTGCTTATACCCGTTGTAGAAGGGTGGGCTCTTTGGAGGGCGAACGATAGTTGTCGCGACGATCTTATTTTTACTTTTGAGAAAGGGCCCCAGTAAGGCCTTTTTTGTTTTTGCATAATGTCTCGAAACTGGTAGTATTTTAATATGTCGAAGGCAGAAGATTCTCAAAAAAAGAGCATTGCTGACCTCGAAAGAGGAATACTCCGCTTCTGGAGTGATAACAAGATTTTTGAGAAGTCCCTTGCCAAGAAGTCTCCTAAGGGCGAGTTTACTTTTTATGATGGCCCTCCTTTTGCGAATGGCTTGCCCCACTACGGTCACATCCTCACTGGTGTTATTAAAGACGCGATACCTCGTTTCCAAACGATGCGTGGCTATCATGTTAACCGTCGCTGGGGATGGGATTGCCACGGCCTTCCTGTCGAGTATGAGATAGAAAAAGAACTTGGACTCAAGACAAAGCGCGAGATTGAGGAATACGGCATAGAAAACTTTAACAAAAAAGCCCGCGAGGCAATCATGCGCTATGCGGGTGATTGGCGCCAAATCATCCCAAAAACAGGGCGGTGGGTTGATATGGATCGCGACTACCGTACGATGGACTCGTCGTACACCGAATCAGTGTGGTGGGTCTTCAAGTCGCTCTATGATAAGGGACTCGTTTACGAAGGCTTCAAGCCAATGCACCTTTGTCCTCGCTGTGAGACAACGCTCTCGAACTTCGAGGTGAGCCAGGGATACAAAGACGTGACCGACATTTCTGTGACGGTGAAGCTACCGTTAAAAAAAGAGCCGGAAACCTCCCTCCTTATTTGGACTACAACGCCGTGGACACTTCCTGGCAATATGGCTGCGGCGGTTAATCCGAGTACCTCATATATCAAATACAAACTTCTTGATACCGAGGTCCCCGCGGGGGAGTTTGTTATTATCGCCAAAGATCGAGGTGCCGAGATCCTCAGAGATAAGAAGTACGAAATAGTCGAAGAATTTACAGGTGACAAACTTGTAGGTCTTTCTTACACCCCACCCTTTGCCTACTACACGGACGCCACACTAAAGCACAAAGGGCATGCATGGAAGGTATACGCAGCAGACTATGTTACAACGACTGATGGCACTGGAATTGTGCATCTGGCGCCAGCGTTCGGAGAAGATGACCTAAGGCTCGCAAAAGAAAACGACATACCTGTCGTGCATCATATTGGAACAGACGGAAGATTCAAAAAAGAAGTTACTGACTTTGTCGGTGAAATGGTAAAGCCCATACAGGATTTGCAGGCAACTGACGTGCTCGTCTTGAAGAACTTATCTCACCGAGGACTTCTTTTCGCAAAAGAGAAGATTACTCACTCGTATCCGCATTGTTGGCGATGCGATACACCGCTTTTGAATTACGCCGCAAGTTCATGGTTTGTAAAAGTGACCGCCATCAAAGATGATCTCATAAAAGCAAACAAGAAAGTTTCATGGGTCCCGGAAGATATTCGTGACGGTAGGTTTGGAAAATGGCTCGAGGGTGCGCGCGACTGGGCAGTGTCTCGTTCGCGGTTTTGGGGAGCGCCAATCCCCGCATGGAGATGTCAAAAATGTGAACGCTTAGAGATCGTCGGCTCACTCACTGAACTGCGAGAGAAGAGTGCGGATTCAGGTAATACGTTCTTCATCATGCGGCACGGCGAGGCGCGAAGTAACAAAGAAGGATTTGTGAGCGCCTCCATCCATGCAGGCAACCACCTTACGGAAAAAGGCAAAAAAGAAGTTGATAAAGCAGCGAAGTTTCTGCGGAGACAAAATATCGATCTCATCATTGCCTCTCCACTCGAACGTACCAAAGAGACAGCGCTTCGCACAGCAAAAAACATCGGGCTCAAAAAAGATAAAGTTATCTTCTCCGACCTCATTCGAGAGGTGGGCGTTGGTGTGTATGAAGGGAGGCCACTTTCAGAATGGCGTTTACAATTCCCTTCATTGGAAGATAAATTTAAAGTGCGTCCGGATGGTGGCGAGAACCTGCCCGACTTGAAGGGGCGCGTTACATCTTTCCTCTACGAACTTGAGCGTAAATATACAAATAAGAACATTCTTATTGTTTCCCATGCTGATCCGCTTTGGGCGCTTTACACGGGGGCACTCGGGTACACGGAAAAACAAGCGATTGAAGCGCATGGGAGAAAGAAGGATTTCATAAAAACAGCAGAAGTAAAAAAACTTCCTTTTGCACCATTACCGCATGACGAAATGCATGCACTCGATTTGCACCGCCCCTACGTCGACGAGGTGAAGTTTAAATGTCTCTGTGGAGGGAAAATGAAGCGCGTACCAGAAGTCTTTGACTGCTGGTTTGAGTCTGGCGCAATGCCGTATGGGCAAATGCACTACCCGTTTGAAAACAAAGACACCTTCGATCCAGAAAAGAAACGGGGATTTCCTGCGAACTTTATTGCAGAGGGACTTGATCAAACAAGAGGCTGGTTCTACTCACTTATCGTCCTTGGGGTTGCGCTCTTTGGAGAGAGCCCATACAAAAACGTCATCACCAACGGTCTCGTTCTCGCGGAAGATGGACGAAAGATGTCGAAACGACTCAAGAATTACCCTGAGCCAACAGATATTATGGCGAAGTATGGTGCGGATGCATTGCGTCTCTATCTCATCTCATCTCCTGTAGTACGCGCAGAAGATCTTCGCTTTAGTGAAGATGGTGTTCGAGAAATACAAAACAAAATAGTGAGTCGCCTTCGAAATGTGGCATCTTTTTACCACACGTATGCCCTTGATGCAGTGAAAGGGACGAGTGTTCCAAAGTCAAACAACGTTCTGGATACATGGATCCGTGTGCGTCTTACTGAAGTAGTCAACAAGGTCACAGAGGCGATGGAGCACTACGAGCTTGATAAAGCCATCCGTCCGATTGGCGAATTTATCGAAGATCTATCGACGTGGTATCTCCGAAGATCGCGCGACCGCTTTAAGTCAAAAGACGATCTTGACCGCAAGAATGCAATAGCAACGACGAGCTATGTGCTGACAGAAATTGCCAAACTCATTGCTCCGTTTGCGCCTTTTGTTGCCGAAGAAATATATCAATCTATTACCTCCAACATGGAGAGTGTTCACCTCGAAACGTGGCCCAAGTATGAACCTCGTTTCCCAATCTGGCCCAATCCGATGGCGCTTTTTCACCGTATTTTCAGATCCCATGGTGACATAAAGATTCTCGAAGACATGGCAGAGGTGCGACGCATTGTGTCAGTGGCTCTCGAAGCTCGCGCAAGCGCGGGTATTAAGGTGCGTCAACCATTAGGGAAACTTACTGTTAAGAACAGTAAGACAAAAATTGCGGGTAATGAAGATCTGCTCACGCTCATTAAGGATGAGGTTAATGTAAAAGAAGTTATTTTTGACGCCGCTCTTGTTACAGATGTCGCACTAGACACAGAAATTACCGAGGAGCTTAGAGAGGAAGGAGTCCTTCGCGACCTCGTTCGCGTTGTGCAAGATCTGCGTAAAAAAGAAGGATTGCATCCTGGAGACTCTGCGACGCTCTTTATACGCGGGGGTGTCCAAGAAGTTCAGTTTATCAAGAAGTTTGAAGAGCAACTTAAAGACTCAACAACCGTCGGCGTCATTGAGTTTCGAGATGATGTACAAGGGGAGGAGGCGAAGATCGACACATTTTTGTTTGCTTTAGCTCTAAACACTCCGACGCTTTCGGCATCTACTAAAAACGAATAGTCTTGTGTATACCATCTTTCACACTGACGCCATTGTGCTTGGGGGTCAAGATCGCGGTGAAGCAAGCCGCACACTCGCACTTTTTACACGTGAGCACGGGCTCATACATGCCCACACCCAAGGCCTTCGTGAGCTCAAGTCAAAACTGCGCTACGCACTACAGGATTTTTCGTGTGCCCACGTTAACCTTGTACACGGCAAAAACGGTTGGAAAGTGACAAGCGCCATCCACAAGCGCTCATTTCTACCTGGGGGTGAAGAGAAGGCGCGACTAGGGGCTATTGTACGTGTCTCAAAACTTCTACGTCGCTTGCTTCCAGGAGAAGAGAAAAACGAAACGTTATATGACGAGATTCTTGAGACTTTTTCCGTAATTAAAAACACACCTCTTAGTGCTGAATATGTTTTTAACATCGAAGTAATACTTGTCATGCGCATCCTCGCGCTCCTTGGGTATTGGGGCGACGATGCTCGGTTTGCTCCTTTTTTGGAAAAAGGCACAACAAGGGAGGAGTTACTCCAACAAATGATGAATATAAAACCTTTTGCTATTCGCGAAATCAACAAAGCGCTTAAGGAGACACAATTATAGTTGGCCCTGGGGGGTCGTATTCAAAACAGTCGCCTTAGTTAGGCGACTGTTTTTAAATTAAAAACCCGCCTGTAGCGGGGTTATGGGGCGGGGAGAACTTTCGTATTCTCTCCCCACGTGAGGATGTATACATTTTTTTGGACATAGACTTCGAAGCGCGTCGCGCCTGGGTCTGCGTAGCGGCCGTGCACAAAGCGGAAAGGCACAAGCTCATCATCGATCGTCACGACGACATCTTCACCCAGTTGCCGTACAATCGTAATCACGCCATTGACCGTTTGACACCCAGATTCTTCGAATACCGAGCGCATTGCATTGAGCCCAAAACGTTTTAGGGTGTTTAGCACGCTGGAGGCCGCTTCTTCATCGAAACAGGCAAAATAGACGTCATCGGTTAAATGTTTTTGTTGACCGATGATATAAGGACCTTCGTGTTCAGCATTTACGACCGGTGTCCAGAGTAGCATCGCGATGCCAACGACCGTCACCTTGAGCAGGGACTGCAAGATGCGCACGGCTTTTCCTCAAGACCAGTACCTAAAAGTTAGCGTATACCCACACTAAGGCTTTTGCAAACAAAAACCACTACGCAGGGGCGTAATGGTTTTAGCGGATTGAAAGGTGCTTCCCTGCCTTAATACACTTTGTGCAGGCCTTCATTCTCTTACCTGAAAGTAATTTTGCCCATTGCAAATTAGGCTGTCTTCGACGCTTTCCTGTTGGGTTGAACTGTGTCGCACGGACCCTGTTAGAGTAACCGCCGCCCATACTAGATTTTTTTTCGCACAATGGACAGATTTTTGCCATAGAAGACTTGGCGGGCAAGTTAGTACGTTCTCTGCTTTGCCCGTTCGTTCCCAAGATGCTATCATACCTAAGTAAATATGGCAATTGAGCTTCTCATTCCCCTTGTTTTGATCCTCATTATCTCGGTCGTCGCACATGAGGTGTCGCACGGGTATATGGCCGAGATGTTGGGAGATCCCACCGCTCGTCTAGAGGGACGCCTCACCCTCAATCCACTGAAGCATCTTGATTTGTGGGGCTCCATCTTGATCCCGCTTCTCCTTATCGTCACGAAGGCCGGGTTTCTTATTGGGTGGGCAAAACCAGTACCGTATAATCCATATAATCTTCGCGACCAGAGGTGGGGAGAGGCAAAGGTGGCCATTGCGGGCCCCCTCGTCAATCTGTGTATCGCGCTTGTTTTCGGACTCCTAATTCGTTTTGGTGCACAAGGTGGGCTTCTCTCAAGTGTTGCCCCTGAAGTAGTGCATCTGCTCGCGTTCGTGGTGTACATAAACCTCTTGCTCGCATTTTTTAACCTCATCCCAATCCCGCCGCTCGACGGGTCAAAGGTGTTGGCGGCAATTTTACCCTTTCATCTAGCAGAGCGATATCGCGCGTTAATGGAGTGGGCACTACAATACGGCTTTTTTGTCACCATTGCGTTTGTTTTCTTATTCCTCTATTTCCTCTGGCCGTTCTTCTTCGCATTTCTCACAATGCTTTTCGAGATCATTACAGACATTCCTTTCGAGGTGTTTTTGGGGTAGGGGGTTTGCATTTTGAAACGCCTTGCTTTATAGTACCTAGTACTTGGCTTCCGTGCCGAGTTTTGTTTTAGCGCATGGCAACAATAAACCAACTGATTAAAAGACCGAGAAGGACACCAAAGAGAAAGTCCAAAACACCCGCAATCGCGCGTGGTTTCAACACGCTCAAGAACAGGCCGGTCTTTTACCCATCTCCTTTTAAGCGTGGTGTGTGTGTGCAGGTTCGTACCACAACCCCTCGTAAACCGAACTCTGCGGTCCGAAAGATTGCACGTGTACGCCTTACTAATGGTCAGGAAATTACAGCGTACATCCCCGGAGAAGGACACAACCTTCAGGAACACTCCGTGGTCCTAGTTCGCGGCGGAAAGGTTAAGGACATCGGCGTTCGCTACACGATCGTTCGCGGTATTCTTGATGCGGCCGGTGTTGATAAGAGGCGCCAGGCAAGAAGTCTGTACGGCGCGAAGCGTCCCAAGAAATAAATCAAAACTCCTAAGTAACAATGAGGCGTCCAGTAAAAAAACGACATATCGTACCAGCCGATTACAAATACAATTCTCAAAAGATTGAGAAGTTTGTTAACTATGTAATGAAAGACGGCGAAAAGACCGTTGCAAGGAAAGTCGTATACGGAGCACTCGACGAGATTGCCAAGAAGGTTAAGACAGACAACCCACTTGAGGTGTTTGATAAGGCAATCAAAAACATTGGTCCGACAGTCGAGGTGAGAACGCGCCGCATTGGTGGCGCGAACTACCAAGTACCACGCGAGGTCAAAACCGATCGACGTCTCGCGCTTGCTATGCGCTGGCTTCTTCTCGCCGCGCGTGGCAAGAAAGGGCGCCCCATACACATAAAGCTTGCCGATGAGATTATCGCCGCTTCAAACAACGAAGGTGAGGCGGTGCAGAAGAAAGCGAATGTTCACAAAATGGCCGAAGCCAACAAGGCGTTTGCCCACTTTACGTGGTAATTTGAACGGCTTTACGACCGAATATTTTTATGCAACGCGACTATCCTCTTGAACGAGTTAGAAACTTCGGAATTATCGCACACATTGACGCAGGAAAAACCACCACATCGGAGCGGGTCCTTTTTTATACAGGGATGACGCACAAGATTGGTGAGGTGCACGAGGGAGATACTGTTACTGACTGGATGGAACAAGAGCGCGAGCGTGGCATTACCATCACAGCCGCCGCTATTACGTGTTTTTGGACGAAGACCGACGAGGCAGACAAGAGCATCAACAAGAAGTATCGTTTCAATATCATCGACACTCCCGGTCACATCGACTTTACCGCAGAAGTGAAGCGTTCTCTTCGTGTGCTGGACGGCGCCGTCGTCGTCTTCGACGGAGTGGCGGGCGTTGAGCCACAATCAGAAACAAACTGGCGTTATGCAGACGAAGCGCAGGTGCCCCGTCTCTGTTTCATAAACAAACTCGACCGTACGGGAGCATCTTTCGAAAGATCCTACGCGAGCATTCTTGATCGTTTGAATAAAAACGCTATACGTATGCAGATTCCGATTGGCGAAGAGAGTGGTTTTGAGGGAGTTGTGGATCTCTTGAAGATGAAGGCATACCACTTTGTGGGGGAAATGGGGGCAAAAGTCGTTGAAGTCGAGATTCCAGAAAACCTCAAGGCCTCGGCAGAGAAGTTCCGACATGAGCTAGTCGAAAAGATTGCTGGAGAAAACGATGAGTTAATGAGCGCGTACCTCGAGGGCAAAGAAATTCCCATTGCTGATTTGAAAAAGGTGCTTCGCGAACTGGTTATTAAAAATAAGATTTTTCCAGTGTTTGTTGGTTCTGCACTTAAAAATAAAGGAGTGCAACTGGTGCTCGATGCCGTTGTCGATTATTTGCCAGGACCTCTCGACATCCCTGCGGTTGTTGGAACTGATCCGAAAACTGGAGAAAAAATTGAGCGTCACCCTTCCGACGAAGAGCCCTTTACCGCACTTGCTTTCAAATTACAAAGCGATCCGTTTGTTGGCCAGCTCACATTCTTCCGTGTGTATTCCGGTTCTGTTGAGGCGGGTTCATATATTTACAACTCCACAACTGGTGAAAAAGAGCGCCTCGGCCGTATCGTGCGTCTCCAGGCAAATGAACGTGAAGAGGTGAAAAAAGTTTTTGCCGGGGAAATTGCCGCAGCCGTCGGGCTCAAAGGCACAAAGACATCTCATACGCTTTGTGATGAAAACAACCCTGTTGTTCTTGAAAAAATAGTATTTGCAGAGCCAGTTGTCTCCATGAAGGTTGAACCAAAAACAAAAGCCGACCAGGAACGTCTTGGTATGGCGCTCTCGCGACTTGTTGATGAAGACCCGACATTTCGTGTTAAGACAGACACGGAAACACTTGAGACCATTATTTCCGGAATGGGCGAACTCCATTTGGAAATTCTCGTTGATCGCATGAAGCGCGAGTTTAAGGTCGAGGTAAATGTCGGCGCACCGCAGGTTGCATACCATGAGACAGTTACAACTCTTGCAGAAGCAGAGTCTAAATACATTCGTCAGACAGGTGGCCGTGGTCAATATGGTCACGTCAAGATTCGCGTTAAGCCGCTTGAGCCAATTGCAGAAGGCGAGAAGATCCCAAAGAACGTGAAGCGAGGTGATCATTTCGAATTCGTCAACTCGATTAAGGGAGGTGTTGTTCCACAAGAATATATTGCACCAGTTGAAAAGGGTGTTAAAGAAGCCATGGAACGAGGCATTTTGGCAGGGTTCCCTGTAGTTGATGTGTCCGTCGATCTTTATGACGGGTCGTACCACGAAGTCGACTCTTCGGAGCTTGCCTTCAAGATTGCTGGATCCCTCGCATTCCAAGATGCTGCGAAACGCGCAAAGCCGGTACTCTTGGAGCCTATTATGAAGCTTGAGGTAATTGTGCCGAAGAAGTTCATGGGTGATGTGACTGGAAACTTGAACTCCAAACGAGGTCAGGTCACAGACATGGAGGAACGCGGGGAGCTTCAGGTCATCCACGCGCTCATTCCTCTTGCAGAAATGTTCGGCTATGTCACCACCCTCCGTTCTATGACCGAGGGCCGAGGCACATCCACGATGGAATTTGAGAAATATGAAATAGTGCCACGTCACGTTGCCGAGGAAATCATTGCAAAACGAGCGTAATAAAATAAGCACCAACAAAACCCGCCTGAAGGCGGGTTTTGTGTTAGCGGTCTTCGCGTAAGTGGGGAGCATATCTTGACTCGTATATTTATATGTGCTACTATTTTGCCGGAAGTACCAGGATTTGCCACAAGGGAGTTTCATGGCAAAAGTGACAAAAAAAGATTGTGTTATGAACCTTTCTGCGTTGGGCGCGCTTGTACATGGCGAACCGGGCGAGAGTAAACAGGTGTTTGAGCAAAGGAAAGAAGCATTTAGGCGTAAGTTTTCGAGGCAACCAGCTAGAGTGCTTCGTAGAAAGGTGAGGGCCATAACAATACAGACGCTCTCAGATGATCCCGAAGAACAGAGAAAGCTTAGGCGTCTATCGACCCCGAGGCTTCGTGCAAAAGCATTGAGATTTGCACAAAGCGCTTTGAAGCAAAGTCAGGAGCGGGCTAATGGCCAGGTATAGTCCTGAACAAATCGAAACCTTACGTCAACTTCGCGCATCGCTTCTTTTGCTCTCTGGATACATGGAGAGTAAACCGTTTGGGACGTTTGGTTTAAGGCCATCCAGACGTAAGCACTTGCTCGAGTTCGTATTCGTACAGCCGCACGGTAATGAGGTGTTTAACACGGCGGCAGTCGTGCGCCTCTATCGGGGGAAGGTGCGTATCCAGTTCTTTTACGCAAATACGTGGCCACGTATAGTAACAAGGGCTCTTGTGAAAGAATTTGGTGAACGCGTTCAATTTGCTGAAAAACCAATATGGGGGCATCGTGAGCTCCTCTCATCGGGGCCGGCAAGGACATGGAAGGAATATGCCGACCCCGAACAGATTAAGAGCTTCATTTAGCTAATAAAGAGTACGCAACCGAGGTTTCCCCTCGGTTTTTCTATTGAAATGATAGGGATTGACCCCGATAGTGTTAGCGGACGTCTTATTGATTGTGGTGAGTAAAGATAAAGGGGTTGTGGAGCACCACAAAAGATGAGAAAACGGACTTAAATCCTGCATCCGCGTCCTAACACTATCGGGGTTGACTCTTTCTTGCAGTTTGCTATAGTGGTAGAAATCGCAATCGGTGCGCGTTTTTCGTTTTGAAGGTAGCGCCGAATAAGCATTAATAAGTAATTAATTATTAGTAAAAAACATTTTTATGGCAGAACAATTTAAGCGAGACAAGCCACACGTGAACGTCGGTACTATCGGCCACGTCGACCACGGTAAGACAACTCTCACCGCGGCTATTCTTCACGTCCTGAACCTTTTGGGACACAAGGTGAAGTTGCGTGGCGTTGACGAAATCGACAACGCACCAGAGGAAAGGGAGCGTGGTATTACTATTGCGCTTTCGCACAACGAATACGAGACCGCAAAGCGCCACTACGCGCACATCGATGCTCCAGGACACGCAGACTACGTCAAGAACATGATCACGGGTGCTGCGCAAATGGACGGCGCCATACTTGTCGTTGCCGCGACTGACGGTGCAATGCCCCAGACACGTGAGCACATTCTCCTTGCAAAGCAGGTTGGTGTTCCAAAAATCATTATCTTCTTGAACAAATGCGACATGGTAGACGACAAGGACATGATTGACCTTGTTGAAGAAGAAGTACGCGAGCTTTTGACAAAGTACGGTTACAACGGCAAAGAAGTGCCTGTAATCCGTGGTTCAGCACTCAAGGCTCTTGAGGCAACCTCCAAAGATGATGAATGGGTAAAGCGCATTGCTGAATTGGCAAACGCTCTTGATGAATACATCCCACAGCCGGATCGTGACCTCGACAAGCCATTTCTCATGCCTGTTGAAGACATCTTCTCCATTGAAGGTCGTGGTACAGTCGTTACGGGCCGTATCGAACGTGGCAGGATCAAGGTTGGTTCTGACATTGAAATCGTTGGTATTAAGCCAACAACAAAGACCACAGTCACAGGTATTGAAATGTTCAACAAGTCTCTTGACGAGGGTCAGGCAGGTGACAACGCAGGCATTCTCCTTCGAGGTAGCAAGAAAGAAGACATCACGCGTGGTCAAGTTCTTGCGGCTCCTGGTTCTGTTACACCTCACACAGAATTTGACGCAGAGATCTACGTTTTGACAAAAGAAGAAGGTGGTCGTCACACCCCGTTCTTCACGGGCTACAAGCCACAGTTCTACATTCGTACTACAGACGTAACAGGCGAGGCCATGCTTCCTGAAAATGTGAAGATGGTTATGCCTGGTGACACAATTACTATCAAAGTGAAACTCATTGCTCCGGTTGCACTTGAGGAACAGCAACGCTTTGCCGTTCGCGAAGGTGGCAAGACCGTCGGTGCGGGAGTGGTAACCAAGATTACCGTATAAGGCTCTAGGCCTTAGGCACTAGGCGCTAGGGCGGTGCCCCTAGCACCTAGACTTAAGTTCTCGAACACTATGGCAACAGAAACAAAACAACCCAAAACAGCACGTCCTCGAAAGAAGAAAGAGGAAGCGCAAGTGCACCGCCTTCGCATACGCGTCATGGCATATGAAAACAAAGTGCTCGACGCAAGCGTGAAGCAAATCATTGACACCGCAATGCGCTATGGAGCAGAGCTCCACGGGCCAGTGCCTCTTCCAACAGAAATCAAGAAATACACCGTTAACCGCTCAACGTTTGTGCACAAAAATGCCCGCGAACAGTTTGAGATGCGTATTCACAAACGACTGATTGATATTGTGAATCCATCACCGCAGGTGATTGAGTCATTAACCAATCTTACGCTGCCGTCAGGTGTTAATATCGACGTCAAAATGATCTAACATGTCGTTCCTACTCGCAAAAAAACAGAATATGATTCAGTACTTTGACGAAGACGGGCGGGCATACCCCGCTACTGTTTTAGTTGTGGGACCAACGACAGTGCTGCAAGTCAAGAATGTTGAAACCGATGGTTACAACGCCGTACAAGTTGGCTTTGGTGAGCAGACCCACACACGCCTCTCAAAAGCGCAGAGAGGGCACTTCAAGAAATCGGGCACAAACCCACGCCATGTTAAGGAATTCCGCACACCTGAAGCCCCGACACAAGCTGTTGGTGAAGTGGTACGAGTCGCCGATGCTTTTAAGGTGGGTGAGCGTATTGTGGTCACCGGAGTTTCCAAAGGTAAGGGTTTCCAGGGTGTTGTTAAGCGGCATGGATTTGGCGGCGGACCTCGTTCTCATGGACAGAAACACTCGGAGCGCGAGCCCGGTTCTATTGGCGCTACGTGGCCCCAGCGTGTTATTAAGGGCATGAGAATGGCGGGCAGAATGGGGGGTGATCGCGTGACGGTAAAAGGCCTCAAGGTTTTGAGCATTGATGCAGAAAACAACCTTTTGGTAGTGAGCGGTGCAGTGCCAGGAAGGCGGGGCACACTCTTAGAAGTCAGGAGCACAAAGTAGTGCCTTGAGTATCATGTAACAAAATGGAATCATCAATTTACAACCAAAAAGGGGAGGAAGTCGGGAAGATCTCTCTGCCGGAGAGCATCTTTGCTTTGCCATGGAACGCCGATTTGGTGCATAGGGCTTTTGTTTCCTACACCGTTAACGACCGGATGTCGATTGCGCATACGAAAAACCGAGCAGAAGTAGCTGGTGGAGGCAGGAAGCCATGGCGACAAAAAGGCACGGGTCGTGCACGGCACGGGTCAATCCGGTCGCCCTTATGGGTTGGGGGTGGTATTACGTTCGGGCCTCGCAGTGAGCGAGTGTATGAAGCAAAGATAAACAAGAAAGAAAAAACAAAGGCGCTCTACGTCGCGCTCTCTGAAAAGATGCGCCGGGGACAAATTTTCTTTGTCGACACACTCTCTTTTTCAGAACCAAAGACACGAGAGGCAAAAAATCTCCTCACAACACTCGGTACTGCGTTGGGGAATGATATGGGGGGCACTCGTACACATGGGGCGCTGTTTCTTACTGAGAAACATGAAGCAGCGCTGGCGCGCAGTTTTCGCAATATTGGAAACGCAGAGATTAAGAATATTTCTGATGTGAATCTACCCGATGTTTTGCGCTCTAAGTATCTTGTCGTTGTCGATCCGAACAAAAGCCTCTCTATATTGGAGGGGAGGAAGCTACACCGTCGCGCAAATGCCTAATCATTAACTTCTATCCATGGCTTTATTTGATTTATTCAAAAATAAGAAGAAAGGTAAGGGAGATGACGCGGTAACCGCGAAACCGGCTCGTGAGACAGCGACCGCTGAAACACGCGCGCGCGCAAAGCAATCGGGCACGAGTGCGGAGGCAAAAGAGAAAAAGCAAAACCGTGCGACGAAGGCAGCGGTAGCTAACACCCGTGATGCCGCAGAAGGTGGCGAAGTATACGCCCCGCTTATCTTGAAGCCATTTATCACAGAAAAATCTTCTTTTATGAGTGCCGACGGTGCATATGTTTTTGCAGTGAGTAATGACGCTACGAAAAACGAGATCAAAAAGGCCATCAAAGAAATGTACAAGGTTACTCCAAGGCGAGTAAACATTATGACCCAGACATCTAAGACCCGTTATCTTCGCGGTCGCATAGGTGTTCGCGCACGTCCCAAGAAGGCGATTGTCTTTTTGAAGAAGGGTGATAGAATCGAATTCGTGTAAAACCTTAGTCTATGAAGAAATTACGACCAACAACACCAGGGCAACGAGCCACCATTCTCCCCAGCTATAACGCTGTTTTGACTGCAAGCAAGCCTTTCAAGGCTCTTGTACGTGGCGGCAAAAGACATGGAGGTCGCGGCAATACTGGCCGTATCACAACCCGGCACAAAGGAGGTGGGCACAAGAGACGTCGTCGTCTTATTGATTTTCGTTTTGATAAAAAAGACATCCCTGCTCGCATCGAGACCATTGAGTACGACCCAGACCGCAGCGCGTTTATCGCTCTCGTTCTTTACAATGACGGAGAACGCCGCTATATCCTCGCGCCAAAAGGTATGCGCCCCGGAGACGCGTTTATTGTTTCTAAGACCGCAGAGTTAAAGCCGGGCAACCGTACTGTTTTAGGAAATATTCCCGTTGGTACTTTTGTACACAATGTTGAGCTCCAACCAGACGGGGGTGGCAAAATCGCAAGATCGGCGGGAGGTTCTGCGCAAGTGATTGCACACGCAGGAGCGCACACGCAACTCAAAATGCCTTCAGGAGAAATACGCAAGGTTTCACGTGTGGGATGGGCGACTTTGGGTGAGGTATCTCACGATGAGCACAAATTGCGAAGTCTCGGCAAGGCTGGGCGTTCGCGCTGGAAAGGTATTCGTCCGACTGTTCGTGGCGTTGCCATGAACCCTGTTGACCACCCACACGGTGGTGGTGAAGCACACCACTCGATAGGGTTAAGATCAGGTCCCAAGACGCAACAAGGAAAGCGCGTTGGAGGAGTGAAGACTCGCCACGTCAAGAAGTATTCCCGCAACCTTATCATGCAAAGACGCAAGAATGCCCGCGAGCGTAGGCGCTAAAACTCTTTCTTTTGTTTCTAGCATACTCACAAAATCACAAAACCAGGGTCCGGCTATAGCCGGACCCTGGTTTTGTATTGACTTTTACCTAGGCGTCATATAGGATACCCTGAAGGCCCGCAAGGGCTCATTTTAACTGATTTGCTATGGTGCGTTCATCCTATAAAGGTCCCTACGTTGACCCAAAGCTCATAAAGAAAGTTGAACAGCAGAAACCTCAGGGCGGGGTTATTAAGACATGGTCACGCGACAGCCAAATTGCACCCGAAATGGTCGGGTACACCTTTGGTGTTTACAACGGCAAAGAACACCTTCCAGTTCAGGTTACGGAAGAAATGGTGGGGCATCGTTTGGGTGAATTCTCGCCAACGAAGAAGTTCTTGCGGCACGGAGGCAAGATGCAGAAGGAGTTGGAACAGAAGAAGCGTGAGTCAGAGATTGCTGCGGCTGCAGCGGCGAAGGTTGAAAAAGCTCCTGCTGAGAAGAAGAAATAATCTAGAAAACCATGAAGGCCTTTTTACGAAACTATCGACAGTCACCAAGAAAAGTTCGGCTTCTCGCCGATCTTGTTCGTGGCAAGGAAGTTTCCGATGCTCTCGTTGTCTTGGAAGCGGCAGTGAAGCGTGGCGCGCTTCCCTTGCGAAAACTCTTGAGCTCAGCGATCGCTAACGCAAAAAAGAATAACGGCGCTAACGAAGGGGCGCTGTATATTAAGGAGATTCGTGTTGATGAAGGGCCGACAATGAAGCGTGGAATGCCTCGCGCATTTGGTCGTTCAGCGATTATTCGCAAGCGAACATCCCATATCTCTCTTGTCCTTGGAGAAAAGATGCAAAAGGCAGAAACCAAACAACCCGCTACGTTAAAAAGTTAACAGCTTTATTTCATGACACACGTCGTCCATCCATACGCACACAGATTAGGCATACTCCGTGACTGGAAGTCGCGCTGGTTTAAAAGTGGTCCGCAGTATAGAGAGCAGTTGCGTGGCGACACACTCTTGCGTGAATACCTTGTAAAACGCCTACGTGCTTTCTACATTGCGTTAATTGAGATTGAGCGAAATGGCAAGATGACTAAGGTTATCATCTCTTCTTCGCGCCCCGGAATGATTATCGGCAGACAAGGCGAAGGCTCTCTCAAATTGAAGAACGATATTGATGAGTTCGCTCGAAAGAAGAAGTTAAATCTCGGAGAATTTAAAATCGAGGTGACAGAAGTGCGTTCCCCAGAATCAAATGCGGCAGTGGTTGCCTACATGATCGCAGAAGGCCTTGAGAAGCGCCTTGCATTTCGCCGCGTGCTTAAGCAAACAATGGATAAGGTTATGGCGAACAGACAGGTCAAAGGTGCGCGTTTCGCGCTTTCAGGACGTCTCGGGGGTGCAGAAATGGGACGTCGCGAGGCCCTAAAACAAGGGAACATCCCACTTCAGACGCTCCGGGCTGATGTTGACTTTGCTCGAGAAAAAGCGTACCTTCCCTACGGTGTCATTGGTGTGAAAGTGTGGATTTACAAAGGCGAAGTGTTTGAAAAAAGCAAGGAAAAGCCCCGAAGATAGAAGGCGTCGACTTTAAACTTCAACCATGTTATTCCCCAAAAAGGTAAAACACAGAAAATGGCATCGAATGCGCAGGAACCCAAAAAAGGTGCGCATCGAGACGCGAGGTACGACAGTTGCCTTTGGCAACTTTGGCCTGAAGGTCATTGCGCCCGGTTTCATCCGTTCTAACCATATTGAAGCGGCTCGAAAAGTTGTCGCACGCGCGACCGCGAAGACAGGCAAGATGTGGATTCGCGTTTTCCCAGATCGTCCGTTTACCCAGAAAGCTGCAGAAGTAGGCATGGGTAAGGGAAAGGGAGATGTCCAAGGGTACGAAGTCGAAGTCTTGCCTGGGAGAGTTCTTTTTGAAATTGACGGTGTCGAGGACGTGGCTGCCCAGACCGCTCTGCGTAAGGCAGGATCAAAACTTCCAGTAAAGACGAAGGTAGTCGCTCGAATTTAGGCATATGGAATACAAAGAACTACAATCCAAACCAGCAAAAGAACTCGAAAAACTCCTCAGGGAGAAGCGCAAGGCGCTCAGGCTTTTTCGTTTTGGCTCGGCCGGATCCAGGACAAAGAACGTCAAAGAAGGAAGAAGCCTGCGAAGAGATATTGCGAGAATTTTAACCAAGGTTGGCGCTAACAAGATAGCTTCGTAACATGGCTACCGGAGACAGAAAAACACGTCGTCAGCTTAAGGGCACGGTTGTGTCTGACAAGGGGGACAAGACCGTCGTGGTCTTGGTAAACCGATATGTCGCACATCCCAAATATGGAAAGTACATGCAAGTAAGCAAAAAGTACAAAGCCCATGATCCGGAGAATAAATACAAAATCGGAGATACTGTCGTGATTGAGGAGTGTCCTCCCGTATCAAAAGATAAGCGTTTTAAAGTTTTAGCATGATACAACCAGAAGCAAAAGTCATAGTCGCTGATAACTCAGGCGCACGCTTGTGCGAGGTTTTTAAGATTTTGGGCGGAACCCGACGTCGATATGCGCGCATAGGTGACGTTGTTGTCGCGTCCGTTAAGGTTGCTGAGCCGCGCAAGCTTGTTAAGAAAAAGGATATCGTACATGCGGTTGTGGTGCGCCAACGGCAGCCGTTCAAGAGAAAGGACGGGACATACGTTCGCTTTGATGACAACGCGATTGTCATTATTGAGAAGGGCAAGAAAGAACCGCGCGCTGGACGTATCTTTGGACCGATTCCTCGAGAGTTGGGCGAGCTCGGGTATCAGAAGATTATTTCTCTAGCACCGGAGGTGGTATAACAGTTATTTTATGCGACTCAAAAAAGGCGACAATGTAATAGTGATTTCTGGCAAAGACAGAGGGAAAACGGGTAAGATTACCCATGCTTTTCCTATCGACGAACGAGTCATTGTTGAGGGGGTAAATATCCGCAAGAAACACAGAAGGTCAAAACAGTCACGCCAGAAAGGGCAAATTGTAGAGTTTGCCTCCCCGATCCATGCCTCTAATGTAATGTTTGTTGATCCAAAGACAGGGAAACGAACACGCCTCGGGGCGAAAGTTGAAGGCGGGAAGAAGGTTCGTGTAGCGAAGAAGAGTAACACGGCAGTGTAAGTATTCGTAGCCTCTGAATCATATGAAGCTAACAAAAGAAAAAGAAAAAACAGCTTTTGATGCCCTTAAGGCAAGGTTTGGATATGAAAATCCAATGGCTTCGCCACGTCTCGTCAAGGTGATCATAGGCTCCGGTACTGGCAAAGTATCCCGATCCGATAAGACACGTAACGAATTTATTGCCGAACGTTTGGGAAAGATTGCTGGGCAGAAGGCATCCCCCCGAGGCGCGCGAAAGTCAGTCGCGTCCTTCAAGGTGCGTGAGGGGGAACACATTGGCTTTTCGGCTACATTACGCGGTTCGAGAATGTATGATTTCTTGGATCGGTTTCTCTCTATTGCCTTGCCACGAACGCGTGACTTTCGAGGCATTTCTCGCAAAGTGATTGATCAGATGGGAAATATAACCATAGGTGTTTCAGAGCACACAGTTTTTCCAGAGACCGCCGATGAAGAGTTAAAGAACGTTTTTGGGCTTGCGGTAACTATTGTCACGACCGCAAAGACGAAGGAGGAGGCCGAGGCGTTTTTGACGCACATTGGTGTGCCTTTCAAAAAGGAGGAGGAATCAAAAAAGGCCTAAAAGCCGCAGATTGATTTTGGTTGACTTCCGGTACCACCTTCTATATTATGTGTGGAAGCCCGTTGGGGCTTTCATTTGATTTTTATGGCCAAAAAGTCCGTAGTCGCACGATCAGAAAAACCCCCCAAATATAAGTCGCGTGTTGTACGGCGTTGTTTTCGTTGCGGGAGGCGAAGGGGCTATATGCGCGACTTCAACCTCTGCCGCATCTGTTTCAGAGAGCTTGCAAACGAAGGCATGATACCAGGGGTCAAGAAATCTTCTTGGTAACCAAACTGTTTAATACGCAACACCATGGATCCAATCGCCGACATGTTAATTCAAATAAAGAACGGGAGCTTAGTCCGTAAAGAGTCGGTTCTTGTTCCCTATGCAAAGTTTTCGCAAGCTGTTGCGGATGTGCTCGTGCGTGAAGGGTACTTAACGGCGGCAAACAAAAAAGGGAGGAAGGAAAAAAAGATCCTCGAACTCGAGATTGCGTATGAGAACGGAAAGCCAAAAGTAGAAGATGTGCAACGTCTCTCAAAACTTTCGCGTAGGAAATATATCGGAGTACATGAGATCCGTCCGGTACGTCAAGGATATGGAACACTTGTTCTCTCGACACCCAAAGGTGTTCTTACGGGGGAGGAAGCGCGCAGGCAAAAGGTGGGGGGTGAGGCGCTCTTTAAGATTTGGTAATGCATATGTCCAGGATAGGAAAACGACCAATACCAATACCGGAAAAAACAGAGGTTACGGTGGATAATCACACCGTTGTTGTACGTGGTCCTCTTGGTGAGACTCGTCGCTCTTTTACCGATGAAATCTCGATTGAAGTTTCAAATGGCACGGTAGTTGTGACACCTCGACGGAATGCAAAGCGTACTCAAGCCCTCTGGGGTACATATGCCGCGCACGTGAAGAATATGCTCAAGGGAGTTAATGTTCCCTATGCAAAAGAGTTGCTTATTGAAGGAGTCGGGTATCGCGCGGAAGTTAAGGGGAAGTCTTTGGTACTACAGGTTGGATTTTCGCACCCAGTCTCAATGCCCATTCCTCCCGGTATTTCTGTAGCCGCAGAAAAGAACTCGATACGCATTAGCGGCATCGACAAGGAAGCTGTCGGCCAATTTGCAGCTAACATACGGGCCGTAAAGAAGCCAGAACCGTACAAGGGTAAGGGTATTCGTTACGCGGGCGAAATTATCCGGAGGAAAGTCGGAAAGAAGGCCGCATAGTCTAGGCACTGGGTGGCTAAGGAAAAATTATGTTAAACAAAACGACACAAAGGAAACGGCGCCATGTGCGCGTTCGCGCCAAGGTACACGGGACGGCAACACGGCCGCGGCTTTCGGTGTTCAGGTCAAACAAACACTTTTATGCGCAGCTCATCAATGATGATGCGTCACTGACCTTGGGGGCGTCATCTGACCTTACATTGAAGGGCGCTGGGAAAACGCCAAGGGATCGAGCGAAGCAGATAGGGGTTGATATTGCGCTCCAGGCACAGAAAAAAGGTTTTTCAAAAGTTGTTTTTGATCGTGGCGGCTTCGCCTATACGGGCATTATCAAGGAATTCGCAGAAGCCGCACGCGGAGCTGGTTTAGGCTTTTAATACTATGGCAGATATCCCAACAAACTTAGAACAAAAAGGCGCTGAGGAACCCAAGAGTCCCGTTCCCGAGACAAGCTCCCCCAAGAGCTTTGTTGGAGGAAGAGGGGGTGCCCGAGGGCCTCGAAGAGGAAGAGGTGGGCGCCCGTCTGAAGGCGGTGACCGTCGCGGTGGTGGCGGGCGTCCCCGTCGAACGAATACTCGTGCACGTCCTGAGTTTGACCAAAAAGTCATTGATGTTCGTCGTGTCGCACGTGTTGTTGCTGGTGGCCGCCGCTTTAGCTTCAGTGTCGTTGTTATACTGGGCGATAGGAAAGGAAGGGTTGGTGTCGGTATCGGCAAAGGAGGGGACACCTCAGTCGCCATTGATAAAGCAACCAGGTTTGCAAAGAAGAACATGATAAAGGTTCCGCTTACGGAATCTATGTCCATTCGGCATGAAACAGGCGCGAAATACTCAAGCGCCGTCGTTGAAATTGCTCCTGCGCCAGGAAAGGGATTGGTTGCTGGAAGTTCGGTCCGAACCGTCCTTGACTTCGCAGGAGTGACCGATGTCGCGGCAAAAATTATGGCGCGAAGTAAAAACAAACTCAACAATGCCCGCGCGGCAATTAAGGCTTTGCAAAAATTAGCATAATCCTATGCAACTCAGTCAATTAAAACCAACTACTTCTCGTAGAGGCAAAAAGCGTATTGCTCGTGGAGGCAAACGTGGTACGTATTCTGGCCGTGGAGGAAAAGGGCAGACAACACGTGCGAACACACACATGCGTCCAGAAATGCGAGACATTATTAAGAAACTCCCGAAACGGAGAGGTTATGGCAAGAACCGTGCTCGCACTGTTAATGACTCTCGAAGGGAATCTTTGCCAATAACACTCAAACTCCTTGAGGCAACCTTTTCTTCTGGAGAAACCGTGAGCCCAGCGACGCTTAATGCAAAAGGGCTTATCAAAAAAAGCCGTTCTGCTCGGCTCCCACTCAAGATTTTGGGGAGTGGCAAGCTTACGAAAAAGCTCTCTGTAACGGGCGTCCCGATTTCTAAGGGCGCAAAAGAAGCGATTGAAAAAGCTGGTGGCACGGTAAACTAGCTTCACAATTTTCTAGGGGTCAATGAAGCTAAGAGGCTATGAATACCTTCTTTCAAAAACTAAAAACTGCACTCGGCGATGAAACACTCCGACGAAGGATTTTCTTTGTCTTGGGCGCGCTCGTTGTTTTCCGTATTCTCGCCGTTGTCCCGATTCCTGGCATCGACCCCATCCGGCTTTCGGAATTTCTCGCAAACAACCAATTCTTTGGGCTTCTTAATATTTTCTCTGGAGGTGGCCTCTCAAATCTCTCTATTGTGATGTTGGGTGTGACTCCGTACATCACCGCTTCGATTATCATGCAGCTTTTGACTGTGATGTCACCGAAGTTAAAAGCGCTCTATCACGAGGAGGGTGAGGCAGGACGGAAGAGGTTTATGCAATATTCCCGCCTCATTACCGTTCCGCTTGCCGTTATCCAGGGCGTTGGTTTGATTCTCATCTTGTCACGACAGGGCGTTGTCGAACACTTGGGTTCTTTTGACCTGTTGGCTAACGTTATTGTTATTACAGCAGGCTCTCTCCTCCTTATGTGGATAGGAGAACTTATATCAGAATTTGGTATCGGTAACGGAGTTTCCCTCATCATTTTTGCCGGTATCGTCGCGGCATTGCCAGCAACTGTTCAGCAACTTATCTTTACTTTCGATGTTGCGCAGATCCCGCTCTACATAGGATTTGTGTCGGCGGCCATTGCTATCGTTGCGGGTATTGTCTGGATTACAGAAGCAGAACGACCAATTCCTGTTTCCTACGCAAAACGAGTCCGCGGAGGGCGCATGTACGGTGGTATTCAGACATATCTTCCGCTACGCCTGAACCAGGCCGGGGTTATCCCAATCATTTTTGCCCTCTCCATCCTCCTTTTTCCGCAGATGGTCATTAACTTTTTGGTCGGAGTAGACAATGCAGCAGTGCTTGCCGTAGGGAGGGTGCTCCAGGCATTCTTTAACAATACAGTGCTCTACGCCGCCTTCTACTTTTTCCTCGTGTTTTTCTTCACCTATTTCTACACCGCGGTAACGTTTGACCCACACTCGATTGCGACAAACCTGCAAAAGAATGGAGCGTTTATTCCAGGGGTGCGTCCAGGAGCTACAACAGCAGAATATATTGCGGCTATTTTGACGCGCATTACACTTGTGGGGGCGCTTTTCCTCGGCATTGTCGCAGTGCTTCCCGTTGTCATGCAGGGTATAACCGGTATAACCGCGTTTGCCATCGGAGGCACAAGCGTTCTCATCGTCGTTGCTGTTTTGCTCGATCTTGTGAAGAAGATAGACGCGCAGATAGCGATGAGAGAATATTAATCGGTCTTGACCTTTGCTTTGTCGAAAACACGGTCCGACTATGGTCGGACCGTGTTTGGCTTTGGAACATACACAAGATACTATATACTGAATACAATATACATATGAAAAATGCTTACATTTTCATCGGACGTTCCGGATGTGGCAAGGGAACTCAGGCGGAACTCCTAAAGACATATCTCGAGAAAAAAGATCCTCAACAAAAAGTTATTTGGTTTGGCACCGGTGAACGGTTCAGGAATTTCCTCAAAGAACCGGGGTATACGCAAGACATTGCGCGTGATTATGTCGAAAAGGGTAAGCTTTCTCCCGAATTTCTGGCAATCCACATTTGGTCCCACTTTTTTATTGAAGAGATTAAAGGTGATGAAAATATCATCTTTGACGGAACACCTCGCAAGTTAAACGAGGCTCGCGTACTCGACGATGCCCTTGGATTTTACAACACTAAGGTGTGTGTCATCTTCATGAATGTTTCTCGGGACTGGGCACGAGAGCGACTGCTTGGGCGCGGGAGGCAAGATGATACGGAGGAATACATTAAGAGTCGTCTTGATTGGTTTGAGACAGATGTTGCGGAAACTATTGCCTTCTACAAGAATTTGAATCACACCTTCCTTGAGATCAACGGCGAACAGCCAATACCCAAGGTGCACCAGGATATCATAGAAAAAGTTTCCCTCTCTACGGGAGGTCTCCCGAAGGGAGATAATTCCTAATTTTTTAATTTCTAACACCCGTGGCGATTTTTAGAGACGAGAAAGACATAGAGACACTTCGAGAGTCGGGACGCCGGCTTGCTTTTGTTGTGGGGGAAGTGGTGAAGCGGGCTAAGCCCGGGGTCTCAGAAGAAGAGTTGGATGCGTATGCAGAGAAGTTGATTCTCAAGGGTGGGGATACACCAGCGTTTAAGGGGTATAGGCCTTCGGGCACTCGTTCTCCCTATCCAGCGACAATATGCATACAGACGAACGACAAGGTTGTGCACGGCATCCCAACCAACTATATTCTTAAGGAAGGAGATATTGTTGTCATTGATACCGGGTTACAGCACCAAGGATTCTTTACCGATATGGCAGTCACTATTCCCGTTGGGAAGGTGGATGCTGTGGCGCAGAAGTTGATTACAGCAACACGAGACGCGCTTTATGCGGGCATTAAGGAGGCTCGGGCAGGCAATCGTCTTGGAGATATTGGGCATGCCGTTGAAGCTGTTATTAAAAAAGCTAAGTTCTCCATCGTACCCGAATTTGGGGGTCATGGTGTGGGCAAGAGACAGCATGAAGACCCCTTTATTGCCAATTACGGCCGGAAGAATACGGGCCCCCTTATTGAAGAGGGGCTTACCATTGCGATTGAACCGATTGTAAACGAAGGTTCAGCGCGGGTTATCTTTGAAAAAGACGGCCACACTGTGCGCACATACGATGGGAAACTCAGTGCGCAATTTGAGCACACTATACTTGTCACCAAAGAAGGGCCCGAAATCATTACAGACTTGAAGGGCTAGATGTGTATACGCCTATCGACTATCGTTCTCTCACTACGTATACTATAAGGAATGGCAGTCGAAAGAGCCCCCATCCCACAGCAGTTTGCTACACCAGAAGCAGAGCTTGCGTATCTGCGTGAACGCTTGCGTGCTACAGAACACGAGCTCGGGTCTCGTGGAGAGAAGAACGCTTCAGGAAAAGCCGCCGAAGAGGTCGTGCGAGAGCATACTGTTCGCGCCCCAGAAGAGGTCCTCCCCCAAGAGCGGATTCTCCCCGCCGCAGAAGCTGAAGCGATCGCGCTCAACTTGTCCCCAGAAAAGCATGATGATCGCATGGGCGAATTCCTGGGCCTCCTCCAGGAAAAGGGGATCAAAAACGCCCTTGCAGTTATCGAACAACTAAAGAACCCCCACCTCGCGGATGATTTTCATCGTTTTTTAATTGCCTATGTGAAGGGCGGACATTCTGTTTATGGGCTGAAGGAACGTGGAGAGTTGTGGAAATCCCTACACATGACACTCTACGAGGTATTTTTGCCCGAGGCAGTAAAAGAAGAGCTTAAGGGAAAGACGCTCAAAGAACTTCTTTCATCAATGGAGCAGTTTTTCGCTGGGATGGCCTCTATCTCTGATATTTCTCCTGACGCCCCTCGGCACTGGAGCGCCGAGCTTGCCCTTGCTGATTCTGGTTCCGAAGTCGTCTTTTACGTTGCCGTTCCTGACATTAAGAAGGATTTGTTTGAGAAGCAACTTCTCTCCGTCTTTCCTAAGGCGGAGCTCTATGAGCAAAAAGACGACCACAATGTCTTTAGCGAGAGTGGTTTTGCGGTGGGTGCCGTCGGGGCGCTCAAGCGTGAGGCGATCCTCCCACTTAAAACGTATGACGCCTTTGACTACGATCCTTTGAATATTATCCTCAACACATTTGCCAAACTAGCAAAAGAGGGAGAAGGCGCGGCGATACAATTCGTATTTGACGCCTCGCCCAACTCGCTCGTGACGAGTTATAGGAAGACGCTTGAAGAAGTAGAAAAGGGTAAGTCTTTGAAAGATGCCTTCAGTGCGTCGTTTGGAAGAGAGTTTACAAAGGTATTCGGTGAGTTTATGAGCGGAAAATCAGGCGAAGAGAAAGAAAAGCACGTTGACTCGTCGCTCGTCGAAGCAATTCGGGCAAAAATTGCCTCACCTATTATAAAAGCAAATATTCGCCTGGTGGCCTCTGCTGCGGATGAAGCGCGTGCGGGGAACATTTTGAACGACATGGTTGCAGCGTTTCGGCAATTTGAAAACACTACCGGGAACGCACTTGTTTTCGATGAAAAAAAGGGAGGAAGGAAGGACGTACTCTTGAAATCCTTCTCCTATCGTTTGTTTAATGAAAACGAATCATTCCCCTTGAGTCTTCGTGAAGCAACGACGCTTATGCACTTGCCATCGACGGGGATGGAATCTTCTCCGCACCTGAAGCAAGCAAAGAGCGGCTCCGCTCCTGCCCCGGTTGGGTTGCCGACGGCGGGCACACTCTTGGGAATAAACCACCACAGGAATACTGAAACAAAGGTATATTTGACCAAAGAAGATCGATTGCGGCACTTCTATGTCATTGGACAAACTGGAACCGGTAAGACAACACTCTTGAAAAACATGATTGCGCAGGATATCCGGGATGGCGAAGGTGTTTGCATGATCGACCCCCACGGCACTGACATTCAAGACGTCCTCGGTCTCATTCCTGACAGCCGTAAGGAGGATGTCATCTATTTCGACCCGAGCAATATGAACCGCGTCATGGGTCTCAACATGCTCGAGTACGACCCGCGATATCCGGAGCAGAAGACCTTTGTCGTGAACGAGCTTTTCAGCATTTTTCAGAAGCTCTATGGTGCTGTGCCCGAATCTATGGGCCCCATGTTTGAGCAATACTTCAGAAACGCCACCCTACTCGTGCTCGAAGACCCCGCATCAGGTAACACGCTTCTCGATGTCTCGCGGGTACTTGCCGACGCCGATTTTCGCAAGATCAAACTTTCGAAGTCCAAGAATCCAGTCATCAATCAATTTTGGGAAGAAATCGCAGAGAAGACGGGGGGAGAGGTAGCACTCTCGAACATCGTTCCCTACATCACGAGCAAGTTCGACATCTTTACCGCGAACGACTTCATGCGACCCATCATTGCGCAGACAAAGTCATCTTTCAACTTCCGGGAGATTATGGACACAAGGAAGATTCTTCTCGTCAATCTCGCGAAGGGTAGGCTTGGTGCCATTAACTCAAATCTCCTCGGACTCATTATTGTTGGTAAAATCCTCATGTCAGCACTCTCTCGCGTTGATATTGTGGGGAAAGGGGAGGTGGCGCCTTTTTATCTCTATATTGATGAGTTCCAAAACGTGACGACGGACTCGATATCGACGATTCTTTCGGAGGCTCGCAAATACAAACTCTCGCTTACGGTTGCACACCAGTTTATTGCCCAACTCGAAGAAGGGATTCGTAATGCCGTCTTTGGCAACGTTGGCTCCATGGCCGCCTTCCGTGTTGGACCAGAGGATACGGAGTTCCTCCAACAACAATTCGCTCCCATCTTTACCGCGAACGACCTCATGAACATCGACAACTTCAATGCATATGTGCGTTTGTTGGCCAATGGTCGCCCCGCGAAGCCGTTTAATATTCGTATTCCTGCGAAACCAGAGGGGAATCCAGCACAAGCCGAGGCGCTAAAAGAGCTTTCGGCACTCAAATATGGGCGGCCACGCGAGGAAGTCGAGGCCGAGGTTGCTGCACGCTACAATCTCTAATCTGTGGTATAGTTATACTACTAGTCGCCTAATCTCTTATGGCAAAGTTCGAAAAACCCATGGGCATTGGAGGAAATGAAGGGGCTCCTGAAGCGCCACGTAGCTTTTCTCGACAGGAAAAAGCGAAGCTCACCCGGGAGATTAATGCGCTCGAGCGGCAGCTAGAGCGACTTGCTCATGAAGACAATGGAAAGCCTGGCACAAAAGCAGAAAGAGAGCGGGTTGGAGCAGAACGCAACAGACTTTGGGATTTGCGGAATCAAATGGATGAAGCTCCCGCTGTTGCCCCTAAAGATGTGTTTTCTGAAGTGCCTTTGGGCGAAGGGTCTTTTGACGAGACCGATGATGTCTCTCCAGAGGCAATGCGTGTTGCGGGGGAAACGTACGGGAGTGCGCCTGTGAAAGACACGGAAGTACCTCTTGACCCGGAACTCCCCAAGGCGCCGCCAGCTCCTCCATACGCCTCTTCTGCGTGGACGGGAAGGTTTACGCCAGAAGAAGAGGCTGCAAACAAAAAGATAACGGCTTTCAAAAGGCGCATCCAAGCAATTAAGGAGGGAAAAGTCCCCGCGTCTTCAGCTGAAGACGAGCGTCAGTTTTTAGAAGAGTTAGGTAAAATGGTTCCCACTGTGGATCCTACCGAAGAGGACGCTGTAGAGGGTGGGTGGATTCACAAAAAGCGTGCTGACGCGGAAGTTTCGCCGCGTATGTCTTCTGACCGTGGTGGCGTACCCACTGTGCAAGATGCTGTAGATGCGGGGATTCTCGAGCAAGAACAAGAACCACGAAGGCCGCGTGGGCGTAGGCAAGCACTCGTAACACCAAAAGCGGACAGCGAATTCCCCCAGGCTGAAAGAGCGATGACTCCTGAGGAACAAGCAGAGCGTATGGAAGCGTGGTTGGGCGCAATGCAAGCGTCTCTTCAAGCTGAAGCAGAAAGAAAAAGCCTCTGGCAGTATATGAAGGGAGCGAGTGAGCGCTATAGCAAGCTTCCTTTTTATCAGAAAATTGCCGTTGGACTTGCCCTCACAGCGGGTGTCGGAAGCGGGGCCCTTCTTGGTGGACCTGCTGGACTTGCTGTTACCGCTGGGGCCATGGCAGCAAAACTAGGAGTTGGGTTTCTCACATTCCTCGGCACGTACGAAGCGGTTGAGTCGCTAGCAGAGAGGTCAAGGGAGAGGCAAATAAAATTTTGGAACAAATATCCGAAGGTGTTGGGGGCTGTTGCTGGAGCAATATCCGGTGGAATCTCTGCGTATAGTATTGGGCACGCACTCGAATGGGTTGCGGACACCTTTGCAGTAAACGCTACCGAAGGGGCAGCTCGTGTCGCTACAGAGGTTGCCGTAGGGTCTGGGGCGGATCTCAAGGCAGAACTCGGCGCATTAGGGGTTGAGACATCTTCGGCGTCAGACTACGCACCTGGATCAGGCGTCTACGGTACTGAAGTAGCAGCTTCTCAAGATGGTGTTGTGGAGGGTGTGGCGCAGGAGGCCGCACGTACTGCTCCTGAAATTACCGCAGAAGCTGTTCGCACTATTACAGCAGAAGTTGCAAAAGGCGACACGGTCTGGGGGCTTCTTAAGGGGGCGATCAGCACCGATCTCCAAGGGCTTTCTCCTGAGCAACAGACCTATGTCATCGATGGAATCAAAGACAAACTTGCGGCCATGAGCCCACAGGAATTAAAAGATATAGGCATTAAGAGCGGCAACATTGACCGTATTTTTCCAGGGCAAAAGATTGATTTCACTACTCTCTTGGGGGATTCTTCTTTGGTTGAGAAACTAAAGACGGGAGCAGAGAATCTCACAGCAGAACAACTCCAGAATATCCGCGAGGGGGGAGCCGTGGGTGCTGCACCCGCCCCCGAAGTAGTAGAAGCACCTACGGTGGGCGAAGTGCCCAAAACTGCGGAGGGGGCTCCCGAGACCAACCTTAATCAGGAAACGGAAGGTGTGGAGCGTATGGGCGCAGAGATTTTCTTTGACAAATCGGCGGCAAATATCTATGAACAAGCGAATGGAGAGCTCGTTGCGTGGGGTGGTACGGATGATGCAAAGGCGGCACTGGCGGAGCGTCTCGCAAGCGAGACAGGTAAGCAAGTCAGGGTAGATGCGTCTATGGGCTCGTATTATGTCACCCCAGAAGGCTCGCGTGTTTCGATTGAAGAAACCTTTAAAAGTTTTGGTGACTGGTGGGGTCGCCTTTGGGGGAATATGCCAGAGCCTGAAGGAGTAACCACCATGCTTACACGTAATAAATAATGTTTATTCATTAACTTAGTAATCATTTAATATTCATTATGCCCATGCTCCAAAGCAATCTCCAGCAGAAAATAGCGACCGAACTTGGTGTAGGTAGTCTCCCCCCTGAAAGCCAGCGGCGCATCATTGCACGGCTCGGAGAGATCATCCTCCAGCGCGCAACGATGAACATCCTTGATGTGCTTCCTCAAGAAAAACGGGGCGAATTTGGGAAGCTTGCAGCAGGCGAGGACCAAGGAGCTGTAGAGATGTTTTTGAAAGCACATGTACCAAATGCCGAGGAGCTTGTGAACGCAGCTATCAGGCAAGAAGTCGAGGCATTCAAAGGATTCAAGGCGCAACTAGCAGCAAACTAGATAGTGTTTTCATACGAAGCGAACAATGCTAGAGTGGAGACATCCGCTTTAGCATTGTTTATGAAGAACACATTTGAAGGGGCGTCAAAGCCAGAAGAAGGGAAAAAACGTCTTGAGGATATTGAAGAACTCAAAGGTCCCATTGAGGTAATCTTTGGCCAACTCGCTGAAAGTATCGAACGGGGTGAATGGCCCGACCTCATCGTCGGCGATGACGCATCAGGAAGAATCCCCACGTTAATTGTTGCAGGAGTGCTAAAAGAAATTGCCGAAGCACGCGGACTCGAGAAGCCGGACACGCTGTTTTTTGCAGGGGTTAAGAGCATTGATGAGGAGATAGCAAAAGGACGAAGAAATAAAATCCTCGAAAGCCTTAAGCAGCTCGAGAAGCGCAAGGATCGAAAAACTAGACGGGCTCTTTTGATCACCGACACTCTTGTAACGGGGGGTACAATACAAGATATTGCGGATGCAATAGTACAAGAAGCACGTATACCGATGGATATTGTCACTATAGCAGCAAAATCCTCCGCTGATTTACGGCAGCTTCTAAAGAATAAACTAGGTGCTCGCTCAATAATTTTTGGCAGATTTGATAAGACTCCCGGTATATACGGCGCCCACACGTTTGGTGGGGTGGAGAAGGCAGATAGAGTGTCTATTCACGCGCAAGCGATGAGAAAGGACCCCGATATGTTACTAGATGTTCTTCAGGACTCAATCAACCAAGCCCGCGCCGACGCCAAATCAATCGCCCACGAGATCGCGGAAGCGTACTTAGCAAAACACCCTCAAAAGGAGGAGAGAAAGAGGGCGGCGTAGTATTTTATGGAAAATCCATTTAAAAAAATTGAGTCAAAACCACAGGAAAAGATGGACACCAAACCACAGAAGTTTGAAGTCATCGTGGATTTAAAGGAACCGATCCAAAGAATCCTCGACCAACTCTCCGAGCGTATTGAACGCGGCGAGTGGTACGACCTCATCGTCGGAGATGACGCTTCGGGGCGCATCCCCGCACTCATTATTGCAGAAGTATTGAAGAAAATCGCAGACGCAAGGGGATTCGAGCACCCCAAAGTATTGTTTTTTGCCGGTGAACGTTCACAGCATACGCCTGGGGCGAAAAAGGAGCGACAGCAGAAAATTGCAGAAGCACTTCAAAAAGTTGAAAAGCAGAAAGTGGGCACATCGAGCAGTGCACTCTTGGTCACTGACACTCTAATTAGCGGAGAAACAATTGAAGATATTGCACGAGGTCTCACAATGCAAAATACTTTCTTTGATCTCGCAACAATATTTCTTAGCGAAAGCAGAGGCGCTACAATATTGGCATCTCAACTTGGCGCAAGGTCGGTCATCTCAGGAGATGGAACAACAGAAATTTATAAAAAGAGTGGCATCGGCGGGGTCATAAAAGGAAGCAATGTTTTTTCGATTCATGCCAACCCAGTCAGGGCGGATCCCTCTTTTGAGAGTCGCTCGCCAGAGGTGATTCAGAAGGTCATCAACCAAGCCCGCGCCGACGCCAAATCAATCGCCCACGAGATCGCGGAAGCGTACTTAGCAAAACACCCTCAAAAGGAGGAGAGAAAGAGAGCGGCATGATACAATGGCTTAACTATATGACATTCAATCCTTTTGAAGAGCGTGGCACACGGGGTAGGGAGCAAATGAACGCTGTTGAGCGTGCTCTCTTGGAACGGGCACACAAAGAGGCTGCTCTGATCTTGAATAGTACAAAAATTAAGCCCGAGGATTTTAAGGGTTTATACGATGCAGATCGAATAGCCAGAGACGTAGCGTACGTGAAGGAAAAACAGCTTCAATTTGAGGCGGACACTGACGAGGGGAGACGGGAGGCAAAGCGCCTTGCGGTTATTTTCGAAGGCATTTTTCACAAAGGAGCATCTGAATTTGGGTGGCTTGGGGAAGGAGCGCGTGTTATTAAAACCTCGGATGTTGATGACATTCGCCATGGTGTCGACGGTATCATTGAGTTTGATCGGGAGGACACAGGTATGGACCACCTGGCGATAGGGGTTGATGTGACGTATAGCGGCCAACTCGCAGACAAATTTAGGAAAATTCGTGCAGACATTGAAAATGGCACACTCCCGACCATAGAATATTTTAGGTCCGGTAACTACAGAGGAGAATTAGAGAATGTACCCCGAGTGGTAGTTGGTGCCGAACAGCCGCACATCATACAGTTGTGCAAAGATATTTTTCTCGACCCTAAACCAGAGCAATTGTCGCGGCACCCATTCCAAATGCTGCAACTGAGGCAGATGCGTCTTCAGTTGGAAGCGTTTGCCGATTATGCGGCGAAACTGAAACGTGGCCCCATTGAGCAAGTGTATCGCCGTGACGCAGAGATAGTACGAAAGATTCTTCAGCAAAAAAGTGTGGCCGGGGGTATCCGTCTGGGGGACTGGGAAAATGACCGCGTCTTTGCAGCAATCCAACGCGAACTCGAGACACTTAAGGGTGCGAAGTAAGGGCGATTGCCGAAATAATTTCTTTCCATTACAATACCCACATGTCAGATTACAAAAAATTCAAAGAAGAAAGGACGTTCGTTTTGGTCAAGCCAGACGGAGTTCGCAAGGGACTCATTGGCGAGATTATAGGACGCTTCGAACAGCGTGATTTAAAAGTGGTTGCCTTAGAGATGTTTTTGCCCACAAGACAGCAGATTAGTGATCACTATCCCAAAGACCAGAAATGGATCACGCGGTTGGGCGAAAAGTCGCTCGGTACGTATGGCAAATACGGCGTTGACCCGGTAAAGGAGCTTGGCACAGATGACGCCGCAAAAATTGGCGCGATGGTCCGCGAGTGGCTCGTCGACTATATGACCTCTGCCCCGCTCGTGCGGATGGTCGTCCAAGGGGTGCATGCTGTCGACATGGTGCGTAAGATCGCAGGCCCCACTATTCCCTCTATGGCAGACATGGGCACCATTCGCGGAGACTATTCTGCGGACTCGCCAGCTATCGCAAACACAGAAAGACGAGCAGTTATGAACCTCATTCACGCTTCAGAGACTCCCGAAGAGGCGGAACACGAGATTGAGCACTGGTTCGGCAAAAAACCGGCCATCTTTTCCTACAAACGTTTTCTCGACGTGTGGTAGACATCTCCCCAACGTGTTAAACTAGAAGTAGTTATTGGAGTAAAAATCCATATTGTGAAACCCTCGGGAGCTCTAATTGGCGTGTCTTGCTGATTCGTTCAGGGGATGCGTTCTGCGGGCACCCACGTAACTTACGCTTGGGTTTTTCTACTCCAATAACTATTTAAAAATAGATCGCTTACAGTGATCTATTTTTAATATAGAGCGAATGCGATATACTAGATACCATATACTTCGATTATGTTCCGCCATACATTTTTCTACTTTCTCTTCTCTATCCTTCTTGTACTTGCACCAGTGCATGTCCTCGGCATCAAACACTTTTGGTTTGCCGCCTATCCACCCCTCGATCTTGTGTTACATTTTGTCGGCGGTCTCTGGATAGCGGGCATGGGTTTGTGGCTGTTTTTCCTATCGGGCCTCTCCAAAGCCACGTACCGAGACAGAATACCCAAAGTCCACGTTGTTTTTGGTGCTCTTGTCTTCGCGCTCATGATAGGCGGCTTGTGGGAGATATTTGAAGTTATCAACGACTCAACACTTCGAGGATACCCCAACTATGTCTTCGACACCCTAACCGACCTTGTTGCTGATACAACGGGCGCTCTCTTGGTCGCTTGGTATTTTGTCAAAAAATATTTGTAGTTGTTCACACAATGAGCAAAGCACAGCTGACATTTTGCGGAGGAGCAGGAGAAGTAACAGGCTCCAATTTCCTGCTCCAGACCGGTGAGGCAAACATCCTCGTCGATTGCGGTTTGTTCGAGGGATGTGCGACATGTGGCGACAAAAATATAGACCCATTTCCATATGACCCGAAGAAGATCGATGCTCTTTTTGTGACCCATCCCCACGTAGACCATGTGGGGAGAATCCCCAAACTTGTAAAAGAAGGTTTCCGAGGAGTCATTTATTCTCTCCCCCCCACCAAAGATATTGTAGAAATTGTGTATGCCGATGCCTTGGAGATTATGAGGGAGGAGACAGCTAGAACGGGCACCCCGTTTTTGTACGGACCTGAAGATGTTAGACAAACACTTGCTTTGTGGGAAACAAAAGAGTACCACACCCCCTTTGTGGTAAAAGACCTTACCATCTCCTTCAAAAATTCCGGTCATGTCTTGGGTTCTGCAATGGTAGAGATTGCGCGCGGGGGCAAGAAGGTTGTCTTTACCGGCGACCTTGGCAACTTTCCTTCGCCCCTCTTGCCGGATCCAGACTCAGTTACTGATGCCGACTATCTCGTGATGGAGAGTGTATATGGGGATAGGAATCACGAGGAGCGCAACGAACGTCGCTCGAGGCTTGAAGACATTATAGAGGAAACCTCTCGAAACAAAGGAGTGCTCATGATCCCAGCCTTTTCTCTCGAGCGTACCCAAGCCATTCTTTACGAAATCGAACGCATGGTCGAGGAGCGGCGTGTGCCGCGCATGCCCGTCTTCCTTGATTCACCGCTCGCCATCAAGATTACCGACATTTATAAGAAGTATACCTCCTACTTTAACAAGAGCGCAGGCATGGAAGCGAAAGATGGTAGCGGCATTTTCAGTTTTGCCGAACTCTCCTTTACGAGGACATCTGATGAATCAAAACGCATCGTCGAAGTGCCCGCACCAAAAATTATTATCGCGGGAGGTGGCATGTCAGAAGGGGGGCGCATTGTCTTCCATGAGAAGCGCTATCTCCCCGAGGCAAAGAATACCCTCCTCATTATGGGGTACCAGGCTCCAGGCACGCGTGGGCGCGAGATAGAAGACGGCGCAAAGATAATAGAGATTTTTGGGGAGAAGGTTCCCGTGAAAGCGCGCGTGCTCTCCATTAGCGGCTATTCGGCGCACATGGATTCCGAGCGCTTGCTTGAATTTGTGGCAAATGACACAGACGCCGCCAAACGGATATTTGTGGTAATGGGGGAGCCCAAATCCGCCTTTTTCTTAACACAACGCATCCGCGACTATTTGGGCCTCGACGCCGTTGCCCCACAGCAAGGCGACACCTTCACCATCGACTTCTAGTCCGCGACACGCGCCACAAGGTTGTGTATGGTATACTATAGTCATAACGTAGCATTCAACATGCACCCCGACGAAAAAAAACACGTCCATCTGAAACTAAAGATCTGCGTTTCTGGCGCGGCGGAGACAGGACACTGCGGTCCCGATGCGCTCGATTCGGCAAAGGAGGTGGGTCGGCAGATTGCACGACAAGGCGCTGTTCTGGTGACGGGTGCAACCACTGGTTTTCCTCTCTGGTCGGCAATGGGTGCCAAGGAAGCAGGCGGCATTTCCCTCGGTCTCTCTCCTGCTTCTACGGAAGAAGAGCACATCGGGGTTTACAAGCTTCCCGTCGACTATCTTGATCTAATCATTTACACAGGCTTCGGGTATTCCGGAAGAAATTTGCTCTTGACCCGCTCATCCGATGCCGTTATCGTCGGATGCGGGCGTATCGGGACCGTAAACGAATTCACCATAGCGTTTGAAGACAAGAAACCAATCGGCGTTTTGGAAGGATCATGGGAGACAGACGAGGTGTTTAAAAACATTATCGAAAAAGCGCACCGGCCTAACGGTAAGATTGTCTTTGACTCCGACCCCAAGGCGCTCGTTGAAAGGCTTGTGGAGCTCGTGAAGAAAGAGAAGAAGCATTACTATCTTTACGAACGGAATAAGGCGATTGAGTAACATTGAAGAAACAAAAACAGGTCCGACCATGGTCGGACCTGTTTTTGTTTATCGAGATTTCTCCAACACCTTCTTGAATACTTCGGGATTGTTCTCGGCGAGATCGGCGAGGGACTTGCGGTCCAAACCGATACCCTTCTGTTTCAGCATGTAAATGAATTCTGAGTAGGGGATATTTCCGTATTCGCGGACTGCGGCATTGATTTTGACCTGCCACAGGCGGCGGAAATCCTTCTTTTTCTTGCGACGATGCGCAAAGGCGTGTACTCCGGCGTGCGCAATAGCTTCGTGTGCTTGGCGCACCTTTTTGCTCCTGCCAAATCGATAGCCCTTTACTTGCTTAAGGGTGTTTCGACGGCTCTTTGTTCGCATTGTCCCTCTTTTTACTCGTGGCATGGTAGTTAGATAATGAATCGCTGCTTTGCCTTTGCTGACATGTTAAATGAGCGCAAACGATTGCGGTCGAGCTTGTCCGACGACTTTTTCCTGGAACGAAAATGGTTCTGCCCGCCTCTGCGCGCAAGCATTTTTCCATTTTTCGTGACCTTCAGTCGCTTGGTGTAGGATTTGTTGGTTTTCATGAAAATTGCGTCCAGTTTTTTTTATTTCTTCGAGCGAAGACGAAATATAGGACTTACTACCCTCTATTTCTTTGCTCGTTCGAGTATGACAGCGAGACCTTTAGGGCTTCTCCTCGGCCCGTCAGCGATTTTGTATTCTTCAGTGATAAGGCGCAAGACCCGCTCCAGTCGTTCTTGCAGGAACTCTTTAGGCAGGTATTTTGCTCTACCCGCTAGAAAGAGGTCCATCTTAACTCGGCATCCCTCCTTCAAAAACTTAGACGCCTGCTTTGCCTTGAGTTCTAGGTCGTGCTCCCCGGTACCTATCTTAATCTGGAGGGATTTTGTCTCGGTTCCTTGTACTTTAACCCCCTTTTGCTTCTTCTGCTCCAGATACTGAAACTTACCATAATCCATGATTTTGGCAACCGGCGGGGTGGCATTGGGCGAAATCTCAATCAAATCAAGGCTCCGCCCTTGTGCCGCCTCAAGAGCTTCCTTAAAGGGGATAACACCGAGGTTTTCTCCGTCGTCGGTTACCACACGGAGTTCCTGTGCTCGTATTTGGTTGTTTATCCTCACCTTTGCTTTCAGATTACGCTAGTATAGGGGATTTCCTCTGAAAGAGCAAGCCCAAACACCAATGCGTGCATTGGTGTTTGGGCAAGCAAAAACCCGCTCCGCCATCCGCCAAATGGCGGAGCGGACGCGGGCTTGTCTCTTATATACGTATACGCGCGATTTCGTAGTTGGAGTACATCTTATTCCCAGTCACGTCCTTTGCTCCGGCAAAGAATGGAGGGAGAGAGACGGCGCTGTTCTCCTCCGTAAGCTCTATCTCGAGGAGTAGGAGCCCAGGAGCGGGTCCATGGAATCGATCAAGCTCGAAATATTGGCCCTGCCAGACGAAGCAATACCGGTCTTTCTGCACAACGGCAAACCCAGGGTCGCGCAACTGCGCGAGTTCTCCGTACGTTTCAGACGAGATATGCTTTTCTGTTTCTGCGCGGGCAAAAGTACCAGGAAGTTCCCACTTGTGCGTCCGGTAGTAGACAGATGCCCCGTTTTGGCCCCTGCGTCGGATGCGTCCTTCGTTACCAGTAGCACCTCCGCTCAGATACATCTGTTCTATGTCTACGCGGACAAAGGGAACAGGGAGTTGCTCCGGCTCAAAGGATGGGTCAATGAGATATTTGCGCTCAATCTCAAGCGGTACTGGAATGCCGAGCACACGACACACCTCCTGAAAGAGGCGCTTCAGCTTTCCTTCAAAGTCGGTTGAGTTATCAATAACACGGAGATGAGGGTGTCCAATCCATGCCTCGAGCGTCTTTGCGTCCTGCGTACGCGCTTCCTCGAGAGTCTCGCGACGAGCGGTATTGTTAGCAAGCGTGTAAAACGCCTCTGCGCCTAGTGCGGCAGTGACCAGATGGAACGCCGCGTGATAGGGGAGGTCGCGGATATGAGGAATTGAGAGTCCGAATTCACGCACCAGCGCCTCGAAGAATGCTGGCTTTGTGTACGCGAGGATATCCATGAACCCGCGGTCGCAGAGCACCACTTTCCTTTTTGCGCTTGAGTGTCGTACGTAACGACGGAAGTTCACCTCTTTTGCGAGCGTTTCCTCGAATACAATATGCTCGAACGTGTCAAAGTCGAACCCGTTCGCTTCTGGACGAATGCCGGCATTGATGAGGTTGGTCGGAGTCTCGGAAAAAATAAAGACAGTAAAACCTAAATTAGAGAGTTTTTCTTGGAGGTAACAAAAGCCCGTCGTCTTGCCAGCACATGGTCCGCCCTCGAATACGAGGAATACGGTATCATCCACCGAAAAACACTCAATGATTTCCCGTTCGTTCCTGAAGCGAGGAAGCATCGGCATCACCTCGTCTCCTTTCTCCCTGTATCCTAACTCGCCCACCACCTTTTTGAAAGCGTTGAAAAAGAGGTAGAATCGAGATACTCTACGCAAAGATGCAACGGCCCAAGAAAACTACAATGAACAAGAAAGCGGGAAGCGTCACGACCAAAGGTGGCGAGCTTGATATGAGTATCAAGCCGACAGACGATTTCTTTAATTTCGTAAATGGCACCTGGCGCGCGCAGAACCCCATACCACCCACTGAAAAGAGTTGGGGGTCATTTGACATCCTACAAAAGAAAAACCTGCAAGAACTTCGCGTGATTCTCGAGGAATTACGGAGAGGGGTGGCAGACGTGTCCGATAGAGAAGTTAGTCTCCTCCGAGGCTATTACGTGAGTGCCATGGATGCGCAAACGTGCAACGATCTTGGTGTGGGTCCGCTCCTTCCGGTCTTTCAAAGAATTGATGCTATCCAAACGATTGAGGAGATGGTTCTTCTTGTCGCCCAATTTCATAGAGACGGCATAAGCGCTCTATTCCCCCTCTACGCGTACAGGAATCTTGTCGAAGCAGATGTCGTCGAATTTGCCCTAGGACAAGGAGTGTTTGGGCTTCCGGACAAGATATACTATGTTTCTTCCGACAAGCATATGCAGGACATGCGTCGTGCGTACGAGAAACATGTGCAAGCCATGTTTTTGCTCTCTGGACTCTCGCGTAAGGAAGCACACGATAGCGGGCGCATTGTTCTTGAGATCGAAACTGCGTTCGCGAGTGCATCACGGACAAGTACTGAGTTGCGACAGATTGAGAAGACATTGAACCCGCGTACCTTGGAGGAGCTTGAGCGCGATGCCCCGGCGGTCCCATGGCAGCGCTATTTCAAGGAACTCGGAGCAGTTCCTCCCGAACGGCTGAACGTTGAAGTGCCGGAGTTTGTTATCGCATTGTCGCACATGCTCGAAGCAGTACCTCTGTCGAAGTGGAAAGCGTACCTTCGCTGGATGGCGCTTCTGTCTTGTGCCGGTGCGTTAAGTGATGACTTTGTGAAGGAACGCTTCAACTTTTACGGCCGCGTACTCTCTGGAGTAAAGAAGATGAAGCCGCGTTGGGAGCGGGTCATACCCGACGTTAACAATTCGGTGGGAGAGATTCTTGGCAAACTGTATGTGAAGCGTCATTTCAGCGAGGCATCAAAGATGCGAGTTCGCGCCATCGTACAGCATTTGCGAAAAGCGTACGAGGCGCGTATCGCATCACGCCCATGGATGGGGGAGGCGACGAAGGAGCGCGCCCGAGCGAAGCTCCGCGCCGTTGAAGAGAAAATCGGCTATCCAGACACATGGAGAGACTACACTTCGCTCGAATTACCCGGCGGCTCATATTTGGAAAATCGTTTCGCAGTCAATCGTTTTGATTTCGACTACATGCTTTCAAAAGTTGGGAAGCCGCAGAATCGAGAGGAGTGGTATTGTCCTCCGCAGACGGTCAATGCGTTCTTTGAGGGGCTCTTGGTTTCGATTACCTTTCCCGCCGCAGTGCTGCAGCCACCCTTCTTTGATCCAGATGCAGACGAGGCAACAAACTTTGGCGCGATCGGGATGATTATCGGGCACGAGCTCACGCACGGTTTCGATGATCAAGGAGCAAAGTTCGATGCCAAGGGGTATCTCAAGGACTGGTGGACACCCGAGGATCGAGCGGCGTTCGAAGAGCGCGCGCGCGAATTCACGAAGCAGATTGGCACATATCGAATTGTCGATGATATTCACGCAAACGGAGAGCTTACCCTCGGAGAGGCGGTTGCCGATTTGGGTGGGATTACGCTCGCGTACCACGCCATGCAAGAATATTTCAAGGAACATGGTAGACCAGAGAATGTGGACGGCTCGACTCCAGAACAGCGTTTCTTCTTTGGGCTTGCACGTGCGTGGCGCGATATCGTGCGCGACGAGCATCTCCGTGAGAGTGCGGTCACGGATCCACATCTGCCTCCGTATTGGCGTATCAATGGAATGCTTTCCAATATGACTGAATTTTTCTCTGCATTTGATGGTGGGCCTGGCGACAAGATGTGGCGTCCAGTAAACGAGCGAGTAGAGATTTGGTAATAGTTGAACGACCCAATTTGTGGGTCGTTTTATGTTATAGTCATGACATGGCGCTCGTGAGTAACAAAAAGGCATACCATAATTACGAAATCGAGGAAAAGCTCGAGGCGGGTATCGAATTGCTTGGTCACGAAGTAAAGTCTCTCAAAGGAGGTCGTGGTTCCCTTGAAGGGGCGTATGTAATCACGCGCGGAAAGGAGACCTTTTTGGTCAACATGAACATTCCTCCGTATCAGGTGGGAAATGTGGATAAGGAGTATGACCCCTATCGGCTTAGAAAGCTCTTGTTAAATAAGCGTGAAATTGCGACCCTGCTAGGTGTGGAAAAAGAAAAAGGCTTGACAATTATGCCTCTTTCGGTGTATAATAAGTCTAATAAGATAAAGGTTGAAATCGGTATTGCTCGTGGGAAGAAGAAGTATGACAAACGCGAAACACTGAAGCGCCGCACCGCAGAGCGCGATGTGGAAAGGGAAGCGAAGTCGCGCTTAAGCTAGCACGTTAAAAACTTTTGAACATTGAAACGTGGCCCACCCCGAACTCGGAAGGAGTTCTCATGCACACTGCCACGGTTACGCGACGCCACAAACCGACACCTGCCCAACTCGACGCGCAAGCGACGGGTTTCCTCATGTCCAACGGCTGCACCCCTGATGGTCGCCGCTTGGGCGAGTCACCGGATCCAGCACAGCGGGTGTTCGAACGCTGCTTGGTCCCGGTCGCCATCGTTCGGGTTCCCGTCGAACGGCAGTGGCCGCCGGCTCTGTCGGTAGCGTTGCAAGCGGCCTAGCACCGCTTCGGGTCAGGCCTGCGCACAACTAACGCGCAGGCCTGATCCCCACTTTTCAGTGTTTAATCTCACGGCCGGCCATTCGCCTAAAACAAGGTATACGGTATACTATTGTTTAGGGGGATGATCGGCTTCGACAAGGGGCGTACTTTGAAACGCGCAGGTAGAGCCGGGGTAACTCTTTAAAAGGCCCCAAACCACAAGTGCAAACAAATTGCGCTCAATCGTTTCTCCTTACTTTAAGGCGAACGACTTTGCGTTCGTGTACGCTTAAGCGACGAACGTGAACGCTCTCACTTTTGATTTCTGGTAGATGGATGAGAGTGTTATACCACCAGGATAGGCAAACGACTCGTTCCGATCGTTTCGCTGAAACCAAGGAGCTCGATGCAGTTCGATTTTGTATCTTTCATACGATCTGCATTTAAATCCGTCACATGACGGACTGAAAAATACTAAACCTGTAGATCCGTTTTAAACAACTCTTTGCACGCGGGTTCGATTCCCGCCATCTCCATTCGACTCGCCTCTTGAGGCTCGCTCATGGCAAGCCACCCAAGAAGTCATGCTATTCGCATGGCTTTTTGATTTACGCGAGACGCGAGTCGAATGCCCTGAGCGTTAGTCGAAGGGCTCGTGTATAATCGAATTATGTATTTTGTCTATATGATGAAAAACTCAATAAATAAATTATATGTTGGGATCACTCAAAATCCTGACGCGAGAGCCAGACATCATAATGAACAACGCGGAGCAAAATTTACAAAATACAAAACTGATTTTGGTATAGTTTTTCTGGAAAAATACACCACTCTCGCGGAAGCACGAAAACGAGAAATACAAATCAAAAAGTGGCGACGAGAAAAGAAAGAAAATCTGATTGAGCGATACAGCCAAGGATTGCCGACAAAAATGTCGCAGGTTTCCAAAGAGTGAGATAGCGAAGCGTCCCGTAATCTCCACTCAACAAAAATGAGCTCGCCACAAGCGGGCCATTTTTGTTGAGTGAAAAATGATGATAAAGAAAGCACCAGAAGTGTTTGCGAATTGCCGATCGCTATTGATTTTTTTGGAGGAGCTGGTAATCTTCCGATAGATTGATATGGGGTTTCTAGAGAAAAAATGCCACAAAAAATAAGCAGGCGTATAAACCTTTGTGATGAAAGAGGTGGTTTTCGGGTAATGGGTGAAGGCGGAATAGCCCTCAAGATCGGTGGTGGTGTGACAGAAGACGAGCGTAAAGAGATTCATGCGGCAGTGGAAGAGGCTATCAAAAAACTAGGATACGATACTGACTGGATTCCAATATTATAATCAACAAACAACAAACCCAACTGCACATTCGTGCAGTTTTTTCTTTATAAAACACGAAGCACGAGCACATTTTTTGATATACTTGTAACATGTCAGTTGGTCTTAAACGTGGCACAGTCAAAGTCATTCCCTATCAGAAGAAATGGGCTAAGGAATTTGAGAAAGAAAAAGCTCGCATTTTGAAGGTATGCGGAGACAAAATCATTGCCATTGAACACATAGGAAGTACATCAGTGCCAGGATTGGCTGCAAAACCGATCATTGATATTGCGGTCGGGGTAGCAAAGCTTAAGGATGCCGAAAAGTTACTACAACCACTTAAAAAGATTGGCTACAATTTTTATAAAAAGTTTCAACGCCAGAGATTGTTTATTGCGAAAGGTCCAGATGAGAGACGTACCCACTATCTCCATGTGATGCGCTACAACGGTTCTAAATGGAAAACAGATCAGCTCTTTCGTAATTACTTGCGCACGCATTCCGCAGAAGTTAAACGATACGCCGATCTTAAAAAAAGTCTTGCCAAAGAATATGCAGACGATAGAAAGAGCTACTCTGACCACAAAAATAAGTTTATACAATCGATTATTACTAAAGCCCAAAAATATTGAAGTTTTTTAAGTCTCCGAATACGCTATACTGTGCTTAGTCGACGAGTACACTAGTATGCCCCACGACATACCGCCGCCAGAAAAGCGTCCTGAACCAGGATACTATTACCATTACAAACACGATCCGAACGGACCTGTAAACAATTACGCATATTATATTTACGGGGTTGGTCATCATACTGAAGATAATTGTCGCCCCGAAGACGCATTCATGCAGGTGTATAGGCCGCTCTACGAAGCATATGTATACAAGAATGGTCGCATGTTTGATCTTCGCCCCCTGCATATGTTCTATGAACTAGCCGAACGGCATGGGCAAAAAGTGGAGCGCTTCACCAAGATTACTGATCCAGAGGTGATCGCTCTGCTTCGTGAGATTAAAGAGCGGATGTATTCTGACGAATAGGATAAATGAATAAGCACGACCTCGAGAGTCCCACCGCACGGACTCTTTTTGTTGATTATTGACACACACGCACTATGCGTGTTACTCTCTTGCAGGCTATCGGGTAGTACGAGTAGTAAAACCCCACAACAAGGATTCGGAGGAAAACGGTGGAAGCGATCGGGACGTATTGGTGGGTTTGGCTCTTGGGATGGGCTCTCTGTCTCGCGTACCTTGTCTTCAATCAACTTCGGCGCATGAATGGAATGCTTGGTGGCATCTGGAGGGCAGACGCACGTGGTGCCGTCAGGAGTTTCCAGCAAGGTCTCTTCGGCATGGTCATTGCTGGCGGTGCGGGAACGCTCTGCATTGTCCTTTTCATCGTCGCTGTTCTCATTAACATCGTCAGCTAATAGAGAGGAGCAACAGCAATGTGCATCTCGATGGCTAAGGCAGATTTCAGAGGTACGAAGATTTGCATCAATGCGACGAGAATGCCCAATGAGGGCATCGTGCACGTGCTCATGTACCAGAACGAAGTTGCGAACTTGGGTGTCGGACCCAATGCCATGTTGCTTCACATTCCTGCCGAGGGTATCGGCCAGAGGAATTTCATTGACACGCGCAAATTCAGCAGCATCATGGACGACATGGTTACTGCAGTAACGCCACGGTCTCGTGATAGCGGCGCGAAGAGCATGGGCTTTTCGAGGGTGGGTGGAAGCCGTGTGCAAGTGTTTGATGTCGGTATCTACACCATCATCCTTGCTGAAAAGGCCTCCGACATTCCTGCAGCGCTCAACCGTGTGCCGCAAGGGAAGCGCCCGAAAGTGAACAGGGAGCTCTTTGCGTTCTACGAACAGGCCTTCCCGGGGTATGCCGTCGCCTTGTGTTGTTTCAACAATCAAAGGTCGGTTAAGGCAGAGCCCATCATGGTGTGGTACAAGCCCCTGAAGAACACGGACGGCATGTACCGATTCCCGGCAATCGACTGCCACACGGGTGGAGTGCCCGATCTTACCGCCGATGTCGAGGTTGACCACTGGCTCTTCCTTGCCGCGGACGGGATGCGCGGCGGTAGCCACGTCACCTACAGTGAGGCGGCGGCGATTAAGCCTGAGGTTCACCAGCTTCTCCCGAAGCGCGTCTACGGCGCGTACTTCCGTGGACCGAGGCGGAACGGCGACTTCGGCGTTAGGCAGCCCGAAGATTTGAGCTCCTTTGGTTCGAACGACGCGGTACTGCGTCTTCCGCCTCCCGGGTTCAGGGTAGCGGCGTAAGTTCTTTAATCGTTGACCGCAGGGTTATTACCCCGCGGTTTTTTAATTACACCGATACGGCAATGTGCGGCGCCGACATTGACTCATCTCAAACCACGTGATACAACGTTGCAAGATATATAGTATCAACTCGGGACAAGGGCGGCCTGATGGGGAACAATGATGACGCTTGGTGAGAGATGGATGGAGAAACTGCGCTCGAGAAGCGCAGAAGCGGTGCTCTGGCTTGACCGCGAACGAAAGCGTGCCGACCAAATCATTGTGAATATCCAACGAACCATCGAGATTGCGGGGGACAACAGCAAACATCTTGCTGTTGCGATGGTCTTACAATACGGAGAAGATTATTACACAGAAGATGCGACCATGGAGAGTTTGCGCGGAGCCGCAAGATTGGTATGCAACTACTGTGTAGAAGAAGGTCTACACCCGCGCGTTGTTCGCGTGAATGGTCAGACCAATCTCGTCGTTTCGCCAAAGGAACTCGAAATCTAAAATATTGTCTTGGTTTAACGGCACCGCATCGGTGCTTTTTTGTTTACAAAAAAACCACCCTTCGACAAGCCCCGGGTGGCGATTGTATTTACTTCGGAAATTGAGAAAGTGCGACAAGAACTCCACTTGTAATATCTTTGTACGTATGTGCGGCCGTGACTTGGAAGCGAATCTCTTCTTCACCCCTCGGCACAACTGGGTATGTGATGCCCGTCGCGAGAATGTTCTTTTCGAAGAGATGCGCCACCAATTTCTGTGTTTTCTCTGTGTCTCGTGTGAGTAGGGGAACGATCGGGTGTTCATCTCCAAGCGTTTCAAATCCACGCGCTTCGAGCCCGAAGCGCAGATGCTCCGCCAAAGTGCGTGCTATTCTGACGCGTTCGATTCCCTCGAGACCGTCCAAGATCTGAAGGGCGCGCAAAGCGGCGGCCGCTTCGCCTGGAGTTATAGGGTTTGAATAGATGTAGGTAGGAGCTGTTTCCTTCAAATAAGCAACAGTTCTGCCATCTGCCACAACATACCCCCCATTGACCCCAAACGATTTACCCAAGGTGCCAATGAGTACATCTGCTTTCGCTCCGACATATTCTTCGGTGCCACGGCCAGTAGGCCCAAATGCTCCAACGCCGTGTGAATCATCGACGACGACGAACACCCCCTCCTCGTACTTGTCATTATGGGCTCGTGCGATTGCCATTATTTCGTGAAGTGGCGCATGATCGCCGCGCATACTGAAGATTCCATCCGTCACAATGCAGGCGCGTTTCGCCATGTGAGCATAGTGATCGAGTGACCACGCAAGCTCACTCATATCGAGGTGACGATAGACGGCACTCTTCACAGGGCGTGAGAGGCGAACAGCATTGATGATACTGTTGTGGTTGAGTTTATCGCTCACCACTAGTGTCTTGTCAGTGATGAGAGCATTCAAGGTTCCAAGAACAGCAGCATATGCGGAGCTAAAGAGTATCGCGTCTTCCCTCTCATGGAATGATGCGAGTCCCCGCTCCAATTCAATATGAGGGGTGGATGTGCCGGAGATGAATCGCACCGCTCCTGGGCCAACACCAAAGCGGTGAGTGGCCTCGACCTCGGCTGTGATGACTCGTTCGTCGCAGTCTAGCCCGAGATAGGAGTTTGAATTCATCTTTAAGAATGTTCTGTCGCCGTGCCCCAAAAGCATAACGCGTGGTCCCGTGCCGTCTTTGGCTGGCACGACAGCGGACACGACGTGTTCATTGCCTTTCAATGTGCCAGTAGCACCAAGCTCTCGCAATTTTGCCGAGAAAACGTGAGCGAGCTTCTCTGTGGGCATTGTTACACCCTGCCTTTCGCAGACAATTTATTCAACATGTCCGCAACCATTGGCTCTAGATCAAATACGTGATTCCAACCCCACTCATGACGTGCAGCGGAATCATCGAGGGACTGTGGCCATGAATCCGCAATGGCTTGCCGAGCCGGATCAATCTTGTAGGTCATCCTGAAGGTCGGAATGAAGTTCCTGATCTCTAGGGCAAGTTCCCGGGGAGTGAAGCTCATGGCGGTAACGTTGAATCCGTTACGGTGCATGAGTCGTGTCTCGGGAGCCTCCATGAGTTCAATGGCGGCGCGTACAGCATCGGGCATGTAGATCATCGGGAGCGCAGTCTCTGGCTTCAGATAGCATTCGTAGTGCCCGCGAGTGAGGGCCGCCTTGAAGATTTCTACTGCGTAGTCTGTCGTGCCGCCGCCTGGCGTGTGGGACCACGAAATGATCCCTGGGTAACGAATACCACGAGTGTCAACGCCATGGTGACGGTGATAATAGTCGCACAGAAGTTCCCCAGTCAACTTTGTAATCCCGTACATTGTATTGGGGCGCTGAATCGTATCTTGTGGCGTATTCATCCGCGGCGAGAGTGGGCCGAAGGTGCCAATAGAGCTTGGAAAGAAGACTCGACATCTATGAGCACGAGCGGTTTCCAGGACATTCAACAGACCGTCCATGTTGACTCTCCATGCTCGTACCGGCTCCTTTTCCGCTACTGCCGAAAGCACTGCCGCGAGGTGAAAAATGGTGCCAACTCCGTAATCGACAACAACCTCATTGAGTTCGTCTTTGTCACTCGTGTCAAGGCGTCTCCACAATCCAACATGTTCAAGATCGTTCTTGTCGCTTGCTACCACGTTTCCATCGCCGTATCTCTGCCTAAGCGCTGTGGTCAGATCAGAACCAACCTGTCCCCCAGCCCCTGTTACCAAGATTTTTCCTGGCGTACTCATTTCGTTCACCTTGCCGCAAGGCTTGTGGTCTTGTTCTAGCGTAGCAGTGCCTGGCAGGGTGTCAATTCCGGTTTGGCAAAGAGAATTGCCTAATTTCTTGTGTGGAAAAGATTCCTATTCCGCAGTGTGGTTTACTGCTATTATGTATATATCGCGCAAGGCGCCTTATTTCATGCCCGAAGGAATCCCAGAAGACAAGAAAATACTGATAGTTGAAGATGATTTGTTTTTGAGCGACCTACTCGCGAAGCGTTTGGGTAAAGAGGGCTTTCACTTTGCCATCAAGTTAGACGGGGAGACAGGGTTGGAAGAGGCACGGAAAACACATCCGAACCTCATCCTGCTTGACCTCCTTCTTCCTGGCATGGACGGGTATGAGGTTCTGCGGCAGATCAAGGCTGATCCAGCACTTAAGGACACTCCCGTGCTTATCGTCTCCAATCTTGGCCAAAAGGACGAGGTTGAGAAGGGTATGCAGCTTGGTGCGGCGGGCTTCCTTGTTAAGGCCCACGTCGACCTAGACGATATTGTGGCAAAGATCCAGCAATTTCTTAAATAGTAAAGTTATTAATAATAATGAGGTTTTTCTCCGGCGTTTAACCAGGAGACGACCTTAAGCAGATTAGACTATGGGACACTTTTTAGTTTTATTACCACTCCTTATCATCGCGTCGGCGTTTCTGCATCGAGCATACAAGAAGGATCCAGACAACCTTTATGCTCACTACTTTAGGAACTTCGCCGTGGCTTGGACAGGGTGTACGTTGGTTGGGGCTACGGCCGTCGTCGTTGGTGGAACCGTCTACGCCCAGCTTATGGGAGCAGCGTTCAGCTTGCCGCTCCACTATTTTGCAAGCGCATATCTCGTGCTCTTGGCATTTGCGTTGTACAAAAAACACGGATTTCTGCCGAAGTTTATTGTCGGAGTCATTATCGCGGCAGGTCTCTTTATCGGCTCAGTCATCTTGTTTAGTCCGAAGGTGCTGAACCTTTTTGGCGAGCTCGGCCCACTCACCGCTGTCTATAAATGGACGTCCGCACACTTTGCATATGTGCGACTCGGCGTGCTAAGTGGAATACTAATTCCGTTAGGACTCTTCTTCTTGAGTGAGTCGTTCAGGGCGGTTAGCAAGAGAGTTCGCGTACGCGCGCTCCTTATTGGTCTTGGTACGATTGTTATCGGTATTTTCGGTGGAGTTCACGTGTTTCTTGGCCCTGTCCCACTGGAATTCAACGTTCACTGGGCAGACCTTGTCGTCCCGCTTGGCTTCCTCCTCGTTTTTATTGGTCTCGTCTACGGCAAGACGCCGTCTGGCATCGACAAATAACAGAATCAAGTTTTGGTCTATTAGTTCATGGATGCTGAAGAGAACCGCATACCGGATGAGGGATTGATAAAGGAAAACCTACTGACGCTTTCTGCTGGGCTCCTTATTGGTGCCTACGCGGGAATAGCGTTCGTAGCGTTTTTTGTGTATGAAGTGCCCACGCGCGACATCGAGGCACTGAGCGTCTTCTTTAGTGCGGTATCGTCATCAACAAAAGCATTTTTCCAGTTCCTGATACTCTTTACGGCGTTTGCTCTCCTTGGAGCACTTGCGAGTTACGCTCTGGTTCTTACCCGAACTGTGAACAAACTTCGTCGAGAGGTGGTGGTCGTGCGCACCGTAGACAAATCAAAGGATCAGTTCATCTCAATGGTGCTTCACCATATTCGCACCCCACTCGCGGGTATCAAATGGAGTATCAAAGAAGCGTTCAAGGAGGCAGAGAAGCAGAGCCTCGGCAATGATGGTGTCAAAAGCATCCAAGATGTGCTCCTGGAAAATGAACGTGTGCTTACTGCAGTAGAGCATTTAATCGAAGCATCACAGGCAAGCATGGGCAGGGTGACCTACAACTTCAAAGTGGTTCCTGTGCAGGATGTGGTTACGCGCGTGAAGGAAATAGTGACCTCCCTAGAGGCGCTCGTCACCGCCAAAGGTATTTCGCTCCGATCAGACATCAAGGTGGCGTCTAACTCGTCTGTCAAAGTCGATATGGAAAAAGTAGCGATTGTAGTACAGACGCTTTTTGAAAATGCTGTGTCGTATAGCGACCCAGGTGGTTCGATCGCGGTAGAAACAGAAGAAGTTGCCTCTCACTTCATCTTTCGCATTACTGACACTGGTATCGGCATTCCGAAAGAGGATCAGGCAAAGATCTTTCAGCAGTTTTTCCGAACTGAAAGTGCACGACGGAAGGACCCTGGGGGGTTTGGTGTCGGTCTCTTCATTGTAAAAACCTTTCTTAAAGAACATGGTGGCGATATCTGGTTTACCTCCGAGAGTGGAAAGGGGACAACCTTTAGTTTCAAAATCCCGCTTATTACATCAGAGACAGAAAAGCATCTTGAAAAGCTATAGATTCGAACAAACAAAAGACCTCCATGGGTTTGACTGTGGAGGTCTTTTGTACTACAACAAAGGGCAGAAGGGGGTGTTTGCGCACCCCTAAGGAGGCAGAAATGGCGCGCAGTTCTCGTATTGGCATCCTTCGCGAGCGCATGGATGGCGAGCACAGAGTGGCTCTCACACCCGATGGTGTTCGCGCGTTACGTGCAGATGGTCATATTGTCTATGTTGAGATGGGTGCTGGAGCGGGGTCAGGTTTCTCGGATGATGAATACAGAGCAGTTGGAGCTGCACTCGCCCCCACCACTGAACATGTTGTTCGTAACTCAGGCGTTGTCGTCAAAGTAAAGGGTCTTCTTCCCGAAGAATCGCCACTACTCCCACTCCTTCACGGCAAAACACTTTGTTGTTTTCCGCACTTTGCTGGTACATCAAGAGAGTGGCTACAACGTTTCTTGGACGAACAAATCACCGTGTTTGGTTACGAGACGGTCCGCGATGACAACGGGAGGTTCCCCATACTTGCTCCGATGAGCGCGATTGCAGGTGTTGCTGCTGTACAATACGGCGCGCACTATCTTCAGAAATATTGCGGCGGGCTCGGTGTCCTACTCGGGAATTTTTCACCCACCGGTCACATCATGACGCCGCGGATCCTCACGGATTTTCCAAGGGCACACGTCGTCATCATTGGAGGTGGTATTGCAGGATATCATGCCGCAGAGACTGCGTGTGGGGCGGGTGCCCTTGTTACCTTGTTTGAGAAAAACCCCGAGACGCGCAAATACCTAGCGGGGCATTATAGAAACAATCTAAATGTCATTGTTGCAGGAGATCATCCTGATAACAAAGACCTGTTTCCGCAGTCGCTTCAAAATGCAGACATGGTCGTGAGCGCTGTCGCAAGTCCGGGAGCTCACGCTCCAGTCGTTCTCACAAAAGAACGTGTGCGTTTGATGAAATGCGGAGCAGTTATTGTCGATATCGCTATTGATCAGGGTGGTTCGGTGGAAGGGATGGTGGGCCCCACGACACACAAGGAGCCCATACGTGTGCTGGAGAACAAAGTCTTATACTGCGCAATCCCCAATATCCCAGGACAATTTCCTCGACAATCGACTCCCGCATTCTCACGAGCGCTTCTGCCAATTCTTTCGACACTTGCCGCGGAAGGGTTAACGCTAGGGGTACTAAGACATCCAGTCCTTGAGTCAGGTATCCAAACGCATACCGGGTTTATCACAAATGTGGCCGTTGCTAACGATCTTGGTATGGTAGACGGTTATCGCAATGTAAGAGATGTTATCTAAAGGTGTGGCGCCATCGGCAGACCGACGGCGCCTTTTTCATGATTTGCCACCAATATTCGTTTGTTGTACAATGCTTTTATGCAAAGTAAGGAGAAAAATAAAGGCCAAAAGATAGGCAAAAGGATACTAAAGGGGGTCAAGGATGGTAGCAAGAGCCTGTCGCCAAGGCAGGGCTTTTTCGGTAATCTCCTCACGACCTTTGTCATTCTCCTCATGATTATTTTGGCGACCTCTCTTTTTATAACAGGGGAAAACAAAACAGAAGAAATCGCCATCTCCCAAGTTGCCAAAGATATTCAGGCGGGGGCTGTGACAAAAGTTGTTGTTGAGGGAGAAGAGATCACGCTCACATACAAAGACGAGACTATCAGAAAATCAAAAAAGGAACGCGAAACAGCGCTTTCAGAGACACTTGCTAATTACGGAGTCACCACAAAAGAGCTCGCTACTATCGAGGTTGAAATCAAAAAAGAATCGGGCTTTCTCTTTTGGCTCCTCCAAGTAGCACCTTTCCTGTTGCCACTCATACTTATTGTCATTTTCTTCTGGTACGTCTCGCGTCAGGTGAAGGGGGCTGGCATGCAGGCATTTACCTTTGGCCAATCAAAGGCGCGGATGATTGATCCAGACGACAAAGCGCAACGCGTGCTCTTCAAAGATGTTGCCGGGGTAAAAGAGGCCAAACATGAACTCGAAGAAGTCGTAGACTTCTTGAGGAGTCCGAAAAAATTCCTCGACATTGGTGCGCGCATTCCCAAGGGCGTGCTCCTCATGGGTGCTCCAGGCACAGGCAAGACCATGCTCGCGCGTGCAGTTGCGGGTGAAGCAAAGGTGCCCTTTTTCTCCATCTCCGGTTCAGAATTTGTAGAAATGTTTGTCGGTGTCGGTGCTTCTCGAGTACGAGATCTCTTTAAGTTGGCAAAGAAAGTTGCTCCCGCAATTGTTTTTATCGATGAGATCGACGCAGTCGGGCGCATCCGCGGTACGGGAATGGGTGGTGGGCATGACGAGCGCGAGCAGACACTGAACCAGATTCTAGTTGAGATGGACGGCTTTGAACCAAACGAGAAGGTGATCGTGATGGCCGCAACCAACCGACCAGATGTGCTTGACCCGGCACTCCTTCGTCCTGGTCGTTTCGATCGTCGCGTAATTCTCGACCTCCCCGATGTACATGATCGTGAAGCGATCTTGAAAATCCATGCAGAAAAAAAGCCACTTGCAGAAGACGTGAACCTCCACGTGATTGCCGAACGCACCCCGGGCTTCTCTGGAGCAGATCTCTATTCGCTTATGAACGAAGGAGCTATTCTCGCTGCGCGTCATGACAGAAAGACAGTGACACAGCACGACCTTATTCGATCCATCGAAAAGGTCATGTTGGGACCGGAACGCCAAAGCCACCTCCTTACAAAGAAAGAAAAAGAAATCACTGCATATCACGAAGCGGGTCATGCGCTCGTCGCTTCAGTACTTCCCTACGCAGACCCTGTGCACAAGATTTCTATTGTTTCGCGTGGACATGCTGGTGGGTACACGTTGAAGCTTCCCCTCGAAGAAAGGCGTCTTCAGTCACGTCGCGAATTTCTTGATGATATTGCCGTCTCGCTCGGTGGATACGTTGCCGAAGAGATGATCTTTGGTGATATAACAACTGGGCCGTCTAACGACCTTCAGGTTGGGTCCGCACTTGCTCGTGACATGGTTACAAAGTATGGCATGTCAGACGGATTGGGTGCCGTGGCTTATGAAGAATCGGGTGGCCGTTCATACTTAGGTCGTGCGCGCGGAAGCGCCGATCGAGAATATTCCGAAGATATTTCTGCAAAGATCGATAGAGAAGTCGCCAAAATCGTTGACAACGCCTTACAACAGGTGAAAGATCTTTTGGGGGAACACCGGAAAGTATTGGAGTCCATCGCTCAAGAACTTATTCGGGTTGAGACGCTTGAACGTGCTGAATTTGAATCTCTCCTCCGCAAGCACGGCATAGAACCTAAAAGAAAAGTTGAGGTGGTGGCAGAAACAAAGTAGTATAAAGAAGGCTAAAGGCTCTTACGGCTTAAGCCCGACCCGTAGCTCAATTGGTTAGAGCACAGAGCTTCCAATGTCGAGCGAGGATGACAAAAACGAATACATGTGCCCGTAGCTCAATTGGTTAGAGCACAGAGCTTATACCTCTGCGGTTCCTGGTTCGAGTCCAGGCGGGCACACATTTGTTTTTGTCCCGAGCGAAGGCATTATATCAGTTTGTGATATACTCTGCGGTTCCTGGTTCGAGTCCAGGCGGGTCGATTCATAATCATGCGTTCTGTATTTGAGAAAAACGGTATAACGTGGGTAAAGATCACTGAACCCGGGAAGGGCGACTTTAAGTTTATAAAAAATCTCTTTCCTTTTCACCCCCTTGTTATCGAATCCATTGAAACGCCAACACTTCATCCGGCGCTAGAAAAATACAAGGATCACTTATTCCTTATCCTCCACTTCCCGATCATCTACAGAGACCAATCGAAAAATAAGGCGGTTGAAGTAGACTTTCTCATCACTAAGAACGCGCTTGTAACGTTGACGTACGAGTCGCACCCCCAACTCGACGAACTGTTTAAGAAATTTCAGAAAGATGAGGAGTGGCAAAATGAGCTCCTCGGGGATAACACGGGGAAGCTTGTCCACGGCATTATTGAGTGGCTCATGAAGTCACTCTTGAGTGACCTCGATTTCCTTGAAGAGACGGTGACGGACATCGAAGACCGTATCTTTGACGAGAAGCATGCCTCAATCATTGAAGAAATCTCAAACGCAAGGCGCGACATACTTGATTTTCGTCGGGTGACTGCCCCACACCAAACGATTCTAAAGCAACTTTTACCGCAGGTGGCGAAAGAGTTTTATGGTGCCGAGATGGAACCATACTTCGTCGACCTTGCGAGAAATGAAAGTAAAATTAGGCACTTGATTGAAAACCATAAGGAAACTATTGAGGCTTTGCACGCCACAAACGAGTCGCTCACCTCTAACCGAGTCTCTAAGATTGTGACCCTTCTTACTATATTTTCAACCATCATTTTGCCACTTAACTTCATGGCCTCACTTTGGGGAATGAATCATGAGTTCTTGCCGCTTCGGGACGGGCCTTATGATTTTTGGGTCCTTCTAGGATTGATGCTCCTCATCGGGTCAACGCTCATTTTCTATTTCCGCTACAAGAAATGGTTGTAAGTGACGGAGGAAACTCCTCATGAATAAGAAAAACATTTTCTATTGGTCCCTCTACGATTTCGCGAACTCTGTTGTCGAGATTGTTTTCTTTCTCTATTTTGCCCAGTGGCTTGTCGTTGAAAATGGAGTTGCCGATATCTGGTACAATTTGATCTTTGCCATCGGTTCACTCATGCTTCTGGCGACTGCGCCTATTTTGGGGAGTATTGCTGACAAAACCGGCCGGCAACAGAGATATTTGAACTCCATCACCTTTCTCACTTTCTTCTGCTTTCTCGGTGCTTCACTCACAACGCTCTTCTTTTCAGGCGAAGTGGTTCTTGCGGCCCTTTTCTTCCTTTTAGCGAATTACTTTTACCAGTTTTCATTTGTTTTTTACAACGCCCTCCTCCACTACATTGCCCCTCGGGAGAAATGGGGCCTTATCTCTGGCATCGGCCAAGCGGGCAATTGGTTGGGACAGATTGTCGGGCTTTTAGTTGCTCTTCCCTTTGCCGAGGGGGCGGTCTATTTGATCGGCGAAGTTGGGCGCGCGCAAGCGTTCCTTGTGCCGACCGTTCTATTCTTTGTCCTCGCTCTTCCAATGGTTTTCTTTTTTAGGTTGCCGAAACAAAAAGAAATCGTGGCAGATGTTAGTTTGAAAGACGAATATCGAAGTCAATGGAAAAAGTTTAAGACACTCATTAAAGCACCGGGCATGGGACTGTTTCTCCTCGCGTACTTCTTTTTCAATGACGCCATCATAACTGCTTCAAATAACTTCCCCATCTTTCTCGAGAATGTGTTTTCTATACCAGACGACACCAAGTCGTTACTTTTGGTGGGTATCCTTGGGACTTCGGTCGTTGGCGCACTCGGCTCTGGCTTCGTTGCAGATAAGATCGGGTTGAAGAGGGCAGTGCTCCTCGTTATTGGGAGCTGGGTCGTGCTCTTTCCACTCCTCGGCGTTATCACTGACTTCACCCTCTTTGTCGTCGCCGCTATTTTCATGGGATTTCTTTTTGGGGCGATTTGGACGGTGACGAGAGCGGCAATGATCGCACTTTGTCCAAAGGACCAGCTTAACTTTGGATTTAGTTTCTACACTCTCGCGGAAAGGGTCTCGACTCTTTTGGGGCCCGTGGCGTGGGGGCTTATCACAACCCTCCTTGTACCCTTGGGGCCAGTTCGTTATAGGATCGCACTCATTGCCATGGGGGTCTTTGTCGCCATTGGGTTTTATTTCATGAGAAAAGTGCATGTTCCGGAGTTGGAACGGATCCATCAAGCATAAACTTGCCTTTTGATTCTTGGTGTGACACTTCTCCTCTATTTCCGGCACAAAAAGTGGTTGTAAGTTGTTTTAAGGTAATCATGCTCATCGAAAGTTTTCCACTTGATGGGCGTTTTTGTGATATAATGAAAAGGAAAATTAGTCACATTTAATAATTAGTCGCAAGAGGAATATCTATGCAAAAAATGATTCATTGTGCGTGTACAGAGCGTTGTGCTGATGTCGCACCGCTTGTTCTTCGCATTGCTACAGGTCTCGTCTTTTTTATACACGGGTACACGAAACTCACGACGCAGGGTGTCCCAGGAGTCTCAGAGTTTCTGGGCTCTCTCGGGTTTCCAGCCCCAGATCTGTTTGCAATAGTTCTACTTACTGTTGAGATCGTCGGAGGTATTGCGTTGATTGCCGGTCTCTTCACGCACTGGGCGGCAAAGCTTACTGGTATTGTGGCCATTGTTGCCCTTGTGTTAGTTCACGTCAGCAACGGCTTTTTTGTGCAGAATGGTGGCTATGAGTTTGTTCTTCTCCTCATTGCCGCACTAGTCTCAATCATGGTAACTGGTCCAGGAAAGTACTCGCTCGATCACCACTGGCTCAAGAAGCACATGTAATTTGTGCGGAGATTAGTAGCTGTGTGTAATAAAGAGGCATTCCTCTCCTAAACTTACAGAATATGAACACTGAGACAAAAATTAATCCTTCTATGATTGGGGTGGGAATTCTCGTCCTCGCTCTTATCGTTGCCGGCCTTTGGTATTTGACCAAGAATAAAGAGGGGTCGGGGGGCGTTGTGCAAAGCGTCGAAGAAGTAAGCGATGCAGTACCAGAAATCTCGACTAACCCGGCCGAAGATGTGCCGGAGGTGAACCCTGTCGATCGGGCAAACCCCTTTAAATACGATAATCCACTCCGATAACCTATGTCTCTTGCTCTATCTAAAAAAGTCTTAGCCCTCCTAATTCTTTCTGTTGGGCTATTTGCAAGTTTCGGAATGATTGCCTTTGCTGCGGCGCAGGACTCCTCAATCTCCCTCAAGAAAGATGAAAGCAGCGGTTTCTACACTCTTACCTTGAGAGACCCCGACGGTATCCAGGAATTTTCGATGAATCCCGCGAAGGGGTCATCGTACGGAGGTGGGCTTGGCGGCTGCCCAAGATCTTTTAGCAGCAACAACATCGCGGTATTTAATGATCTCTCATTTGATCCTGCGATGCCAGCGTACATTATTGACTGTGCCAACAATACCACCAAGCTTGAAATTGGAGCCCCAAAGAACGGCATCGCATCAAGTAAAATTGTAAAAGAGGAGCCCAAAGAAGATGTCGTCTCTTCTAAAGCGGTAGAACAAAAAGAGGACAAGAAGAGCAATGAGGGTTCGTTAGGAAACGTAACATTCCCAGTCAGAGAGTTAGGTAACTGCAAAAACGAAGGAGACTGTCGGACGTATTGCGATAATGCAGACCACGCACGTGAGTGTCTCGCCTTTGCGAAAAAGCACCAACTTATTTCCGAAGATGAGGAGAAAGACGCCAAGGAAAAGTTTTTGAATGTTCAAAACGGCCCCGGCGGTTGCAACTCGTGGTCTTCATGTGAGGCGTATTGTAGCAGTATAGACCGCTTGGACGAATGCATCGCCTTTGCGGAAAAAATGGGGCATGCAGACGAAAAGATACAAGAGGCAAAGAAAATTCAGGCATTAGTCAAAAGTGGTAAGCAGTTCCCTGGAGGCTGTAAAGACAGAAACTCCTGCGAGCTTTACTGCGCTGATGTCAACCACATGGACGAGTGTATCGCTTTTGCGGAAGACGCGGGCTTTATGCCGGAAGAAGAGTTGAGGCAGGCAAAAAAGATATTGCCACTTATGAAGCGTGGGGAAACACCAGGAGGGTGTACATCAAAGGAGCAATGTGAGAAGTATTGTGAAGCAGAAGGCCATCTTGATGAATGTATAGCCTTTGCAGAAAAAGCAGATCTTCTCTCTGCTGATGAAAAAGAAATGATTCGAAAAACCGGCGGCAAAGGGCCAGGGGGCTGTAAGGGCAAAAAGCAGTGTGAGGCATATTGCGAAGCCAACGGTGAGGAATGTTTTAAGTGGGCACAGGCGAACGGCGTTATGAAAGAAGAGGATTTGGCACGGATGCGAGAGGGGACAGACCGTTTCAGAAAGGAACTTGAGCGAATGCCTCCCGAGGTTGTCTCGTGTCTGAAGGAAAACATGGGTGAAGAGAACTTCAGCAAAATGTCGAGTGGTGAACCGGTGTTTGACCGCTCACTCGAAGGCAAGATGAAGGGATGCTTCAGCCAGTTAACTAAGCAAGTGGGTCAACAGCTCAATTCACTTCCACCAGAAGCAGCCGAATGTATCAAAGAAACAGTGGGCGAAGACGGATTGCGGAAACTTCAGGGTGGTGAGTTTGACCCAACCAAAACTGACTTCAGTGAATTAGAGGGTTGCTTCCAGAAATTACAGGAATCATTTGGCGGACCCGGAGGATTCGGCGGCCCAGGCGGATGCAAGACACGTGAAGAGTGTGAGGCGTATTGTGAGGAGCATGGTGAAGAATGCCAAGGGTTCGGCCCCCCAGGCGGTGGTCCCGGAGGTGATTTCCGCGGCGGTGGCCCGGGTGGTTTTTCAGGCCCTGGTGGTTGTACCTCGATAGAGGAGTGTACAAGCTATTGCCAGTCAAATCTAGAAGAATGTGAAAAGTTTATGCCGCCTTCGGGAGCTCCCGGAGGGGAGAGGCGCGGCGAAGAGCACCGAGAGTTTCCTGGTGGCGGGGCGACTGAAGAGCAATTCCCTGGTAGAGGGAGAACTGGCGGTGAGTTCCCCGGTGGGCCAGGAGGATGCAAGACAAAGGAAGAATGTCAACGCGTTTGTGAAGAACACCCCGAAGAGTGTCGAGGCTTTAGTGGCGGAGTAGGTGGAGAGGGGAGATTAGACAGCATTCCGCCGCAAGGTAATTCACAAAAGCCGTTTGAACAACCCGGAAGCGATGAATATCGCAAGCAATACGAAGAGCAGTACAAGGCACAATATCAAAAACAATACGAAGGGCAGTTTGAAGGACGACCGCGAGAGCTCCCAATGGAACCTCCGCACAGGGAAGGAGTTGAGATCCAGCAAGAGCAATATCAGAGACAATATGAGGAGCAATACAAAGCGGAGTATCAGAAACAGTTTGAGCAACAGCAACAGTATCAATATCAACAAAACACACTGCCGTCACCAGAACCAACCCATCAGGATGTACCAGTGTATCAACAGTACCAACAACCTCCGCAGTCATCTGAAACTCAGCAATATTACAAAACAGATGAAGTGAATTTTGTGCCGCCTCCCGCTTCAACCCAAGGGGGAGCAGTGCGGCTCTACCGGGCTCCCAGAGGGTCACTCTACGAAAATACCAATCAACTCCTCAAGGGTTTTTCTCCTAGTCAATAAAGACTATAAAGTGAAGAAAGTAAAAACTACTCCGACCATAGTCGGAGTGGTTTTTACTTGATAGCGGGAGCGAGATTACGTCAATTGTGTCCCAACTTTCGTTATGGTATCCCTAGATAAGATCCCTGGTGCACATAGTAAGAAATGAAGACACCAAGACGTGGTGGGGGCCGAAGAATGGTAAAGAGAGGAGCATCTCCTCAAGAGGCAGGTGAACAGCTTTCGGCATTTATTCAGAGCACGGTTGCCGATGTTGCGAGCGATCTTCTAGGCAGTCTCTGGGGGCGTGTGTACTTGCCTCTAATATTAAAGCGGCGCGTCCTTCTTTTTGGCGTAATCGATGAGGATGCGGCAGAACGCTTAACGGAGCAATTGTTACTGCTTGATGCAGCGGCGTCTTTTCCCATCACACTTTTCATAAACTCTCGAGGCGGCGACTTTGAAGAGACGCTCAAGATAGTGGACACCATCCAACATCTTGAGTCGCCTGTTGATGCCGTTGTGGTCGGAAATGCACAGTCGTGCGCGTTCTTCATTCTTCAGGCATGTCGGAGAAGGGTCGCCTATCCGCACGCCTCCTTCATGATTCATGGGGTGAGCTTGCCAGACTCACGAATAGACCAGACTGATTTCGGGAGTATTGTGAGGGGCGCCAAAGATGAGCTAGATACAGTGTTTGAGATGATGGCCAAGAAAAGCGGTCTCTCGCTCTCACGTATCCAGAAATTGAGCAAGAAAGAAAAGATCTTGAACGCAGAGGAAGCGCTAAGCTCCAACTTCATCGATACCATATCGAAAAATCGACAGCGCCCATAATCGGGTGCTTTTTTCTAACAAAAATACTCCAACAATCTTGAGATTGTTGGAGTATTTTTGTGCTATTCCCAATGTGTTTCTTCTGTCGTCATGCGTTCGCGAAGAAGGGGATATTTCACAAGGCCAGAGTCTTTTTCGAGAAGGATTGCCGCTTCAGCACGCGCTGCCTCGACCATCTTTAGGTTTTGGATCGCCTCCATCCCAATGTCCGAGATGCCCCATTGTTTTTTGCCGGAGAGTTCTCCGGCACCGCGTAGGCGGAGATCCAGTTCAGCGAGCTCAAACCCATTTTTTGCATCACGAAGTGCACGCAATCGCGCGAGTCCCGCTACTTTTGTGTCGGGAAAGACAAAGCAGTATGCCTGATGGGTCGAGCGGAGCACGCGTCCACGAAGTTGATGGAGTTGTGAGAGGCCAAATCGTTCCGCGCCCTCAATAATAATCACGGTTGCATTTGGCACGTTCACGCCAACCTCAATGACCGATGTCGCGACGAGAATATTGACCTCTTTTTTCAAAAACTTTTGCATTACGCTCTCGCGCTCTTTTGGTTTCATCTTGCTATGAAGGATTGCTATCTCATACTCAGGAAACACCTCTTTTTTGAGCCGCGCCGCCTCCTCCTTTACCGATTTCACCATAAGCGCACCCTCTTTCTCTGGATCGGGCTCGTCGATGCGAGGGCATATGACATACACCTGTCGTCCTGCTCGCAGCTCTTCCAGCGCCTTTTCATATGCACGTGCCCGCTCTTTGGGCTCAACAATCTCGGTCATAATGGGCTTTCTGCCTCGTGGCATTTCTGCAATAAGGGTGAGGTCCAGGTCGCCGTATATGGTGAGTGCGAGCGTACGCGGTATTGGGGTCGCAGTCATTGAGAGTAAATGCGGCACACGTTTGTCCTTTCGCACGAGCTCAAAACGCTGCATGGTACCGAAGCGGTGTTGTTCGTCAATCACCACAAATGCAAGGTCTTTAAACTTCACGTGTTTCTGAATGAGCGCGTGCGTGCCGACGACAATAGGAATCTCACCATTCGCTACCCACTTTAAAAGTTGCGTGCGCGAGATGGGGGTTGAACCGTTGCCGTTCTGCCAGCTAGCGGATACTTTCGAAGGAAACTTGCGACACTCGCTTCCGGTGATGAGTCCGATCTGGATTGGTAGGTGGGAAAACAGTTGTATGAACGATTCAAAATGTTGTCTGGCGAGGATCTCTGTTGGTGCCATTATGGCGGCTTGGAGATTTCCAAAGTCTTGCCCCCTGGGGCGTGAGGTAACCACAGCGTGCGCCGTCACGGCCGCAACCGCCGTTTTACCCGAACCGACATCTCCTTCGAGGAGTCGTGTCATTGGTTTACCCTTACAGAAGTCATCGAGAATCGCGTGAATCGCATCCTGTTGCGAGTGTGTGAGTTCAAACGGGAAACGCTCGGCAAATCCAGAGATTGCCTCGTCTGCAACCTCCACAGGAAATGTCTCATGTGTCTGGTATTCCTGGCGAGCCTTTTGTCGTGAGAGCTGGATGAAGAATACTTCTTCAAACGAAAAACGTTTGCGTGCCGCCTCCGCATTCCCCATCGTCTTAGGTTGGTGCATCCAGACAAGTGCAGTTGAGAGAGAGGGGAGGTGGTACTTCTTGAGGATTGCCTCTGGAAGATATTCCTCTATCTTTTTATGTACGTTTGCGGCAAATACCTTTTTCAAAGCGTAGTAGAACCAGCGACTTGAGATGCCACGACTTTCGGAATAGCTCGCTTGCAGGGTGCCACTTTCTCCCTCTCCCCCCAAGAGTCCGCCCTTCACACCGGGGAGGATGTTTGTCGTATCTGTCGTCGGGTTTGCAAGATACAATCCGTTCTTGTCCTCGCCAACCTTACCTTTAAGGGTCACGATTGCCCCCTCCTGCATCATCTTTGCAAGGTAGGGCTGGTTGAACCAAACGATGCGTAGTTTGCCACTCTGATCTTCTAAGGTTGCCCGGGTCATAGAGATTCTCTTTTTCCAACCCCTCGTTTTTTCGAGTTTGAGCAGTTTCCCCGAGACGACCACCTCATCACCTTTCTTGAGCTCGTTAATGTTTTTTTGAGGCATGGCCACTCCATAACGCGTGGGGAAGTGATAGAGCAAATCACTAACCGTCTCTATCCTTAGTTTTTTGAGCGCAGCCTTCTGCTGTTTGATAAGACGAAAATGTTTTTCGAGAGCGTCTTTGGGATGCATCCCTATACTTTACCCTGTCATACATAGAAGGTAAACAAAGAAAAAACCTGGCACACAGTGTGTCAGGTTGTACGAGGCTCCAAGAACCCTTTTTGTATTTGCTCGGGCGTTGGTTCATGCAAATCCCAAATAATCCCGATTCGCTCGAGCCACTTGATGATTGGGTACGCCCAGTCTTCTTCTCCGTCAAAGAGCGCAAACCGGACGCTTTTTTCATGACGGTGATGATTGTTGTGGTTCTGCTCTCCGGCGGTTGCGCGTAGAGCGGGGGTGTTTTTGCTCGTGTCCTCCGGTGTGATCTTGTAGTTCACAGTACCAAAGACGTGCGCAAATGAATTGATCGCGTATGTCCAGTGCCAGACAAGAAAGGTCGAGAAGAAGAATCCGACAATGAGCGTCGAAATGCCACCCACCCATCCGCCCCAAGCGAAACCGAGAAGGAAAACAAGTATGCCGAGAATGGACGGTGGCACAACATACCACCGATCGAGCCAGACAATTTCTGGGAACTGCCCAAAATCTCTGAGTACTCGAGTGCTTCGATAGTCCGCGTATTTGGGAGACATTATCCAGCCAACATGGCTCCACCAGAACCCCTTCTTTGGAGTGTGGGGGTCTTTTGGTGTGTCTGACCATGTGTGGTGGTCACGATGATTGCTTGCCCACTGGAGGACACCTTTTTGCAACGCCATTTCTGTAACAAACGCGAGTACGCACTGGCTCAATCGCCCCGTCCTGAACCCTGTGTGACTGAAGTAGATGTGGTGCCCCGTGTGGACGAAAAAGAGTCTCACAAAAAAGAGCACAAAGCAGATATCCATACTCAGGAGCACGAGGAAGTCTGAGGGGGACGGGAGGGAGAGGAGGATTGCAGCGTGTGTCACAAGAAGTATGCCCGCCGTCGTTTCCCACGTTTTCTTTTTGCATGCGAGCGTATAGAGGAGCAGAGCAAAGACCGCGGACACAAGGATCGCATGCCAAAAGGGGAGGAAAGAGAGAAGCAGGAAAGGTCCCGCTACAGCGATTGCGTTAAAGACAAAGTACAGAGTTGAGCCCCGCCAGTCGATTATTTCGTCGGGTGCTCGAGGGATTTCAGGCGGCTTGAAGAGTAGGCGAATCAACGCAAACATTGCATTTTTTCACCCCCATTGTTCTGCGCCAAGCATAGCGGAGAACCATGGGAAATACAATGGAATGTTTGACAAGGTACTTTTAAAGTGTTATTTTCTAAGTTAGCGAGAAACCGAGCCTTGAGGTATTCAAATGGCAACTCCCTCGCGCGAACTGCGGAGGTTTGTTGGAAACGCGCTTGCGTTGACCGCTATCGTGACCTATGGGTGCTTTGTGATTGGCCTCATCTGGATGACCTTCGCAGACAGCGAGACGGTAGTCACGGTTACTTTTGAAGGATGGCTTTGGGTAAGTTTAGGGATCTCGGCCGCAATTACCACGTGTGCGGCGACCATTCCCTCATGGAGGAAGGAGTGGACACAGCCGTGGTTGGATCTACTTGCCATTGATTAGATATCACCTATGCTTTGAAGGTGCTTAGAATACGCAAAACTGGCCGCCGAGCGCGACCAGTTTTTTAATTTTTTCTGACGTTATAGTGTAGGTATGCTCACTCGGCTTTAAGCTTTAATATACTTCTTGTTGATGGTGATGGAGGCGTACCCTAGACCGATGAAGATGAAGCCCAAAATGACAAGCGAGATAGGCCAACCGAGCGAATCTGCGAAATACTCACTCGTAATATATCCGACATAGGCAAGGAGGAATACCGTGCTCATGACAAGAACATTTCTGCTCTTCATGTATACCGAAAGGAAAAGGCCCCCAAAGACAAGTGGGGCGTAAATAAGCTCCCAGAAAATGTTGTCCCACACTTGGGTAAATGCGGCCCCAAGAAAGCCCGCGACGCCGAAGAAGTAGAGAGCATCGACAAGTTTCTTGTTCCAGCTGTCGCGGAAGGAGTGTCCCAGCAACAAATAAGAAGCTCCAACGACCATGGTTAGGTACGCATCCAGATCTCGCCACTGGAGGCCCGTGCTGTCTACGATCGCGTGGACGATAAGGTATACAAACGCCGTACCGTTCGTTATGGCGAAGAGTGTCAAAACAAGGTGTTTGTGTACGGTGCTCAAGAGTACATACGAAAGGAAAAGTACCCCAAAGATAATGGCGAGAGGCCACACGGAGTCGACTTTAACACCTAACTCGGAGAGAGTCACCACGACTCCGCTCGGAATAAGCACTCCTCCGATAAAGTGGAAGACTGCACCAATGTATTGGTCAGGTTTTTGTTTCAACAGCACTGATCCGGTGACGGCAAAGATGAGGCCAAGTCCGAGTGTTACCAATATGCGTCCGATAGAACCGATATCTTCCCAGATTTGCGCGATAAAGATGATGATACCGACTGCCACGATTGCTGCGCCGATGATATAGAGAATCTTGGTTATCGAAAGATGCGAGAGCTTGCTCATAATCCCGCTTGCGGCTAGAGATTCTCCCTGCGCTGTTTGTGTTGGTACTGTGCCCAACCGGCTCATCACTTCCGCGCGAGTAACTTCCCCAGCGCCCACCTTTGCCGAAAGTTCTCTTAAGAGTTCTTCCTTATTCATAGATCGTTGTCTCGGTTACACTTCTCCCTGGTAAGACCCACCCAATAAACTGAAAATTGTTTTGATAATAATATCTACCGTTGTCGTTAATGAGGTTAAGCCGCGTTTTGCTTTTCCCCTTGGTCAGGTAGTGACCGTACGAAGAACCCCCGCCGAAAAACGGAAACATCTCGGGTGCGCGGCTATAGTCGCTCGATATACTCACTCCGTCGGGGGAGGTGAGAAGGTTGTTTAACGTCAATTGTTTTGCCTCTTCAATCGTAATCTCGCGGCTCTCGTTTGTCTTTGTATCGTGGAGGAACAATCGGGCAGTATAGCTTTCCTTCACATCCAATACCCCGTTTTTATCTAAGTCCTGGTTTGGGTCTATGTTGTTTACGACAAGAGAGCCCTCTCCCACTGAATAGCGCTGTTGCAGATATTTATCACAGGGTTGGGGACGATATTCAGAGCCGTCGACACAAGATGCGTACACAAAGTTGTGGTCAGTGGAGAGGAAAAGTGACGGGAGATAAGCGCCCACAGCAATGATGGTAATAAGTGCCAAAGGAAGCGCAAAAGCGAGTACTAATGCGAAGTTTTGCTTTACAAAGTCTTTCATCCCGTACGAAATAGGACGCGGACAAAAAATGTCCGTCTTCCTATTGTTAAATTACGAATAAAGTTTTTTATCTGTGCTATTAAACACATGGTAGTGGCGTCCGCGATTTCGTACGGGATTCATGCGTATAACTGTAGCACAAAATAACAGCAGATTGAAGCAGGACTTTCGTCGGTGGACATTTGTAAACTACTCCGATATTCTGGAGGCCAGATAGGTGAAGGGGATATATAGAGATGATTCAGGTCTATGCCCACGAGCATCACGAGGAGACAGGAGGCCCAAGCATTTTCCTCGCCGGTCCCAGTCCGCGCACAAAGCGCGATTACAATTGGCGACCACTCGCTTTGCGCCACCTCTCGGAGGTAAGGTTTCCAGGGTCTGTCTTTATTCCGCTTCCGCGGGATGGAAAGTGGCCCGATTATTTTGACCACGCACAGATTGAGTGGGAACTGAAGTATTTGAACGAAGCGACAGTAATCGCATTCTGGGTTCCACGCGACTTGAGGCACCTTCCCGGCTTTACGACCAATGTTGAGTTTGGCATGTTCTGCGGGTCGGGGAAAATTGTGCTCGGATACCCGCGTGGCGCGCCGAAAATGGAGTATGTAGATCACGTCGCGCGCAAATACAACGTCCCCGTATGTCATACACTCGGGGAAACAATGATCGCAGCAGCTGTGATGGTGGCGACGCGGACACCCAAAGGTTAAAGGCTCCAGTTTCGGAGTCTTTTTTAAAAGTGTCTTTCGGGAGAATTAGATATTCCGAAAATAGCAGGTGTAATCCGTGCCCTTCTCGAATCCGAGTGCGGCGTAGCGTGCCTCGAAATCTTTGTTGCCCACAGGTGCCAAGACGAGGACTTGGGAGTGCCCGCGGCTTTGCAAGATTGCGAGCGCCTTGTCGCATAGGACAGTAAGGACATCTTTTTCATTTGCGTCTTTCAGTACCGCAAAACGGAAAAGCCATGCAGTCCGCGTATCTTCAATGAGTGAAATTGTTCCCACTGTCTTTCCTCCGGACTCGCAGATGAGAATTGCCTCCGGGTCCTCGGCAATTTTCCGTGCCAAGCGTTCTTCTGAGTCGCGATTGAGGTCAAATTGCCCACCATAAAGTTCGCCTTGTTTGTAAAGCGAAGCAACCGCCGCGTAATCAGATGTTTTGTAATTCCGTATGGAAAACATTGTGTTTATGATGTCTCAGGGAGTTTTTGTAAAATCGTTGGTTGGTTTCCTATACCATTTTGAAGGATTCTGCATCTTTTCTCGGTAACCATTTTTTGTATGATTTCTTCTATGTTTGTGTCACGGGAGAATGCAAGTGCGGGTGCATACCGCAACTCTCCGCCAACTTTTAAAACGCGCAAAGCCTCCTTAAAAAACTGACTTACCTGTTGGTGCGTGCCGTAAAGCGGCAGAGAATAGTGAGCAATGATTAAATCAAAAGTCTCGTCTTCAAAGGGAAGCATCTCCGCAATTCCAGCAACAGTTTTTTCGCGTACCCCGGGAGTGTTTGTTTCTTGTAAAAGTTTTTCTAGGGGCTCTTCAACGCGTATCCTCTCATGAAAACGTTGTTTTTCTTCCGGAGACGCAAAGACGGGGTCGAGTGATACCACTTGAGCGTCTATTCCCGCCTCTTGTAATTCTTTGGTGAATCTTCTCGTCCCGCTCCCCACATCAAGAATTGTCTTACCACTCAAAACCTCCGGCGTTAATTGCAGGTCACGCATGTAGTCCTTCAGCCCCCAATTAGTTGTTGGTATCTCCACCCACTGTCTAGGAGGTTTTTCCATAGATTGCTTACTAGTTTATATTGAGTCCTTACCCATGAAGCAGGGATTCAGTCTTCCTTACTCAAAAGTTTTCCAGAGAGCGTCGTCCTTGTCTATTGGCAGATTCCAACATTCTAATATTCTATAGAATGTTGGAATGTTTTTTAACGTGCTTCAACGGCGAGGAAGAGGGGAATTTCTTTGCGTGCTCGATCTTCGCCCTCGGTGCGCGGGCCCTTCTGGCTTTTCTTGTGCGAGATCCACTCCTCCATACGCGTAATAGCGAAGCCCGCCGTACGGAGTGCTTTCGCAAAGTCCTGGAGCGAACGGTGGAATGTCCACGTGTATGAACTGTCTGCACCGGGATGCATTTCTATTTTTGCTTTCGCGGGAGTGAGGTATTGCTCGACGCGGCGGTATTGTGTTTTGTTTTTGTCGTCCCAGACCCAGCTTGAATGTTTGGGTATGCGAAAGGCCGGATGATTCACGACAAAGATAAATCTGCCGTCTTTGGTAAGCACCCTGCGCACCTCTTTGAGTGTCGTGAGAAGGTTCTCGATGTTCTGTAGTGCAAGGATGCACACGACCGTGTCGAAGGTATCGTCGCCGAAGGGGAGCTTCGCTGCATCTGCGACATGAAAAATTGCTTTCGGAAGTGCGTGCCTAGCTTTTTCTACAAGCGCCTCTGACGCATCAACACCGACGACACCCGCCCCTTTTTCGAGCAAGTGTTTTGCGAAGTACCCTTGTCCGCAAGCAAGGTCGAGCACCCGCTCTCCCTTCTTGAGCTCTAGGATGCGGAGCAGGTTCGGCAGGATTACTTTCTCCTGATACGTGTCAGCGCCCGTAAGGTACTCATCGTACCACTCTGCCGACTCTTCCCATGATGTTTTAGTTTGTTTCGGCATAGTGTAAGTGTACACCATTACCCGTGGAGTATGTATTCAACGGCAACGAAAACTATGTAGAGCAAGACAAGGAGAACACCTTCTTTTTTAGTCAGCAGTTTTCCCGAGCGCATGAATTGGAACAGCACTAAGGCCGATGCGACCATGAACGCGGCGGTGATGTAGACGATCTCTTTGGGAAAGTAAAAAGGGCTAATGAGGGCCAAGATACCAACAACAATCGTTGCGTCAGAGATGACGGTGCCGAGGATATCGCCCAGGGCAAGCTCATCTCTGTTTTGCCGGACAGCGCGAATGGAGAAAAGGAGTTCAGGAAGAGTGGTGCCCAAACCGACAACAAGCATGCCGATGAGTATGGGGCTCAAGCTCACCGATTCGGCGAGGGCGATACCGTATTGTACGGTTAAATGCGAGCCCACAATGAGACCACCCGTACTCAAGAGTAGGTACAAGAGGTTCAAGAGGTAGTGATAGTGGTGGTGTTCTCCCTGCGAAGGGGCGTGGTGATGATTTTCTCTGAATGTCCAGTAGAAAAAGAAGAGACCAGCGGCGATGAGGAGTACGCCCTCGATTCTCGAGTAGTAGCCATCGAAGCCGACGAAAATCGGCAAGGCGAGGAGGAGGGGATACCAGCGGTTCTGTTCGAGGATCTTACTCCCGACTTTTATCCCGCTCACAGTTGCGAAAACGACAATGGCAAAGACGAGTGTGAGGTCTGCCACGTTTGAACCGAAAAGTGTCCCCAATCCGAAAGCGGGGACACCGCGTAGCGATGCGTCTATGCCGATAAGTGTCTCCGGAAGTATGGAAATGACTGCGACAACAAGAAAGCCAACGACATATTTGGGGAGCCGGAGGATGTGCGCAAAATATGTAGCGTATTTGATCGCCAGGTCAGCGCTTTTAATGACCACAAAGAGCGACGCGGCGAGAAAGAGTAGGTTGGACATGAGTTTCAATTGTACAAAATTGCAGTGTGAGTCGGTCGGGATAGGAGCGACTACTTTAGCTAAGTATCGCTGGACTAAGAACCGGGAAGGTTCTTCGATATTTCCTTGTGCTCACTTATTCCCTTGGGTATATAATTACCCACTCTAAGAACATGTCCGACCGCAGAAATGAAATTATATTTTCTTGCATATTTTATAAATTTTTTATTTTCCTCAATCATATTTTGTGCTTCAACGACTTTCCTAAAATTATCAGCACCTTCGCCAAGAGTTTGGGGGGTTATGGATTTTTCAACCAATTGAACCATCTTTTCAAGTAATTTTTCTAGAAGTGGCAACGAGCGTTCTACTTCATCGGCATGTGCATTTAATAATCTTTTTTCTTTCTTTGAAAATATATATATAAGAGTGGCGATTGGTGTTGCGCCACCTACCACAGTAAAAAATGAGAACACGAAAGGTACTGCAATATTATCCGCAACAAACCGTATTAACAGATTTAAGAAATTGGCCAGCATGTTTATAAAATTTGATTAAGTTCACAATTTGCCCGGTCTCTCGGACGAGCGTTCAATCCTGCGGAGCGAGTGGAATTCAATTGCCTTTCGGGAATCCACTGATATTAAGAGAAGTCAATAACCACTAGAACCACAGTGGCAACTGCTAAAATTATAGTGGCAACAGCTAAAGCCCTTGTCCATACCACTAATCTAGAAGATAGCTCAGATGAGGTTTGATTGAATTTTTCCATGTTCTTATTTAGTTGTTTTGCTTGATTTTCAACTTGTTGTATTGAAATAGTAAGAGCTATCATCGCGTTTGTAGTACCCGTTGTATCAGGGTGTGTACGTATATAGTTCCCGGCGGCAGTTATATAATTATCTATTTTCTTTTCCTTATCCATACAAATATAGTTTACTAATTGATTATGACAAAGCAACCCCGGTCTCTCGAGCGCGAAGTTACGATTTGCGGAGACGGGAGGGATAGAACTCTTTGAGAACCCACGGTTCTCAACGTGGGGCTCCAGTCGGAAGATGCCCTCATCAGGTGAGCCCCCCTCTTTATCTGGGCACATCAGGGAGTCTGTAAAATTACATCGCTACAGCTCCTCTCACTAAACCCCACCATTTCCAAATTTGAGGCGATCGTTTTTGAGATGTCGGTGAGGTCTTTGAATACTTGATTTTTTAGTTGGTCTACTGCACGCTGTCCTCCATCAATGCCGACAAAAGGCTCTTGATATTCAAGTCTCCCAAGTATTCTATTTGCGGCCTCCATGTTGTGTATTGTTGCAATTAAACTCTGCCTCGCAGAAACATCTTTCGCGTATTCGTTATTTATCATACTACCCCAATTAGAGAAATATTCATCTGTCCGATATCGCGTGTTCCAATTCCATGTTTGTCCCTCACTTTTTGTAAATAACGTGGCGACTCTGTGATTATAGCAAAATGTGGTTCGCAATGTATCATCGATTAAGTTTTCGTGCCCCAGATATTGCCACAGAGTAAGGGCTATTCCAACGACCACCAGAGTCGGTCCCCAATGTCGGAAGACAGAGTTTAAGTTTTCTGCAATAGAGCCCTCAGAATCAATTGGTTCCATATAGGTTCATGACCTTATTTACAATTTTTGTAGAGACAAAAGAGATAGAACTGAACCACATAATATTTAAGAGTTTCTTGGGCCGCTTGCCATGTCTCGTTTTGGTGCGGCTCACTCGGCTATTTTAGTTACAAGTTTAAATTTAGAAGCGCCTCCTCGATCGTTGGTAATAATTTTAAGAAAGATTGAGGATTATTTGGGTCGACCCCAGACAAACTAATTGCCTGATTAACAGCGCCCTGAATGTTTCCTTGCAATATCGTGTCTGGGTACTTAGACGCAAAATAGACATCGAATAAGCGAAACAACGGGACATTGTGTTTAGTGAGAAGTAGATACATGCGCGTTGAATCCATCATGTAATATTCTGTTGCCCCGAAGTTGAATTTAATTATTCCATCCGGATCTTTATCGGCGTGTTTAAAAAAGTTTTTGGCTGCATTTATTGCTTTGAATACTTCATCCTTTTTTTCTGGCTTTACCCAATCGAGCAACTGGCCATGAACACTCTTTATCTTCTGTTTTTCTCCGATATCGTTCAAAATTTGAAAAGCTGCACCCGCGAGTGTGTGTATCGCAATAGGGTCTCCGCCCCTAAAAAATAAATTTATAGCTGTTTCGAGCTGACGCTTGGCGGCGTCCAATTTTGAAATATGTAATTCCATGATTTTTTTGTAGAAATCTTTGTTTGCGGGGACGTGAGGATGCGAACCTTTAATGTGGGACAGGAAGGAATACGTGCCCCTCTTTTTCAACAACATCTTTCAATGAAAGATCGTAAAACTTGACTCGTTTCCCATTGTCGAAGGTAATAAAGTATGGCTGACAGTACGGACCTTGGTCTTGTCTCCCCGACATCGCATCTTTGTGAATCCGAGCGAATTCTTCGAGCGTATCGCCAATGACGATACCGCAGTGCTCAAGACCGGGAGGGTATGGCACGTTTGGTTTCGGCGGCATGAGTTCGATCAAATCAACCCTGAAGCCGTTGAGCAAAGAAAGAGGTTCTCTGAGTAGCAACTTTGAGATTGGTCGTCCGTTGTGCTCATTTTCTACATATGAAACGCAATGCTTTTTTATATCCTCACGTAGTCGCTCGTATGCTTCAAAGGTTGTGGTACGGACGCCGAGATGACTTATGGCATAGCCGGCAATATCAATCCCAAGCCCTTTGAGTCGACTGACTATATCTTGGAAAAACGATTTGTAGTCTCCGATGAGTTCTTCCATAGTAAGTTTATTCTATCTGCGGTGAGGGTTGGTTTAGAACCTTGCTCGTACAAGTATTGTAAGGGTTTTTTGAGCTTTTTCCTAGAGTGCAGCTTGACTGGAGTCGATCGCAACTTAAAATAAGCGTTTGCATCTTCGAGATCCGCAGCCGCATTTAATCACTCCGCCACCTTTATATGAAAAATCAGCAGTTAGTTCCTCTCCCCCAAGGATTTTCTTCTTTGCGATCATCACTAATTTATCTAGTATCGTACAATTTGGGGTGCATGAATGATTTACAAAATCACCGGAGTCTAACTCCGTTGTACTCTTTTCAGCTAACCAAAAACCTGGGTAAACTTCGATAGCATAATTTGAGGAAATACGTCTGGGTAAACTCTCCAGCTCTTTCGATGTCATCGCGTGGCCACCCCAAACAGCAACTACAGTACCTTTTTGCAACTCACTCGTAGCGAATAAACCTATCCCATGGATCGAGCTCGGTCGAACTTCTGTATTTGGAGATACATAGTTATTTCTTCTGGGCTTTTCATTTATTCGTTTGATAATTCTTTTATAGTCCATGCACGAGAATCACGCTTCGTAGAAGCTTCGAATGTAAAACTTGGCGGAGACGGGAGGATTCGAACCTCCGAGGGGGTTTAATCCCCCTAACTCCTTAGCACGGAGCCGGTTTCAACCACTCACCCACGTCTCCAATCCACACAAAATAGCACATTTTTCTGGCGATTTAAACCTTGCGCCCAGAGCCTGACCGTGTAGAGTGCAAAGTAGAAGGATCGTCACTGTGTACAGGAGATTCGTCGTGACCAAGAGAAACACACCGCTGTTTGCCATGTTTGCCGGATTTACCCCCACAGGTAGCACAGACGGCGTCTCTCATGCGTTACATTCCGGTTCCCCGAATTGTCCGAGTTGTGGCGCTCCACCGAGTGAACATGAAGTGAGGAATCACGATCTTGCGGCTCACGACGGCGATGTACACTGCAAGCGGTGTGGTGCGTACGTGAGGATGTATGACGCTGGCTAGGTTCGATAACGAGGTTTTCGCGCAAAGCGAAGACCTCTTTTAATTAATGCGTCTGTGTACGCCGCCGCTTACTTCGCGCCAACTGTGCAAGAGATGCGGTGAAAGTGGCTATCACAAAAAAATAAGACCTGCGTTATAATAGATTCTATGACCCCGCGTAATGTTTTTGTAGGCGCAGCCCTCATTTTTGTGATTGCAGCAGGAGTTTTGTGGAGTGAAAACTCTGGCACAACGCAAGCGCAGCTTGGAAGTTTGAGCAAAATCAAAGATCACAAGAACTGCGATCTGGTACCGCACAAGAGACAGTTTTCACATCAGCCATATTATACGGGGCCATTGATTGACGCCCACCTGCACATGCCGGTTTCTTCTAAAATTGTAAGCGCTGTAGGGAAAAAGATTGGCTTCAGTCAAATGACAGCTTTTGGCGGCAAGGTGACACTCGATTATATAATGTGTCTCTTTCAGAGCGAGGGGATAACACAGACAATAGGGTTTTTTATGACCACTCCTTTTTCTTCTTCGGCAGAGCTTGGTACGGCAAAAAGAGCGGAAAAAACATATCCCAAGAGAATAGCCGTTTTCTATATGCCGGGGCCATATGAAACGCTTAGGGTAGCTCCCGAGAAAGTGAGAAGTGTCATTGAAAAAAACAAAGCCCTTTTCAGGGGCATCGGTGAGTTAAAGAGTTTTGATGGCTCCTCCCTCGACAATCCCTATTTTTCAGAGATGTTCAAAATTGCAAACGATAACAACTTGGTGATAATGATGCATCCGTATCACAACCACAAGGCAGTTGTGGAAAAGATAGTGAAAGAATATCCAAAGGTTACGTTCCTGTTACATGGCGGGCATGATAGTGAGTGGATCACTGATGTGATGAGGAAGTATAACAATGTGTACTATTCAATCGATGCCGATATCGCTGCTCTTTACGGTTGGGAGCGTCAACACAAGGACAAAGAACCCACCAAAGAAGAATTTCTCGCCTATCTCCATGACAATTTTGATGCACAGCTCAATGAACAAATAAGGTACTGGGGGCCCAAGATTGCGTCTTACCCAGACAAGTTTATGTGGGGGACGGATCGTTGGTACGGCTGGCATTTTGATTATGAGGTTGGGGGGCTTATAGAAGAGTTTGGCAGAACATTTATCGGAAGACTGGATCCTTCTATTCGCGAAAGATTTGCTTATAAAAACGCAGAGAGGTTGTTGCAATCGAGGTAAAATAAGTGTTTAAGGCAATTGCAGATATGTGTTTAGTTGTACATCATTCGTCTTTTGGTATGATTCATGTATGAGTATCGAAAGGCCACGACGTGGAGAAAAAGCGCCGAGTCAGGAAAAGCTTCCCGAAGCGAAGTTTGCTGTCGGCATAGATAAGGGAAAACTTCGCGCCACAGACATTGATGCCATCGTTGCTACGATGCACTTCCCGATGGGAGAAGAAGGTGAGCGCGAAGCGAAAACCCAGGAGTTGCGCAAGCTCGTAGAAACCTTTGCCCAACTACCTGAACATCTGGAGTTTAAACCGGGAACCACAATCATTGTCGGACCAAACGGGGCTGGCAAGACAACACTCGCGAAAGCTGTTCTCTACAGTATTATCATGGAGCAAAGGATTGCACAGGAACAAGATTCTGGCAGACCTTTTACGAGAGCTGACGCAGAGAAGGAGATTTTTGAGCCAAAGGGCATGGCATCTTTGTTTTTTGGGAATAGAGTAAAAAGTGACGGACCAATAGTTGGTCATATTGCCCAAGCGCTCCACACGGAGAAATACAATAATATTTCGGACGGAACCCCACAGTATTGGGATCTTGCGCAAGAAGCGGGAGTGACAGCAATGCTACATAACCACAGGACCTCAAGTCTTCTCGAAGAGAGCGAGGGAGGCTATACCTCGAATTTCAAGGGAGAGATGAAACGTACAAGAGGTACCGGTTCGAAGGCAATACATGTAGCGAGGAACTCAAATCGTCAGACACTCGACAGAGGCATGATGCTTAAAATTCGTTACATGAAAGAACAAGCTGAAGGCAAGCCACAAGTAGGATTCTTTGATGAACCAGAAGCGGGCATGGACCCGCGTCGCCACATGGGGCTGCTTGCAGAAGTCGATGACTTTTCAGGGCCAGAATCTATACGGATCGTCGTCACCAACTCCCCAGTGCTTTTTGCTGACCCAAACGTGGCAAGGATTGACCTCGCCTTTCCAGAGCGCGGCATTTTCTACCCAAGAGATTATCCTGAAGACAAGAACTAGTGCGCCACGGTGTAGGCAAGAACTTTCTTCGCGCCTGCGGCACGAAGGGTTTTTGCCGCTTCCTCGAGTGTTGCGCCGGTGGTGTAGACATCGTCGAGCAGAATGACAGTCTTGCCCGCAACAATCTCCGGGTTTGAAACAAGAAAACAATCTTTGATATTTCGTAGACGCGCAGCGCGTTCTCGCAGCTTTGTCTGCGGGAGGGTAGCCCGCGTCTTTTTCAATACCTTCGGGATATAGACGAACGAAACGCCACGGTCGAGGGCAGAGAGTTCGAGAGCAAGCATCTCTGTTTGGTTAAACCCACGCATGCGTTCGCGCCAGAAGGCGAGTGGTAATGGAACAAGGAGGGGCGATTCACTCCCCGTAAACAACAACTCGTCACCAATGTCTTCAAGGAGGCGGTCATACAGTGCTTGTGCAAAGATTTTTAAAATAGTGCGTCTACCCCTATATTTCCAGAGCCATATACCGCGCCGCACGGTTGGGTCGCGGTAATCAAAGATGGCTTCGATGTGGAGGCCGCTTTGCCGCCGGCTCCACGTTTGCGGGGCCGGCGGCAGTTCTTGCAAGCACCCTTCACAGAACACGGCGCCTTCTTCGTTGCACCGAATGCATTTTTGAGGGAAAAGGAGGTCGAAGAGATAGGAAAACATAGCGTATGTTGCCTGCACCGTTAGAAGTTTCCAAAGAGGATGCTCTGTGCGGTGCCTGCAACGTACGAAGCAGGAAAACCGTGTTTTCCGCAGCTTCGTACGTTGTGGATAAGTATCCCACGCCTTAATACATAAGGCAAAACGGGTGTGATACAATAAGAGGGAAGTAATAATGTTGGGTAACATGGCGCTTGACTATGGCAGAGTCTCTTCCTTTCGGCACATCAAACACGCTTGGACGTGCGAGGGGTTTCGTACTTGATTTTATTGATGACCTCTTAAAGAGGAAAGACAAAAGCGTGGTTGGTGTCGACATCGGCTCTTCGTCAATTAAAGTCGTCCAGCTAAAGAAAAGGGGCGGCAAGGCCGTTCTCGAGACCTATGGTGAACTGTCCCTCGGACCTTACGCGAATCTTGAGGTTGGGCAAGCGACAAAGCTCCCACAGGAGAAGGTGAGCGAGGCTCTTATCGACCTCATGCGCGAAGCAAATGTCGATGCCGTCGCCGGAGGCCTCGCTATACCGCTTTCGCAGAGTCTACTTTCTATCATCGAAATTCCGCTCGTTTCAGAACGGAAGATTGCTGACATGGTCCCACTTGAGGCACGCCGCTATATTCCTGTACCCATTTCTGAAGTCACGCTTGACTGGAGGATTGTACCAGAGCTCGACAGCACGTCGAGGGTGGCGGAGGGCGAAGGGGACAAGGCGGCTCTTAAGAAAGTGAAAGTGCAGATTGCCGCCATTCACAATGAAGTCATCAGCCGCTATTCGAACATTGCAGCGACCAGCGGACTCGCGATTGATTTTCTGGAAATCGAAGCATTCAGTCTGATACGCGCGCTTGATATTCGAGCGCGAGAGGCCGTCCTCATCATTGACATTGGCGCCGGCTCGACAAAGGTGGTCATCGCGGAAGGGGAGTTGCCGTTTCGATCGCACATCATTAATCGCGGCGCGCAAGATATTACACAAGCACTTTCAAAATCCCTTGGCGTCTCGGTCCTTAAGGCCGAGGAGATGAAACGCACGGTCGGGCTTACGGATGGTGTAGAGAATCAGAATACTCGCGACGTGATACGGCTTATCATGCAAGGTATCTTCTCTGAAGCGAATCGGATTCTCCTCGACTATGAGCGTTCATATAGTGTCGCCGTTAGCAAGGTTATCTTGTCCGGAGGAGGAGCACTTCTCCGTGGCACGCTCGAACTCGCAAAAGAGAATTTCGAAGTCGAGGTTGCTTTGGCGCATCCATTTGCAAACATCAACATCCCAGCATTTATGGAGGGGACACTCAAAGAAGCAGGTCCAAGCTTTTCTGTTGCACTTGGCATTGCGATGAGAAAGCTTCAAGAAATCGAATAAATTATGGTAGACGTAAAAACAGCTTTTATACCAAAAAAGACGCTTCCCACAATCGGCACTCGCCGAAGCGAGCCGGTTGGCTTGTTCATGGTCGGCGGTCTTGTCATCTTCTTCTCCTCACTTCTCATTGCCGGAGGGCTGTATTTCTATCGCGCGCTCCTCACCACTCAAATTGAGGATATGAGCGAAGACGTGGTGATCGCAAAAGAAGAAATCCAGCCCAAGCTCATCGAAAGCATCACGCGTTTCGATAAGCGTGTCACCATCGCTGAAACATTGATAGGGAAGCACCTTGTCGCAACCCCCCTCTTCTTCCTTTTGGAGGACGCAACGCTTCCCACGGTTAGGTACGATCGTTTCTCTGCAAATGTTGATGACGACGGCAGCATTCTTCTCACCCTCACGGGCGAGGCGCGCACGTACAAGGATCTTGCGGTACAAGCAGACATCTTTGGTCGCGACGAAAACATTACCGAACCCATTTTTTCGGGGCTCCGTCTCAACAATACAGGAAATGTGGCATTTCAGTTCACAGGGAGACTGAAGCCGGCATTCTTGCTTCTCGAAAGCAACCTAACTCCAACTCCCGCAACCCCCTAGTTGTTAAACAAACTACATGGCACGCTATTTTTTCCCCATCATTCTCGTCTTAATCGCTGTCGGCGTTTATCTCGCCGCCATTGATCCTATGTATACTGATATCAAGGACCTTTCCGAAAAACGACGCCTCCTGAGTGGGGCACTGGCAAACTCTCGGCAGATTGCCGAGAGACGTGACGAGCTTCTCGGAGCGTTTAATAGTGTTGCGTCGGCAGCCATCGAACGCCTTCGTAGAGTTTTGCCCGACAACGTAGATAACGTTCGGCTCATTCTCGAGATAGACAGCATCGCCGCGCGATACGGCATGGCGCTCCAAGATGTTGTTATTGATACAGACACACGAGCGCTTGAGGGGGCGCTTGGGCCCGACATGCATCCCTACGGGACGCTCGGTCTCCACTTCACGGTTACGGGTTCCTATGCCGCGTACATGCAATTCCTCGCGGATTTGGAGCGAAGTTTGCGCTTGGTAGATATCACGGAGCTTTCATTTGTCGCAGGGAGTACCGACTTCCACCAATATGAGGTCGGAGTTAAGACGTATTGGCTTAAATAATATGTCAAAAACAGTCATCAACATTGTCCTCATTGTACTTGTCGCGACGGGGCTTTTCTTTGGTTACAACTTTTTCTTTGGCGGCGAGAGTGAAGGCGCACTCCTGACGACGGTTGGGCAAGCCTCGACCGAACAAAACGCCGCCGGCGAGCTCCTCGCCATATTAAAGACGCTTGAGCAGCTCACACTTGATGCGAGTTTTCTCGAGACAAGTGTTTTTAAAGCACTCCGCGATTTTAGCGTTGCTTTGCCCGAAAGTGTGCCGGGCCGGAGGAATCCGTTTGCTCCGCTAGGGCAATAGGTATAGGCGGGCGACCAGAAGTTATTTGACCAGACACATAACCCCAAGGATGTATGTGTTCGGTGCTTCGAATTTTAAATCACCATGCCATTTTTAGACTATCTCTTACAGAAAGGCGTCATAAAGGCGAAAGAAGTTGAAACCGTACGCAATGAAGCTGGCGAAAACAACGAGGCGCCAGAGAGTGTTTTGATGCGACGCGGCATGGGGAGGGATGAACTCCTGAAACTCAAGTCAGAATACTTTAGCGTGCCCTACAAGTCGGTTGACCCAAGCAAAGTGCCGCTCGATGTCATGAAGCTTATCCCCGAAGAGTCTGCGAAGCATTACAAGTTTGTACCGGTCGGAGTTGAAGAAGGGGTGCTACAAGTTGGAATGGTGGAGCCGGACAACATCGACGCCAAGGATGCGTTGCAGTTTATTTCTGCAAAAGTGGAGATGCCGTACAAGCTTTTCTTGATTGGTGAGGACGATTTTAACGCAGTCTTCGAGAACTATCAGAGCTTATCGGGCGAGGTTACCAAGGCACTCTCGCAGTTGGAGACAGACGAGCCCGTGCTGGGAAGTGTCGCAAAAGAAGAGCCTGAAAAAGCGAAACCAGGAGTCACCATCGTAGAGGAAGCGCCAATCTCGAAGATCGTTGCGGTTATTTTGAAACACGCCGTCGAAGGCGGTGCTTCTGACATTCATATCGAACCTACCGAAGAAAAAGTGCAGGTGCGCTTTCGTGTCGGCGGACTCCTCCAGACAAGCCTCCTCCTTCCTCGAGATGTGCTTCCGGCTGTTGTTGCCCGAATAAAAGTGTTGGCAGGGCTACGCCTCGATGAAAAAAGGAAGCCTCAAGACGGTAGTTTTGGCGCACGCATCGAAAAGAGAAAAATCGACTTCCGTGTTTCGACACTACCCACATACTATGGAGAAAAGGTAGTGATGCGTATTCTCGACCCAGGCATGGGTATTAAGAAACTTGAGGAAACTGGGCTCACTAAGGAGGGGATGGACATGATAAGAGCTGCGCTCCACCTACCTTTCGGACTCATTTTGCTTACTGGTCCCACCGGCTCTGGAAAGACGACCACACTCTACGCCATGTTGAACGAGCTCAATCGCGAGGTAGACAACGTCGTTTCACTCGAAGACCCAGTTGAGTACTTGATTAAGGGGGTTTCGCAGTCACAGGTGCGCCCGGAAATCGGTTACACGTTTGCAACCGGACTCCGATCTATCTTCCGCCAAGACCCAGACATTATTTTGGTTGGTGAGATCCGTGACAAGGAAACAGCAACGCTCGCTATTCAGGCCGCACTCACGGGACACCTCGTCTTGTCGACAATACACACAAACAATGCCGCCGGCGTGGTGCCCCGTCTCGTTGACATGGGGATAGACCCGTATCTCATCGCGCCCACATTGGTGCTTGCCGTTGCACAGCGACTGGTCCCTATACTTTGTGATGAAAAAAAAGCTATTCCCATTGAGGGCGCAATGAAAGAAATGATTGATCGGCAGTTTGCAGAGATTCCCGCAGAGTTTCGCAAGAATCTTCCGCATGGGACCCAAGTGTATGAGGCGGCGCCATCTTCTACGTGTCCGACGGGTACACGAGGGCGAGTGGGTGTCTATGAAATGTTTACCATCAACAAGGAAATGGAGCGCGTGATTCTCGAGAACCCTGTTGAAGAGGCGATTTTGAAAGTCGCGCGAAATAAGGGAATGCTTACCATGAAAGACGATGCGATGATTAAGGCCATTCAAGGTAAGATTTCGTTCCTCGAAGTGAATCGATTTGAGTAGTGTAGTATACTTGTATGTATGGACAAGACAGTTCTCATTGTTGACGACGACCCCGGTACCACGACGCCTCTGGTGTCGGCTACGGGGCGGGATGAAGTATCTCTAACCATGCACGCAGTATATGACCTCCGAAGCTAATTCCAACGTCCTTATAGTAGACGACGATAAATTTCTGCTCGACATGTATTCCCTCAAGTTTAAGGAAGCAGCGTTCCGGGTTGAGACGGCTGATTCGAGCGAGGCTGCGTATGAAGCCGTCAAAAAGGGAGGGCAAGACGTGGTCCTCTTGGACATCCTCATGCCTTCTATGGATGGGTTTGAACTCCTGAAACGTATTAAGGGCGAAGGATTAGGACAAACCACGAAGTTCATTGTACTTTCGAATCTTGGCGAACCGTCTGATATAGAAAAAGCGAGGGAGCTTGGCGCCGACGGCTATATTGTTAAAGCGACAGCAACGCCAACTGAAGTTGTCGAAGTGGTTCGCAAAGTGTTGCTGTCAGAAAACAAGAAATAAAATTTTTATGGATAACGCGCACGTGACAATCGAAAGGCTTGCCGACACTGTCTCCAAAGAGGGTGGTTCCGACCTGCACCTTCATGATGGTGGGCATCCCATTATTCGTGTTGCTGGTTCGCTCATTCCGCTAGTTAAGGAGCCGGTGCTTTCTGTGACGGACATGCAGGGCATCGCAGAGTACCTTTTGGGCAAGGAACGGTACGAACGCTTTCTTCTCGAGCGCGAAATCGACTTTTCCTATACTACGACCAAGGATGGAGGTGGAGAAAAGGCTCGTTTTCGTGGTAATGCCTATTTTGAGCGGGGGAGTATCTCCATCGCTCTTCGGCTTATTCCCGCGAAGATACAGACACTCGATGAATTGAACCTACCGAAGACACTTGAGATATTCGCGCGTCGAGAGCAAGGGTTTTTCTTGGTTGTCGGTCCTGTGGGTCACGGCAAGTCAACAACACTTGCCTCACTTGTCGATACCGTGAACCGCGAACGCGCAGCGCACATCTTGACCATCGAGGATCCGATTGAGTTCACCTACACTCCAGCGCAGTCCTTGATTGATCAGCGAGAGGTTGGTATAGATACGGCCGATTTTGCTACGGCGCTTCGGGCGATGTTTCGTCAAGACATTGACGTCGTCATGATTGGAGAAATGCGCGGACCGGCGACTATTTCTGCCGCGGTTACAGCCGCAGAGACAGGGCATCTTGTTTACTCAACACTTCACACCAACAACGCGGCACAGACAGTAGACCGTATTATCGACTCTTTCCCCGGAGAACAGCAAAACCAGATCAAAAGCCAGCTAGCGCAAAGCTTGGCGGGTATTTTCTCGCAACGCCTGATCCCACGCATTTCAGGCGGACTCATCCCAGCGTATGAGCTTCTCATCAATAACAGCGCGGTCTCAAACCTTATCCGTGAAGGCCGTGTATATGAACTCAATGTCGTTATAGAGACGGGCGCCGGAGAAGGTATGATTGATATGAATCGCACACTAGCCGAACTCGTACGCCGTGGTGAAATTACTGTAGAAAATGCGCAACTGTACTCGCCCAACCCGCAAGGGTTAGGCAGGCTAGTGTAATCCTATGCTTTTCGAATACAAGGCACTAACTAAAGAAGGCGAGGAGAGGGGCGGATCGATTGAAGCCCTGAACCGAGATGTCGCCATTCGCTCGCTACAGGAGCGAGGGCTTACTATTGTTTCTATTTCAGGAGGAGACAAACAACCCTTTTGGCAAATACGCCTTACGTGGTTTGATCGCGTACCCAACCGAGACGTAGTCATTCTCTCTCGCCAGATCGCCACACTTTTTCTTGCCGAAGTGTCTGCGCTTCGGGTGTTTCGCCTTCTTGCCGACGAATCAGAAAACGTACTCTTGCGAAGCATTCTTTCTGATGTTGCCCAAGAAATTCAAGGAGGTTCTGCCATATCCGATGCTATGGCAAAGCACCCGAGTGTCTTCTCGCATTTCTATGTGAACATGGTTCGCGCGGGTGAGGAGGCGGGGAAATTGAACGAAACATTTGCCTATTTGGCAGATTACCTTGACCGTTCCTACGCGCTCACCATAAAGACGAGGAATGCCCTTATCTATCCCGCCTTCGTACTCACAGTTTTTCTTGTCGTCATTGTGCTCCTCCTGACGTTGGTGTTCCCACGCCTCACCTCGATTTTGACCGAGGCAGGACAAGATATTCCTATTTACACGCAAATCGTTATCTCAATCAGCAATTTTCTCGTGAACTACGGCATCTTCCTCCTCGTTCTTTTGGCGGCAGGAGGCATCTGGGCATGGAAGTTTGGTGGGACCGAGCGGGGTAAGATGTATTTCAGTCGCCTTATTATCACGGTGCCTGTTTTGGGCGGCCTCACGCGAAAGCTTTATCTTTCGCGCATAGCTGACAACATGTACACCATGCTTACAAGCGGCATATCGATTGTCCGCGCGCTCGAGGTAACTTCGTCCGTGGTGGGGAACGCGGTCTATCGCGAGCTTCTTATTGAGGCCGCAGAAGGAGTCAAGACAGGGCGCTCGATTTCCGAAATGTTTACGGGACACAGGGAAATCCCGAATATCATGGTTCAGATTTTGAAAGTCGGAGAAGAAACGGGAGAGCTGGGTAATATTTTGAAAACCCTGTCTGGCTTTTACCAACGAGAAGTAAACGATTCGATCGACACCTTCATCGGGCTTATAGAGCCGGCATTAATCGTGGGACTTGCCGCCTGTGCGGGGCTTCTCCTCTCATCCGTCCTTTTGCCGATTTACAATCTCTCTTCAGGAATATAATCAAATGTTTTTCCACATTGCCTTTGCATTGAGAGGGCTCCTTGCTATACTATTACCTAGTGAAGGGATTCTATCTCTTTACCAGAAAACATGTTTTTTGGTCGAGAATGCAATTAATGGATAATTTTTACATTATGTTTTACTCACAACGAAAACAAGGAGAAACTCGCGGTTTTACATTGATTGAACTTTTGGTCGTCATCTCGATTATTGGGCTTCTTTCGGCAGTTGTGTTGGCATCTTTGAACACAGCCCGTCAAAAGTCACGTGACGCAAAGCGCGTTGCTGACATCAAACAGCTTCAATTGGCGCTCGAGCTTTACTTTGATGACGAGGGGAACTACCCGGCAAACATTACAGACGTTGGGAACTTGATAACCCCTGGTTATCTCCCAGCTCTTCCAAAGGATCCGACCGATGACGCTGTGTATCCTTACACCCAACTTTCAAGTGGTGCTGACTACCACCTCGGGGCGAGCTTAGAGGACGACCAGCATGTAGCCCTTGATGCAGATGTCGACGCTGACAGCACCAACGTTGACGGTGCAGACGCCGACGGCTGTGCGGATGAGGCAACTAGGTTTTGCTACGACGTAGCGCCGTAACATTAGCAGTAGTTAGTTTGTACATAACACACGCCCGCTTCAAGCGGGCGTGTGTTATTATAAAGGGATGGATAGCATCGTATTTTTCTATTTTGTACTCGGCCTCTTCGTGGGCAGCTTTCTCAATGTTGTCGTTCTGCGCCTCAACACAGGACGTGACATGGTGCACTCTCGGTCTAGCTGTTTTTCGTGCGGAAAAACACTTTCATGGTATGAGCTCATCCCGCTCGTCAGTTTCTTTGTACAGAACGGCCGCTGTCGGAGATGTAAAAGCAAAATATCATGGCAATACCCCATCGTAGAACTTACGAGTGGGTTCTTATTTGCATCTGTCGCGTGGCACGAGTTTGGGATTTGGAATGGCGATGTTTTAATAGGCCAGATTCTAGATTCTATATTCTACATACTTATTTTCTCTGTGCTTCTTGCCATTACCGTGTATGACGCCCGCCACAAAATCATCCCCAATATACTCGTCTATGTTTTCGATGCGCTCGCGTTCCTCACTGTTTTAGGCTTTGGAAATTGGAGCTTGCTTGGAGATTCGTCATTAAAAATTGAAAATTTCATCACAGGACTTATCTTTTTTTCTTTTTTTGCGGGTATTTGGTTTTTATCGCAAGGGCGGTGGATGGGTTTTGGCGACGCAAAGCTGGCACTAGGACTGGGCTGGCTCCTCGGACCGTCACTCGGCATTGCGGGGCTGGTCCTTTCCTTTTGGATAGGTGCCCTCTTCGGGCTTGCCGCGCTCTCAATCAGACGTTTGTTTTCGAGATGGGGGCGAGATACAATATCATTACAAAGTGAAATTCCGTTTGCGCCATTCCTCGTCGTTGGCGCCTTCCTCGCATTCTTGTTTGATATCGGCTTCTTTGATCTCCAGAATCTCTTTGTCCTGTATGTTTTTTAGTCCACCTACTCATTTTGCCGCAGGTGTGCCCGCACGGGGGCGCAACACACGCCGCTACGCGCAAGGCTTCACGTTGGTGGAACTCATTGTGACAATCTCCATCTTTGTCATCATCTCTGCCATTACCCTCTTCAACTATCCGAGCTTCTCTAGTCGCATTGCGTTGGACAACTTGGCTCACGAGATAGCTCTGACAGTACGTGAGGCGCAGGTGTTTGGCACCAGTGTTCGGGAATTCGGCGCGGGGAGCGGTACGTTCCCTGGACATGGGATTTACTTCGCGACGAGCGACAATACACACTTCACTCTTTTTGCCGATGTCGATTCAGATGGGTTTTACGGGGGGTGTGTAGGTGATGTCTGCGCTGAGCAGGTGGACGAGTACGCCATGCAACAAGGGCACACCCTGTCACAGTTGTGTGTTTACGCCTCTCCGGGAGGGGGGTGTATTTCGGTTCCCGCACTTCACATTACGTATGTGCGTCCCAATCCGGAAGCGCAGATCCGAGATAATGGTGGTTCTCTCTATGCGTATGCCGCGATCGCCGTGTCCTCTTCTCGCGGCGATACGCGAACGGTTGAAGTGTGGTCAAACGGGCAGATAACTGTCCGTCGATAGCTTTTTCTAACCAGATGCTAAAGTCTAAAAGTCAAAAGTCGCAAAAGGGGTTCACGGTGCTTGAGATGATCGTTGCGCTCGGGCTTTTTACCGTTGTCGTCACGGTCGCCGTCGGTGCATTAACTGCACTCGGTACCGCCTCAGGAAAGGCGCAGTCATCCCGCATCGTTATGGATAACTTGAATTTCACCGTTGAGAACATTGCGCGAAGTATGCGCGTGGGTACGAAGTATCATTGCGGATCAGGAGGAACTCTTACGGACCCACTACCTTGCCAGGTTAATGGAGAACAGTTCATAGCATTTTTGGATTCTCAATCAAGGACGGTCGCCTTCCGCCTCAACGCAGGTCGCATTGAGAAATCGACAAATTGTAGCCCTTTTTTGTGCAGTGACTGGCTCGGCATTACCGACCCTGCACTCACCATTACGGAATTTCGTTTCTTTGTCACTGGGGCATTCTCGGGGGACGGTGTTCAGCCGAAGGCGCTTTTAGTGGTAGTGGGCACTGCTGGCAGAAAAGACATTGAGGAGGCGACATTTAATCTGCAAACACTCATTACTCAGCGTCTCTTAGATTCATAACGTAACGTATGGCATACAGACAGGATCTAAAACTGCATGAAGGGTTCTCGCTTATCGAGGCGCTCGTTGCCATATCGGTTCTTGTGCTTGCGTTGACGGGTACCATGACCGTGGCGTCGAAGGGGCTAGTTTCCTCTGATGTCGCGCGTGACCAAATTGTGGCGTTCTATCTTGCCCAAGAAGCTGTGGAGTTTGTCCGCAACACTCGGGACAACAACTCTCTTGCGGAGAACGATTGGCTGAGCCGCCTTGAGCCAGCATGTACGGCTACAGATTGTCGCATTGACGTGAATGCCACTCCACCTAATGACATTGTTGGTTGCCCAACGACATGCCCTGTCCTAAGACTTTCGGCAAGTGGCATCTACAACCACGGGAGTGGTAATGATACGGTGTTTCGAAGGTCGGTGCGCATAGCCGAGACGGTTGCGGATCGTGAAGCAACTATTGATGTCACTATTGCGTGGGATCGTCGTGGGCACCCGCGCGACTTCACTATTCGCGAGCATATCTTTCATTGGAAATGATTCCGGTTGTTAACTTTCAGTTTTTAGCTGTTAGCAAAGCCTGTTCAATTTAAACGCATGAAACTTCTAAAAGCCATAAGCCATAAGCGACAAGCTAAGGAAGGGTACACGCTTTTGTTGGCGGTGCTTTTGTCGAGCATTCTTCTCACGGTTGCTCTCGGCCTCCTCTCAATCATTGAAAAGGGCATTACTCTTTCTTCCGCAGGACGAGATTCGCAGTTCGCCTTCTATGCCGCTGATGGGGGCGGCGAGTGCGCCCTTTTGTGGGACATTCGATACCCTGGTTTTGGAGAGAGTGTCTTTGCCACATCAACACTCTCGAGCCCACCATCTTCGGGGGTGCTTTGTAACGGGCAGGATATTGCGAGCTCTTGGACTATCTATGACGAGACAGCCAACTCCGCAAAGACACGGTTTAACCTAACACTCACAAATGATGCTTGTGCGATAGTTCTTGTCGAAAAGGAGGCGGAGGGGGCAGTGACGCAGATCACCACAAGCGGATTCAATACATGCGATGAGAACTATCCGCGCAGAGTGGAGAGAACGATACGGATTACATACTAATCTTATGGCAAAGCAGTTGAACAAAGAGATCAAAGAACGTGCGGCGTTGCTTAGGGAAACAATCCAGAAGCACCGATACGCGTATCACGTGCTCGACAAGGAGACGATTTCTCAATCTGCACTTGATTCACTCAAACATGAGCTCCGGAAGCTTGAAGAAGAATATCCGGAACTCGTAACACCCGACTCGCCGACCCAGCGTGTCGCAGGCAAGCCACTCCAGGGGTTTAAAAAGATTACGCACCAAGTGCGGCAATGGTCATTCCATGACGCGTTTTCTGAAGAGGAGATAAGGAGCTTTGATGAGCGAGTCAAGCGTCTTCTCAAGGAAGAGTATGGTCGCTCTATTGCGCCTAAGTATACCGCCGAGCTCAAAATTGACGGCCTCAAAATCATCCTGACGTATAAGAAGGGAGTTTTGGAGACAGCCGCAACGCGCGGCGACGGGAAGGTGGGCGAAGATGTCACCACAAATGTACGCACGATCGAATCGGTCCCGCTTAAGTTGCGCGAAGACATCGATCTTGTTGCCGAAGGAGAGGTGTGGCTCCCTTCGAAAGAGCTGAAACGTATTAACGAAAAACGCGAAAAAGCTGGGGAAGAAGTGTTCGCGAACCCAAGAAATGCCGCGGCGGGAGCCATTCGCCAGCTCGACCCCAAAGTCGTCGCCGAACGCAAACTCGACAATTTTATTTATGATCTCTCGCATACAGAGGGACATTTCCCAGAAACACAAGAAGAAGAGTTGCGGAGGCTTGCAGAGTTGGGGTTCAAGGTAAACAAGCATTTCGAGAAGTGCGCCGACATAGAGGGGGTGATTGCATTTTGGAAGAGATGGCAGAAACGCGCCGCAAAAGAGGCGTATTGGCTCGATGGGGTGGTCGTGAAGGTAAACAAAAAAGAATACCAAGACCGCCTTGGGTACACAGGGAAAGGCCCCCGATGGGCGATTGCCTTCAAGTTTCCTGCTGAACAGGTCACAACAATCGTCAATGATATTGTGCTTCAGGTTGGCCGGACTGGGGTGTTGACGCCCGTAGCAGAGCTCGAGCCTGTGCAAGTAGCTGGCACAACTGTCTCGCGGGCAACACTCCACAACGAAGATGAGATCAAACGTCTCGATGTGCGTATTGGAGACACGGTAATCCTCCAAAAAGCAGGCGACGTGATCCCAGATATTGTCCAAGTTGTCACGGATATGCGACCAAGGGGGGCAAGGGCCTATGAGTTTCCGAAACGCGTCGCCGAATGTGGCGGCGACGGCGCGGTTGAGCGTGTCCCCGGTGAGGCGGCGTGGCGTTGCGTCAACAAGAACTCATTCGCACAGAAGCAACGCAAGTTTTATTACTTTGTTTCCAAAAGAGCTTTTGATATCGGAGGCCTCGGTCCGAAGATTATTGATCTCTTGCTAGATCAGAGTCTTGTCTCGGACTACGATGACATCTTTACCCTTGAGAGGGGTGATCTTGAAGTACTCCCTGGTTTTGCAGAAAAGAAGGCAGAAAAGCTCTTTCTTGCCATTGAGAAGGCGCGGGTCATTGAGTTGCCAAAGTTTTTGGTTGCCCTTTCTATTCCACACGTAGGTGAGGAGACCGCCGAGGACGTTGCCTCCGAGTTTGAAACATTGGAGAACGTGCGCAAAGCAACGATAGGGCAAGCACAAAAAATCGAGGGTGTTGGCAGTATTGTCGGCGAGTCGCTCGTTCACTGGTTCGGTAAAGCAGAGAACAGAGAGCAAGTCACCCGCCTCTTGAAGTACGTCACCGTAAAGCCGTATCAGGTGCGTCGTCGTAAGGACACGCCGTTTTCGGGGAAGAATGTTGTATTAACCGGAGCGCTCCAGGCGCTCTCGCGCGATGAAGCTAAAGAAAAAATTAAACTGTTGGGGGGGCATGTCTCGAGCGCCGTTTCAAAAGAAACCGATTTCGTTATTGCCGGGGCAGATCCTGGTTCCAAGTTTGAAAAAGCAGAAAAACTCGGAGTAAAGGTTCTCACTGAAAAAGAGTTTCTAGCAATGACCAACTAATGCCACTTTGATTTGCAGGGGGCATTTTTTTGTTGTATAAGCTGGGGAGACTTGAGTGGAGAAAAACCAATGGATTGGCGGACGATTGTCGATCCCATGGCGTATCATACCCCGTCTTTTTTCCGAGAAGGTGTCTATGCTCACCCTTCGGGAGAGCGGTTCACTATTGTCCACCCTGCTACAGGTGAGCGAGTCTGCACCTTCCACGTCGGAGATGCCCACAATACGACATTTGCTGTGTCCGTTGCAGATCGTGCTTTTCGTGAAAGCGGGTGGGCAAAGGCATCGCGCTTCGAACGCGCGGGGGCACTGATTAAGCTAGCCCAGTTGCTACGAGCAAACAAGGAACGTCTCGGAACACTTGAGGCGCTCCAAACAGGCAAACTTCTTTCGGAGTGTGTTGGTCACGACGCAGATCGTGCGGCGCAGAACTTCGAGATGTTTGCTAAAGCAGTCGGAGGTGGCGACCTCAAGGAAGAAGTTCTCGAGCAAGAAACAGCATTTCTAGATCGGAAAGGTCGCGCTTCGACAACGGTCTACCGCAATGCGGTTGGAGTCGTGGGCATCATCATTCCATGGAATAGCCCGCTCATGCTTTCCTCATGGCATGTGGCGCCAGCTCTTGCTGTAGGAAACACGGTGGTCTTGAAACTTCCGTTGTGGGCGCCTCTCGCGGTGCTTGAGCTTGGTAAGCTAGCCAACGAGGCGGGGATTCCTCCTGGGGTCTTCAACATCATTGTCGGAGACAAAGAAGCAGGCGAAGCACTAGTTGCTGATCCGCGTGTAAAGCGCATCTCGTTTACCGGCAGCGTCCCTGTTGGGAAGGCGATCAATGTCGCAAACGCGAAAGTGCGCCTTACTCCGCCAATGCTCGAGCTGGGCGGCAAGGGAGCGAACATTGTCTTCAGCGATGCATCTCTCGACGCGGTCAAGGGTGTCGCGCGAAGCATCTGGAGAAGCCAAGGGCAGTCCTGTGTTGCGGGTTCTCGTCTCTTGCTCCAAGAAGGCATCTATGATGATTTTATGCAGCGACTTAAGGATTACACCGCAAGTCTTCGCATTGGCAATCACATGGAGCACGGCACTGAGATTGGCCCGGTCATTACAAGGAAACACCGCGATCGGGTAATGGAGATGATTGAGATGGCAAAAGGGGAGGGTGCGCGCCTCTCTCATGGCGGCACGGTCCTTGTAGGAGAAGGGTGCGCAAACGGAAACTTCGTTGTGCCAACGATCTTTGAAGAAGTAACGCCAGAGATGCGGATTTTCCAAGAAGAAGTGTTTGGTCCGGTGCTTACCGTAACGCCGTTTGCTGATGCGAATGATGCCATCACGCTCGCGAATGCGACGCCATTCGGTCTTTCCTCGAACGTGTGGTCAAGCGATGTGGGTTTCGCACATGGCGTTGCCCAGAGCATTGAGGCGGGCATGGTGTGGGTCAACTCCCATTTTGTCCGCGATCTCCGAGCGCCTTTTGGTGGGGTTAAGGACAGCGGCACTGGTCGCGCAGGTGGAAAGTGGAGCTTGGAATATTTTACCGAGCCGCAGATGATCTGCGATTTCGTGCCAAACTAAAGTAAAAGAAAATACCCTCCGATTAGAATCGGAGGGCTTTTATTTTATGCGATGTCTTATGCTGCGATAGTCTCGCGCAATATTGCTAGATTCTTCCGTAACTGCGGCTCGAAGTCGTTTTTGGGTAGCATATACGGTGCGCGTGGCTTCCCCATGTCGATACCCGTGACAATGGATGCAGCGAGCTTTGTCGACCCGACATGTCGCTGGTTGTCCTCTCCACCGCGGGGGAAGGTGATATTGGTCTGGTTCTGGATATCCTCGATTTTGCGGTGGACAACAGATCTCCCCGTCTTGTCGAAGATGCGCCACATGGCGACCACGGCCTCAAGTGCAAAGATGTTCACGAAGCCGCCACCAGAACCAAGGACCAGTCCTGTGGAAAATGCTCGGAATGTCGTGAAAATTGGAACGACCCCACCCACCTCAATGAACAAAGGCTCGAGATGCGATTGCCGATCAGTCTTTACTTCTTTCATTCCCACAACACCGGGGATGCGCACGAGCCTACCAGCAAATTCTGGAGAAATACTCACTTTGGAGAGCTTTGGATTATGGTACACCACAACGGGGAGGCCTAAGGCCGCCACCTCGCTGAAGTGTTGGAACACTTCGTCTTTGTCGGGCACCCAATAATATGGGGGAACGACCTGCGCCGCCATGTACCCGAGATCTCTTGCCCTTTTCGTGTGGGTGCGGATCTTCCAAAGGCATGTGTCAGCAGTGGTCGCGATAAGGCGAAGCCGTGGGTGGTATTTTGCGACATGGTTGGCGCAAACGCCGAAGCATGCCCACCGCTCGATGTCATCGAGACAAGCGAATTCACCAATACTTGGTGTTACCACAATTCCATCGGCACCGTGTGTTGCGCACCAGTCGATCTCTGCGCGAAGGGCGCCGTAATCGATGCGCCCCTCTTCATCCATGGGCGTGACAAGCATCGCGTAGATGCCATGAGGAAGGCGATTCATACGTTTCCTCTACCACATCTTTCTGTCTGAAATGTGTTCTTTTTTGATCTGTTTGTCAAGAAAAAACCACCAGTGTGGTGGTATCAATGCGGTACATCGAACCAAAGATTCACTTGGCCCGTGCCGACAGCGGCCTCGTATTCGCCCAACTGCTCGGCCTTAAGTGTGCAATACTGCCCGCCGAGCGTACCTACCATGCGGAGGTAGTGCGAGAAGCGACCCTCTGGTGAGGCAACGCGGCGATATGCGGGGGCAAGGTCAATGACCCTCTCATGTCGCCCGGCTTTCAGAAGTTCAATAATCTGTTCATCCATCGCTCTATTCTCGGGAGGAATGTTTGCCAAGTCAGGTGAAGCTTTTTGGAAAAGCTCATCAAATGGATGGAATTTATGGGAGAGGCCTCCAGACGCGACCAATACGACACGGCGACCACTTTTCCCGATGGCTTCGCGGATGGCAGCCCCGAGATCGAGATCGTTTTGCACCGACGTCGTGAAGTTGTTGCTAATGGGGAGAACTCGTCGTTTCTTCCTCGTGTTTAGGAAGTGCATCGGCACAAGTGTTGGATAGTGGTATGGCAGGTGTTTCTCTGTCGACCGCATGACTCGGATCAAAAACCGCATGTCGTTAGCCGTGTACCCGATTTCCTCTGCAAGCTCTGGGTCACCAGGGTAGTCGAAGCGGAGATCGTGTATCATAGTGGGCACTTCTTCCGAGGTGTAGATTCCTCGGTGGCGTGCCCGACCGTCAACCACAATGTGCGTGAGTGCATTCCAGTGCGTATCAAAGACGATGAAGGTGTCGAACTCTAGCGCCGCAAGCTTCTCTTTAATGCGCGCGTAAGCGTCGAAAAAAGTAGTACCCTTGCCTTGCGTGTATCTCGCTCGCTCCTCCGCCGACATCATAAGTCGTGGAATATGCGAAAGAAGCACGGCACCTACGATTTCGCCCATTGTGTTTTTGCCCCGCTCTCTGCCGTCAGACTAACTGTTTTCCAAGGTGGCGTCAAACAAAAAGCGCAAAGATTACTTTGCGCTAGTCTTCAAACTATCCAATATGCGACGGGGGATGAAGACTCCATGGTGTTCTTCTCGCGCCGCCTCCTCGACGTCGTGGTAGAGATCCCGGGCGAAATCGGAGGAGAAACTGTCGCCTGAAGAAAAAGTACTACCCACTTGTGGTCGCTCTACGAATTCAAAAAATGGGGCTTCGTCTGACGGCAGTCTTTCGTCAAAGGGATATCCAAAAATCTGTTTTATTTCGCCACCCCACGGATCCTGACGTTGCAGAAGTTCACCCAGGAAACCGACACCCCTCTCCCTTGATTCATCGAGGAATGCCGCAATGTTCTTTATTGCCACAGCGATATGCTGGATGCTGTGATCCCCATGTCGTTCGACATACTTTGTGACCTGAGATTTTTCTTCACGGTCGATTCCTGCGATGAGAGCAATGGATAGATTGCCTGCCTTGATGCCGCAGAGCCGCATACTTGAACTGCCGCCAGGGTTTGCATCCGCAATGTCATAGAATACTCGCCCGCCGAAGATTTTTGTCCAAACCCCCTTCCATGAGTCGAATGTCTCTTGCATTACCGCAATAGCGACGTGGTCCACCCCAAGGATTTCCCAATTGCGAGAGGACATTCGTCTCTCCGCGCGAAGGATTCTTCCTGTGTTGTATCACGGGGTCGTAGACTGTACACTTGACAGGCGTCCGTTTTGTCTTCCTCTCTGATGTTTTTTTTGTTACTATAAGAGATATATCGTGTATGGAAAAGACTGAAATCCAACATCTCGCAGAACTTGCGCGAGTAAAGATTACCGACACACAACTAGAAGCGCTTCGAGGGGACCTAGGAGCGATTTTGAACTATGTCTCGAAGATAAAAGAGGTGAGCGGAGACACCTCTGGGGTAAGTGATCTGGGTCTTGTGCGCAACGTAATGCGTGAAGACGGAGAGCCGCACGAGAGCGGAGTCTATTCTGAAGACTTGCTTGCCGAGGTGCCACAGCGTGAGGGGCAGTATATCAAAGTCAAAAAGATTCTTTAAGCTCTTATTTCTGATGAAGATCGCATTACAAGAACTCACAATTTCAAAAGCGCGCGAGGGGCTACTAAGGGGCGAGTTTAGCGCTCGCGATTTAACCACGGCCTATCTGAAGCGCGTCGAGGAGGGGAATGGCGAGATTAACGCATACCTCGAGGTTTTTGACGACGCTGAATCACAAGCGAAGGAGGCGGACAAAGTCATAAAGGCAAAAGGCGCCGAAAGCCCGATGCTTTGCGGCATCCCACTCGCAATCAAGGACAATATTCTCATCAAAGGGCGAAAAGTGTCAGCCGCTTCAAAGATTTTGGAAGGGTATCGTGCGACGTATGATGCGACCGCAATAATGCGACTTAAGAAACACCATTCCGTTTTTCTTGGTCGTGCGAATATGGACGAGTTTGCGATGGGCGCCTCAACCGAAAACTCCGCTTTCGGTGTAGTAAGGAACCCGCATGACCAAACACGTGTCGCGGGCGGTTCCTCGGGTGGGTCAGCAGCGGCTGTTGCCGCAGATTTCGCCCTCGCGGCACTTGGATCTGACACTGCAGGTTCTGTACGCCAACCCTCTGCCTTTTGTGGCACAGTGGGCCTCAAGCCGACGTACGGAAGCGTTTCCCGCTCCGGCCTCATCGCCATGGGCTCATCGCTCGATGTCATCGGCCCCATCGGCAAGACAGTCGAAGATTGTAAACTCATTTTCAAAGCAATAGCCGGTCAAGACCCGCTCGACAGCACCTCTATTGAGGCCTCGCCAGCGACTGATGAATTGCGCCGCCCCCTTGTCATAGGAGTTCCGGGGGATTTCGTGAAGAACGGAGTTGACGAAGACATTTCGGCGAACTTCTTGGAAATAGTCGCCAAACTTGAACGTGCCGGTATCGCAAAGGTAAAAGAAATCAGCCTTCCGCTCCTGCCGTATTCTTTGCCCGCGTATTACACGATCATTCCTGCAGAAGTGTCCACCAACCTTGCACGTTTTGATGGTGTAAAGTACGGAGCGTACAAGGGCGGGAGCTCTCTCCTCGCAGACTACCTGGAGACGCGTGCTCTGTTTGGCCACGAAGCACATCGGAGGATTTTGCTCGGCACGTATGTGCTCTCTGCGGGGCATGCCGATGCGTATTACAACAAAGCAACCGCTGTGCGCGCGCTTGTGCGCAAGGAGTTGTGCGCCGTGTTTGCGGGAGAAGAAGCGGTTGACGTTATCATGACCCCCACGACTCCGACACCCGCTTTCTCCATAGGAGAGAAGTCGCAGGACCCGCTCTCTATGTATCTCGCAGATATTTTTACCGTCATTGCGAACATTGCCGGCGTTCCTGCTTTGTCAGTCCCATCGGGCACGACACTTCGAGACGGAAAGAAGCTTCCGCTAGGCATACAGTTTATGGCGGCCCACAGGAACGAAGCCGCCCTGTTCGCTGCTGGAGTCGCAATCGAGCAAATCAGATCGTAATTGTTTATGGCGCCATTTGAACCAAACTATTTAAACGTCGAATATTTCTTCAACCTGTTGCTCTACCTCTTGGGAAGGGCGTACCTCTTTCTTCTGTGGCTCCTCGATTGGCTTGCACGTACCGACTTCACCATTTGGAAAATTCTCTTTTGGATACTAACGTTTATCATCCTCGGCCTTATCGTATACGCGGTAGTAAAGCACAGGAAGTTGGACAAAGCGATGGAGGAGAAATATGGCGAAGTGCAGATTAAGTATCTCGAGCGCCAGTCGCTTGCAGACCGCAACCTCAAATGGCAGCGCGTGCTCGATTATATTGATTCACAAAATGAGTCCGACTGGCGCTTCGCCATCATGGAGGCAGACTCAATGCTTGACGAAGTACTCGACGCTGCCGGGTATGTCGGCGATACGTTAGGGGAGAAGTTAAAGGGCGCGGTAATCGGTGACTTCAAAACTTTGAACGAAGCGTGGGAGGCGCACAAAATTCGAAACCAAATTGCGCACGAAGGAACAAACTTCTATCTTTCAAAACGCGAAACAGAGCGTATCATTAACCTCTATCGCAAAGTGTTTGAAGAGTTTCACTTTGTGTAAACAAAACGTCCGCGGAAGCGGACGTTTTGTTTTGTCTCACGCATCAGTTTTTAGTGTGTTTCTGTACAAGATTGTTAACTAATGCATCAATGTGTTCTCTGCCGAGGCGAAACACATCTGCATCCTGAATGTCCCTTTCGCTAATCGGCGAGGGGGTGGGGTCAAGATCAGCTATCACCATCCTAGGGAAGCGGCGCACGCCCAACAAATCTTTTCTTTTTTCAATGGGGCGGGGCACAGCCGCATCATCCATTTCGTCCGTGTACACGGTAAAATCACCGACATAAAAGGCGCTCGCCTCGAGGAAGCCCTTCATGTGTTCGACATCCTCGGGATTCTTGTTGATTGCTAAGAAGATTCCAATATCGAAAGGAATGCCGTATTTCCGTAATTCTCGCGTCGCATCAATGAGGCTGTCACCCTTAAACAATGTGTCGTCAATAATAAGTACTCTTTTACCCTCACTTTTTATTTTTTCTGCGTCATCAAACAGGGCCTTGAGTTGAGGGGTTGAGGTTGCTTCATAGTGCGGAGCCACAAACAGACGTTGAGGAGGTGGCTGGCCACCTCGCTTGTATAGTTCTGAAATATATTTACCCACAATGAGTGCTGGAATGCGCCCCGATGCCTCAAGGCCAATCACGTACGGATACTCACCCCTCCTGATGCTTGCGTCTAGTTGCAGAAGGAGCAGGTCTGCCGGCTCCTCAAAAGAGCGGATATATCGTTCGATTCGTTCCTGCTCTGATAAATGATCCAGGGATCCCGCAGGCTCGGCTTCGTACATTTTGGGCGGTTTTTCTGCCATTACTTTCAGTATAGCAAAAGCAAAAGTAAAAACGCGCACCTAACGGCACGCGTTTTTACTGTACTTGTTGCGGGGACGGGAGTCGAACCCGCTACCTCAAGGTTATGAGCCTCGTGTGCAACCGTTACACTTCCCCGCGATCAATGTCTTTTTATACCATAATTGTACGTCGTTTGCAATTGCTCGTGTTTATCAAGGCTCGGGCATGCTGACCAGGCATCTTGACTTTTCTCGTTTATTCCACTATAGTTTTTTGGGGCAACATGCTCCAGAGAGGAGTATACGGAATGTACTTTTGGATCTACGGCGTTCTCGCTGCAGTTCTCACATTCGTAGGGTTCGCACTTGCTGACCCTGAATCAAAGTCTGATAGAGTCTGGATTCCTATTGTTGCTGGTATTTTCTTTGGCTTGCTTGGCTGGCTCTTTATGCCAGTCTTCGCCTGGAACTTCTACGAGAATTGGATCTTGCTCCTACTTCTCGGCGTCTGTCTTGTTGTCGGAGTGTATGGGAGACGCGGTAGTTATGAGGAGGAAGTCTCTAAGTTTGCACTTGTGCTGATTGGCTTAGCCGCCATGGGGATTATGGTGATAATGCCACTCACGACTTGGAGCTTGCTACATGCTGATAGCTATCGCAAACTCCTCGGTACGCCTGTCGAAAGCCAGTTCAGTGCAGATGTTTCCCCGGTCGACAGCACCCAGTATCGCATTGTCGATGCCGGGTATGCTCTCCAGATTGGCAACAAACGCGTCGAAGGAGTTCCTGGACTAGGTTCACGTGTCGACCTCGACACGCTGACCATCCAAAGAGTCAACGGCTGCTTCAGTGTACTTGATGATGAGGGCGTTGAGGAAGAGCTCTGCTTCAACGATAAGCTCGTTTGGGTAGGTCCTCTTGCACACTCAGGGTTCTTCAAGTGGTGGGCGAACAATGTCACCCCTGGCTATGTCATGGTGAGTGCGACTGATCCATCAAACGTCCATCTGGTTACGGCGATTAAGCCGCATACTTCTATGGTCGCCAGTGGGCGTACAGAGCCGGCAAGGATGGGCACTCCCGTCACTCGTCCGAATGGATACACCGATCTTGCCATTCGCTACTTCCACAAGGGTGGATACTTTGGTGACTATATCGTTCGGCACTTGCGCACGAATGGCTACGCATCGATGGGGTTGATAGACTATGTTTTCGAGATTGATGACAATGGTCGCCCATACTGGGTCGTCACCAAGTTCGAGCGGAGAGTTGGATTCAGCGGCGAGGATACGGTCGGCGTCGTCGTGATTGACGCCCAAACGGGTGAGATCAGCGATTATTCTCTCGCAAATACGCCTGCGTGGGTTGATCGCATGCAGCCGGAAGACATCGTGACCGCGCAGCTCGACAATTGGGGAGACTTTGTCCATGGCTTTTGGAATGCCCTCTTCGCGAAACGTGACGTGGTAGAGACTACTCCTGGTATGGAGTTGGTCTACGGCGCCGATGGCAAAGCCTACTGGTATTCGGGCATACAGTCGGGGTCTGGTTCTGCCCAAGCGACGAACAGCTTTGTGATGGTGAATGCTCGTACAAAAGAAGTTCGCCGTTACATGGTTGCTGGCGCAAGCGAGCAGGCAGCGCAGGCTTCGGCACAGAACGCAAAGGGCGTTCGCGAGGCTGGGTTTACGGCCTCATCCCCGATTCTCTACAATGTTGGCGGCGAGCCCACGTATTTCATGCCCCTAAAGGGTGGTGATGGGCTCGTGAAGATGTTTGCGTTCGTAAGTGTTGCAAACTATGAAGTGACGGGTGTCGGCCGCACTGTCCCAGAAGCGCTTCGGGATTACCAAGTTGCGCTCGTGAACCGCGGCAGAAATGTCCGCATTGATGATGTAGTGCAGCGTAAGCGCATCGAGACGTTTGTGGTAGCGGTCGCCAAAGAGGGTGACTTCTATTACCTTCGCCTTGAGGGTCAAGTTGGCCAGGAGTTCTTCGCGTCATCCAACGTGAGCCCGGAGCTCAAGTGGACGATGGTTGGTCACGCTGTGGTGATTGAGGTTGATGTCGGAGAATCGCCCAGTGTTCCCATTGTGCGATTCGACAACAAAGATCTTGCCATCTCGACCTTTAATTAAGTTTTTGACTATCGCTAGCCGTTCGGGTTATCCCGGCGGCTTTTTTATGCACACATAGTTGACCCTTGGGGAGACGTGTGTAGAATTGTATACTGATACGAGGGCAGGGGGTCCGATTCAAACCGGACAGGTCGCGGGCACACCCCCCACCAAAACAGCCCGGAGTAGCTCAGTGGTAGAGCATCTCACTCATAAAGAGAAGGTCGTGAGTTCGATCCTCACCTCCGGGACAAGAAGAAGATGTTATTTGGTGTGGGGGGTGTGAAATCCCCGTCACCGTCATAAAAAAGAACGCTGGACGAGTCTATGAAATCAGAGTAAGCTATGTAAACGTGTAAAGTGTAGTCATGCGGGTGTGGTGTAGCCTGGTTAACACATCCCCCTGTCACGGGGAAGATCGTGGGTTCAAATCCCATCGCCCGCGCATAGACAAAAACCGCCCCGACGTTACGTCGGGGCGGTTTTTGCGTAATCGCTGAAAATCGCATATTATGATGAGGTCGCCGCCGGAGTAGTTCAGTGGTAGAACGCCATCTTGGTAAGATGGAGGTCGAGGGTTCGATTCCCTCCTCCGGCTTTGATTGAAAGGGTATTCCATCCCAAAATGACGACCACTTTTAGAGTTTGATATTGGTCGCCGATTCGGGTATAATGAGGAGATGCCAAACCCAAAGAAACCCAGGGAAGACTGTTTAAACTGCGGAGAAGAGACTGCTCGTGCAGGATATAAGTACTGCAGCAATAAATGTCAGCATGCGTATCAGTATGAAAAATATATCAAAAAATGGAAGGCTGGAGAGGTGGGTGGTTTAATTAACATCGGAGTAGTTTCCACTCATGTAAAAAAGTACTTGCGGAAAAAGTTTGGAAATAAGTGTTGCTTGTGCGGATGGGCAAAAGTTAATCCAAAAAGCAGGCTAGTTCCCCTGGTTGCTGATCATATAGATGGCAATTGGCGGAACAATAAAGAGACCAACTTGCGTCTTTTGTGCCCCAATTGTGATTCTCTAACTCCAACGTATGCTGCACTAAACATAGGGCGTGGAAGGAATGGCCGAGCGTTGAGTAAGCGCGCAAAATAAGCCCGTAAACTGCTTTCCCGTAATAGATAAAGTAGGCTATAATGCAAGTTGCGCCAGAGTAGCTCAGTTGGTAGAGCGGACGCTTCGTAAGCGTCAGGCCGTCGGTTCAATCCCGACCTCTGGCTTCAGGGTTTAAAAAGTAACCAACGCCCAACAATCATGAGAAACATCATAGTTATCGGGGGGATTATCGTACTGCTTGTCGCAGGAGTGTGGTGGTCGCGTTCGGCGTCTACAGACAAGGGGGAGGTTATCTCGAAGAGCGGTATCCACTGGCACTCGACTCTCCATGTCTACAACAAGGGAGAAAAGATGGCCATCCCGGCGGACATAGGAGTTGGTCCACAGTACGCCAGCGTGAGAACTTTTGACACGCAAATGGGTATGGCCGCAGTACACACGCATGCTGCAGACGGTGTCATTCACCTTGAGTTCCCAGGCATGGTGCTAGAGGAAGACACAACACTCGGCAACTTCTTTGCTATATGGGGTAGGGACAGTATGGATTTCGGTTCCTCCGTACGCATGACGGTAAACGGAGAGGAGAGCGAAGAACTCCTTAATTATCGGATGAGAGACGGAGACGTTATAGAATTGCGATATGAGTAACGGTTCGTTCTCAAAGAACAATTTTTAGAGTATAATAGTACAATGAAAGGGAGGGAACAGATTGAAAAACGTCTTGCCGAGATTGAGAAAGAGATGGGGGCAAGCGATTTCTGGCAAGACAAGGATCGTGCTCAGAAAGTCGTCAAAGAGTACAATGAACTGAAAGAAGGAGCTCTAGGTGTCGGTAAGCATGATAAAGGCAATGCAATCCTAACCATTTTCGCAGGCGCGGGAGGGGATGATGCGGAAGACTTTGCTCGCATGCTTTTCCAAATGTACCGCGTTTTTATTGAAAACAGCGGATGGGAGCTCTTTATACTTCATAAAAACGAGAATGACCACAACGGGTTTAGAAATATCACCTTCGATGTTCGTGGTAAGGGGGCATATGGTATATTAAAAAACGAAGCAGGGGTACACCGACTGGTTCGCATTTCACCTTTTTCGGCAAAAAAGCAAAGGCACACGTCATTTGCCATGGTTGACGTCATTCCAGAAATTCCCAAAGCAGAGGCGGTGGAGATTCCGGAGGGGGACATACGTGTTGAGTTCGCGCGCTCAAGCGGGCCCGGCGGACAAAACGTCAATAAACGTGAGACAGCAGTCAGGATTGTGCACCTTCCCACCAACATTGCGGTTCATGTCGAGTCCGAGCGGTCGCAAGAGCGCAACCGAGATAGGGCGCTCGAGATCCTCCGTGGTAAACTCTACCGTAGGAAAGAAGAAGAGGCGGCGAGCGAGGAGGCGAAGTACCACGTCTCGAAGACCACCGAGGCAGAATGGGGGAGTCAGATGCGCTCCTACGTTCTTCACCCATACAAATTGGTCAAAGATCATCGCACTGACGTCGAGGTCCGGGATACAGAGGCGGTGCTTGAGCGAGGTGAGTTAGGACCATTTATTGAAGCAGAGAAAGATTTGTAATGAAATGATCCACTTCGATAACGTTTCAAAAGTATACTCTGATAATGCAAAAGCGCTCGACAGCGTCACTTTTTCGGTCGCCCCCGGGGAGTTTGTCTCCGTTGTGGGTCATTCCGGCGCAGGCAAATCAACACTCCTCAAAATGCTTTTGCTCGAAGAATGGCCAAGTTCTGGCACAGTCTTTTTTGAGTCGAATGATGTACACGGACTTCATTCTCGGGACATCCCCGCGTATCGTCGAAAGATTGGCGTCGTGTTTCAGGACTTTCGTCTCCTTCCGCACAAAACAGCATATGAAAATATTGCATTTGCCATGGAGGTTGCTGGTCGCACTGATGAAGAAATCGCATCTGATGTTCCAGAGGTTCTTAAGCTTGTTGATTTAGGAGACAAGATGTGGAACTTCCCGGATGAACTTTCAGGAGGCGAGAAACAGCGCGTTGCCATTGCGCGGGCAATTATCAATCAACCGGACGTCATTTTGGCCGATGAGCCAACAGGCAACCTAGATCCAAAGAATACCAAAGAGATCGTAGAGATACTTCAGCACATTAACGAGCTTGGCACGACTATCGTTTTGACTACGCACAACAAGGGCGTCATTGATTCGCTCGGCAAACGCGTGATTACTATGGAGCGAGGCAAAATCGTTCGGGACGACAAAAAGGGGAGATACGTTTTGTAATGACTAATTCCTAATTTCTAATTATTAACGAAGCCTATGTTCACTGATTTTAAGCGCGTCATTAGAGCGGGTATACTCAACTTCTTTCGCAATGGATTTGTTTCCCTTGCGTCGGTTTTGGTTTTGACGATTACACTCTTCATGATCGGTTCACTCGTTTTCTTCAGTGCAATAATGGAGACGGCCCTCGCGCAAATCAAAGACAAGGTAGACGTTAACGTGTATTTCTTGACCGGCGCCGAAGAGGCAGCAATCCTCGCTTTGCAAAAAGAACTCTCCACACTCCCCGAGATCGAAAAGGTGACCTACACCTCGAAGGAGGATGCCCTCGCGCTATTTAAAGACCGACACTCAAACGACATTTTGACCCTCCAAGCCTTGGAGGAGCTTGGTGAGAACCCGCTGGGTGCGAGTCTGAATATTAAAGCCAAAGACGCAGAGCAGTACGCGTCTATCGCGCGTTTCCTGGAAAACAAAAATACCGAAGCACCCGCAGGCGAGCGCATTATCGACAAGGTCAACTACTACCAAAACAAAGTGGTCATCGACCGCCTTGCTCGCGTCATCGACAGCGCAGAGACTCTGGGCATCGCAATCGTCGCCATCCTCGCCTTCATATCCCTCATCATCACCTTTAATACCATTCGTCTCGCTATCTACACGGCGCGCGAAGAGATTTCTGTCATGCGCCTTGTCGGTGCAGAGAAACGCTACATTCGAGGGCCTTTTCTTGTCGAAGGGTTTCTCCATGGGGTCATTTCTGCGGTTATCGTCCTCGTCCTCTTCTTTCCGCTTACCTACTATCTTGGAGGACCGACTGCGCGCTTTTTTGGCGGCGTCAATGTATACGAGTACTACCTTGGAAACTTTGGCGAACTCTTCCTCATCGTCGTTCTCTCCGGCATCGCACTTGGTATTGGTTCAAGCTTCATCGCAGTTCGCAGATACATCACCAAGAAATATTTGAAACACTAAGCATTAAAGCGCAGCACTGTACAAAGCCACATGTCTTCTAAAAAACATAAATATATCTTCGTAATCGGCGGTGTCATGTCCGGCGTCGGCAAGGGTATTGCCGCTGCTTCAATGGGGCGGATTCTTCAGGGCAAAGGGTTCAAGGTCAACGCCATCAAGATCGACCCGTATTTGAATGTGGACGCGGGGACGATGAACCCAACTGAACACGGCGAAGTGTTCGTGCTTGGTTCCGGGCTTGAGTGCGACCAGGACATGGGCAACTACGAGCGTTTTCTCGACACGAGCCTTACCGACGATTCGTATGTTACGAGCGGTATGGTCTACAAGTACGTTATCGATCGTGAGAGGAACTTGAGCTACCGAGGCAAGTGCGTAGAGGCAATCCCGCACATTCGCGATGAGATTATCCGTCGCATCGAGCGTTCCGGAGAAGTGTCAAAGGCAGATATCACGTTGGTAGAAATCGGGGGCACGGTGGGCGACTACCAGAACACCCTTTTTATCGAGGCGGCGCGTGTCATGCACTTGAACCACCCCGGTGATGTCATTTTCATCATGCTCTCGTACCTCCCTATACCAAAAGTCACGGGGGAGATGAAGACGCGTCCGACGCAAAACGCGGTGCGTCAGCTCAACTCCTACGGCGTCCAGCCGGACATCATCATTGCGCGTAGTGAGGTGCCGCTCGACAAACGAAGGAAGGAGAAGATTGCTGTGACGTGCAACATCTTGTGGGAGAACGTTATCTCTGCGCCGGATATCGAGAGCATTTACGACGTTCCGATCAACTTCGAAAAGGACAAGATAAGCGAAAAGCTCTTAAACGCACTCTCGCTCAAGGCAAAGCGGGGGAGCGACCTTAAGCGGTGGCGCGCTTTTGTTGCAAAGACAAAGACGGCGCAAACGCCGGTCAACATCGCAGTTGTCGGCAAGTACTTCGACACGGGCGACTTCACGCTCTCGGATTCGTACATCTCTGTCATCGAGGCGCTCAAGATTTCCGCCTATCACGCCGGGAGAAAGCCCCGTATCACATGGCTCAATGCCATAGACTACGAGAAGGACCCGCGCAAACTCCGCGAGCTCAAAAAGTATGATGGGGTTTTGATCCCTGGTGGCTTTGGCGACCGTGGAGTAGAGGGCAAGATGCGCGCCATCAAATTCGTCCGTGAAAACAAAATCCCGTATTTTGGCCTCTGTTACGGCATGCAACTCGCTATCATTGAATACGCACGCAATGTCGCCGGGTTAAAGGGGGCACACACTACGGAAGTAAATCTCGACACCTCTCACCCGGTTATCGACATTATGCCGGAGCAAAAGAAACTTTTGGAACGACAGGAGTATGGTGGGACCATGCGGCTCGGCGAGTACCCAGCGCTTTTGAAGAAGCAAACAATTGCACGGAGGGCGTACGGGGCGGAGGTCGCGCGAGAGCGACACCGTCATCGGTACGAAGTGAATCCGGGATACATTGAACGCTTGGAGGAGACAGGTCTTGTTTTTTCCGGCACTTCGCCTGATGGGAAACTGATGGAGATAGTGGAGCTTCCAGAAAAGGTGCACCCCTTCTTCCTCGGTACGCAGTTCCACCCAGAATTTCACGCTCGACCCCTAAGCCCGCATCCGCTTTTTAACGCGTTCATTAAAGCGGCCTTGCGCGCGCGACATTAGCGTGTTTGTTGAGTTGCGTTTTGATAGTGAATACGGTAGTGTGGAGAGTATTGTTTTAAAAATTTAGTCTTGTTTTTAAGAGTATGCATCAAGGGAATTGGACATGTAGTTCGTGCGGAGGATCGATAACAGAGCTTCCATTTGAACCACGAAGCACTACTAACTTATTGTGCCGAGCGTGCCACGCCTCGAAAGGGGGAACGCGTCGCGGGAATGGGAATGGAAATGGTGAGCGCAAGATGTTTGAGGGCAACTGGCAGTGCGCAGATTGTGGTAATGCAATCACGAAGCTTCCATTTGAGCCACGTGAGACAGGCAATCTCCGCTGTCTCGTTTGCTTTAAGAAATAGTTTTTAGCTTGAAAACAGGGCACACCGCCGTACGGCGGTGTGCCCTGTTTTCGTTCTGTAATAAGCTTTTTTAGCGACCCATCGGCACCGTTGGAGAGGGGGCTTGACAGGTCATTACTAGTATGCTAAGTTAGGCACGGAACGCGCTCCTGCGTTCGAACCCCGAAACCACAACCACGAGAGGAACTACTCCGATGCGCATGCTCATCTCTGGCTTCGCCGCCATGGTCAACAGCGCGATGCAGCAGGGTCTGTCCGAGTTCAAGCGCTACACCGACAAGGACACCCTTCGTGCGGCAGTCGCGTCCGCCACTCTGACCGGCTGGGCCGACGGCAGCTTCGACCCCAACGAGAAGCGCAAGGCGATGACGGTGCTGACGAAGCACCCGGCCATGGCGCACTTCAAGATGGCCGATATCACGACCACCTGGGGCGAGCTCGACGGCGTCTACATGATCGATCCCACCATGGGCGACGACCAGGCCCTCCAGTGGATCAACGCCGCCCGCGCCAAGCCCGAACCGGTCCGTCGCGTCATCGGTATGATCGGCTGCGCTGTGGCCGGTGCCGACGACAACTTCGACGCCAACGAGGTCAACAAGGTGAAGGCGACGTGCATTGCCCTTGGCCTCGCACCCTCGACCGTTGCGCCGCTCGTCACCGCCGCCGGCAAGCACGGCATCGCACTCTAAGCTCTTTCATCTCAACATTTTTTATCTTCAGGCACCCGCAAGGTGCCTTTTTCGTTGTTTCTTAAAGGTCTTTGAGATCACCCCACCATCCCAACCCAATAGTGGGCTTGACATATTTGGTGGGTATGCTAACATGTTCCTTGGATCCAATGCTGGATTCACCTGGGAAGTCCACCGGAAACCCAGGTACAACCCTGCAGGAAAAAGGACACAACCCAATGAAGACGTACACCGGACTCACTGCCATTGCCGTTGCTGCCGCCGTCCTCGCCGATGGTGTCGTCGACACCGCCGAAGTCGCCGCGCTCCGCAAGTACATCTTCGCCGACGGCAAGGTCGACGCGGATGAATTCCACCTCGTGACCGTCATCAACAACGCCGTCGCCAAGAGCGAGAACGCCGGCCACGACATGCCCGGCTGGACCGCGCTCTACACCGACGTCGTCGCCGCCTACGTGCTCGAGGACGAGTCGTCCCCGGGCGAGGTGAGCGAAGCCGAGGCCACGGAGCTCGTGCGCGCCTGGTCGGGTGACAGCACGTTCGATGCTCGCGAGAGCTCGGCTGCCCGGACCATCGCCACGCGTGCGACCAAGATGCCGGAGGGCTTCCGCGCCTTCCTCACCGGCCGCGGCATCAGCGCCTAACGTCGGCGAGTCCAATACGAGTAGTACCTTCGCCGCAGAGTAGTAAACGCATTCGCGCCCAGCTGGACCACCGGCTGGGCGTTTTAATTTTACGAAACGAAGGAATAGTTGACATGCATGGTTCTGTATGGTAGTCTCTCCTGGTACCAGTACCAACCGAGTACCAGGAGCAGAGGAGCAAACGCGCAATGACGTGGAAGGGAAAGTTCATCGGACTTGTGCTTGCGTTGACGGTTGTCGTCGGCGGCCCCTACATGATGTGGGCTTGGCCGACCGTTGATGAGGCGAAGATCGTCGACGCCTCGAACAAGATCATCACTGGCACGACGAATGACCAGTTCCGCATCGAAACCGTGCGCGCAGACACCGGCAAGGTGTACGTGTATCGGAACGATGATGCGCCGTACGTGTTCCCGTTCTTCTTCTACTTGAAGTGGGACAGCCAGGACCTGAACACTCGTGCCAAGTCGTATGCCGGCAAGGACGTCATTGTCTGCGTCCGGTCGTATGGTTGGCGTGTCCCGTTCATGAGCTGGTTCCCCAACGCGACAAGCTTGTGGGCCAAAGAGGGCGATAGCTGCTAACGCAGTTCTACGCCGACGCCGTCCTTTATGGGCGGCTTTTTAGTTGTTTTTTTGTCTATTTAAAATTATCCTTAGAACGATTAGGGTGTTTCCAAACTATTTGGACCATGAAAGGGGTTGACTTCTATCCCCAATTATGGTATACAATCTCTGGACATGTGCGTCCAGAGGACAACGAAAAGGAGTCCTTATGAACACAATTAATTTATTGCTTGGGATGGAGGTGTGGGGCTACAGCCTCCTTAGCGTCCTGCTCTTCTGCACCGCCATTGTGGGCATGCTGGTCATCGACTTGTACGCCCACCGTGGCGACAAGGCAGTGACGTTCAAGAATGCAGCCTTGTGGAGCGTGGTGTGGGTTTCAATCTCGCTCCTCTTCGCATGGCACATCTTGCTTACACGCGGAGGTGAGGACGCCTCGCTCTTCATGGCGGGGTACCTGCTCGAGCAGTCACTCGCCGTCGACAACCTCTTCGTCTTCATGGCGGTCTTCGCAAGCTTCGGCATCATTGGCGGTCTGCAACACCGTATTCTCTACTACGGCATTCTCGGCGCCATTGTCTTGCGGCTCCTCTTCATCGGTGCGGGTACTTCGCTCCTGGTTGCGGGCGATTTCTTCGCCGCGGGCGAGTGGGTGCTCGTCGGCTTTGGCGCGATCGTCCTCTGGTCTGCATGGAAGATGCTCCAGGGGATGCGCGAGAAGGATGACACCGACGAGATCGAGGACTACTCGAACCACTGGTCCATTCGCGGCGTCAAGCGCTTCATCCCGGTGTGGCCGCGGCTTGTGGGGCACAACTTCTTCACGTGGCAGAACGGCATGCTCTATGCCACACCGCTTCTCCTGTGCTTGGTCTGCATCGAGTTCTCGGATGTGATGTTCGCATTCGACTCGGTCCCGGCGGTCATCGCGGTGACACAGGACCCGTTCCTGATCTACACCTCGAACATCTTTGCCGTCTTGGGGCTTCGGTCCATGTACTTCCTCCTCGCGGCAGCGAAGCGATTCCTCTGCCACCTCGAGAAGGCGGTCATCGCGATCTTGGCCTTCATCGGTTTCAAGATGTTGATTCCGCTCTTCGACTTGGTCTCCGTACCCATTACCGGACAGCCGTTCCTCGACCTCTTCGGGATCGAGCACATCTCTGCGATGGCAAGCCTCGCCGTCGTCGGGACACTGCTCGCGACTGGCATTCTCGCTTCAGTCGTCTTCCCCGAACGCGAAGGTGACGAGGCAAAGGCCTAATTTCATAGTGATGCACCCGTCGCGCAAGCGGCGGGTTTTTTGTTTTTCACCCGCACAAATCGAGTCTTTTGACGAGATTTTGCGGCGTGTGAAAAACAAACCCCGTACCAATTTTGCCCCGGGAGCCATGCGATGCGCGTGCGCCGAATAGGCGCACCCCTCATTGGGCGAAGCGCATCGCCGCCTGGATATTTGGAAGACACATAGCATGACTCACACCTCATTTGTGCAGAGCAAAATTGGTATCGGGGTAGTTAATTTGCACCAAACATCCAAGCGACCGAATTATTGACATAGACGCGTAATAATGCTAGCGTGTTTTTGGCAACACAGGCCCGAAAAGGCTTGAGATGTTGTCTGACAACCAACACACGAGGCACAACCAATGGATCTCGCACGCAAGGGCGCGGAAGCGCCAGTCGACCCCTTCAAGTCGCTCGCTGTCACCATGAGATGGACGGCCGCAACCGACCTCGACCTCGCGGTGCTCGCCGAGCCCAAGGGCGGCGGCGCGCCGAAGATGTTCTACTTCGGCAACATCAACAAGGATGACGGCCAAGGCGTCGTCCAGGCGCTCGATGCGCCGCCCTATATCAAGCTGTCGGGCGACGCCGGCGTCGGCGACACCAAGGCCGCGGACGGCAAGGGCAACTGCGAAGAGCTCAAGATCACGAGTCTCGCTCCGTGGGGCAAGCTCCACATCATGACGTGGGACTACGGCGCCATCGGCAAGGGCGAGGGCGCTCGCTTCCAGTCGAGCGGCGTGACGCTCGAAGTCAAGGACGACAAGGGCACCGCCCACAAGGTGGCGCTCTCGCTCGTCGGCGATGGCCTCGCCGTCAAGGAGAACGTGTGCGTCATCGCGACGATCGACAACACGGGCGCCTATCCGAGGCTCGTGAACTCGAGCGCGGCGGCCCTCTTCGGCGGCGCGAGCGGCAAGAAGCTGAACGTGAACGATCTCACCGCTCTCGTTCGTTCGGCGGCCTAGACTTCCACCCAGGCAAAGGCGGGAACGGCATCGTGCCGTTCCCGCCACGGCCCAACCAAGGAGGACCGATGGATCTCGCGACGAAGGACAGGGAACTTCAGGCGAAGGACCCGGCAATGTTCGATCTGGTGAAGAAGCTCGATCCGCATTTGGAGCGGCATGGCCTCGTGGGCCACGTCGCCCGGGTGGCACTCGTGCTCGACGTCAGTCGTTCGATGGAACGCCTCTATCAGAGAGGATTAATCCAAGGACTTGTCGATCGTTTCCTCCCGCTCGGTCACCGCTTCGATGACAACGGGGCAATCGACGTCTTCACTTTTGGCATCAAGGCCCACGACATCGGCGAGGTTTCAACAAGTGACCACAATGGGTTTGTCGCGCGCCATATCAACGTAAACGATCTGGAGGGTGGCACACAATACGCGCAGGCCATCCGGGCAGTGCGTCGTCACTACTTCAACTACGACGACTCTCGGCGTGCTCCGCATACCGACGGTGGTCCGCCGATCTATGTCGCATTTGTGACCGACGGTGAGACGTACGACGAATCGGAGACCGTTGATCAGGTTCGGTCTGCGTCGCATGAGCCGATCTTCTGGCAGTTCATTGCTCTTGGCGCAGACTATGTGCCGGGACAGATGACCACCGGAAAAGGTCTCTTTGGTGGGTCGAAGCAAGTCCCCGTGCAGCCTCCAGAGCAATTCCGCTTCCTGGCAGAGCTCGACACACGTGTGCGTGGTCGGTTCGTGGACAACGCAGGCCTCTTCGCAATTCGGTCGCCAGCACCCGAAGACATCTCGGACGAAGAGCTCTTCGCGCGCCTAATGAGTGAGTATCCCCAATGGCTGGAGCGTCCGGAAGTCAAACTGCACCTTTTGATGAAGTAATAGGAAGCAGACGCCGCATTCCCCTCGGGAATCGGCGTTTTTTTATTTTCTCACCACGCTATGTGGAAGGACTGGACAAGTTTATATAAGTATGCTAAAAGATATTTAGTAACCGCTTCAGGACGAGGAGAACGAACATGCTGTGGTTGATCATTGCGTTGGGTTGGCTCGTTGTCGGCCTTTGGACCGCCATCTTTTTCCACAAGAGAATTCCTTGGCATCTCAAGGTTTTGGCCGTTGCATTTTGGCCCATGGCACTCGTCTTGATTGGTCTCCTCTCCCCAGGGGAAAAGAAGGCCTCCTAATTTTTTACCACACCCGTCCTTTCGACGGGTTTTTACATGGCAGAAATTAGGGACACTAAAAAACTCCCACAGGGGGAGTGCTTACATGATATTGTTTTCTGCGCGTATTACCGAGGAGGGTTGGGGCCGAGGACTTCTTCTGCTGGTCTCTCCCAACCTATGGTGTCGAGAGAAATTGCTCCTGGCGCGTGCCGTGCCAACTCACTTCCGGCAAAGGCAAGCCAGAGCAACGCGTCGGCGACGTCCTTGCCGTTACGAGCGGCGCGGCGAAGGTCGTAAAGGCTCTGTTCCCAGTCTCCGATTTCTTTTTCATACGTCTTTCCATCCAGCACGACAGTAACTTTGCCGACGACTTTGTAAGGTTTTCCATCAAGCGGTATGACGACCTTTTCTACGAATGGTTCTGTGGTCGCTGGCTTATTCATTGTGATTTCACTCACGGAATCTTCCGTACTTATATCACGGCGATTGTCGTGGAGCAACGCCGCTTGAATAGGGAGTCTTTTTGCGATATTCTCAAAAGGCGCGTAAGCACTTTTTCTTTGCGGGATCGTCTAATGGTAGGACATCGCCCTCTGGAGGCGAGTATCTTGGTTCGAGTCCAAGTCCCGCAGTTCGAAGAGAGCAAGAACTGGTCAGCTTCAAAAATTATGTCACTAGAGAAACCACAACAAGAACCTAAAAACCCGCTTACGTCAGAACACTTGAAAGAAGGCGTGCGCCCAATCATTGCTGCAGTTGGTACCAGAGAACAATTTGAAAATCACCCCGGTGCCGGAAGGGACCTTTTCAATGCTACCTTGAGGGCCTTGGGGAACACCCCAACAAGAAATGTAAATTATTACGGAAACCCAGCAGAGTTAACAAGCGAAAGCTTTAAAAATGCTGGGATGCATTCCTATGTGATATCCACCATAGACAATGCCAACAAGTTTTCTGAAGGATACGCGGATTGTACTGGCCTGGTTGTTGCCGGACAGGACAAAGAAACGGGCGAGAATGTATCATTTTTGAGTCACCAAGATCCTTCTTATTTTTTGACACTTGTGGGACTTGAAGCTAATTTTAAAAGAGATTTAAAAGAACGCCTCGAGGAGTTTAAAAGGAGGTGTAAAGAAGGAACTATTGATGCGGTGATTGTCGGTGGGAATTATTTTATAGATAAGTTTCCCGAGCACGATCATGAGTACCGAGCGAAGTACTTGCAATCAATCAATCTCCTGAAGGGTGAGGTGTCTCAAGTTTTTGGGTTTGAACCCGTAGTGATGACGGGCCCCAAAATAGTGTCAGGCAAAGACAATATTTTTTACGACAATGAGCGCCGGAGATTATATGTCGTGAGGCCCGAGGTCGGTGATGCCTCTACTGAAAGTTTTGCGCCAGGAACGGTAAAAGAACAGGAGAAGAAATGGGGACAGCAAATGTAGATATCCTCTTCTCTTGCGGCAGTGCGTTGCTATACTATAGGTATGTCACTTATAGACCTCGATGCGTTTAGTCTCGATGCGCACAAGAAGAAAAGCCTACTCCACTATTACGGAGACAACGTGCGCACGGTGTTTTTAATCGGAAGCGCTACCGTGCTGTTGTCTCTCCCGATTTTTGCGCGCGTCATTGCGGACTCAATCATTTACCCCGTAACAGCAATCGCAGTGTTTGTTATCGCCGCGGGCCTTGCGAATCCAGCCCAACGATGGACGATGGTCCTGAATACAATAGTTGCGGCTGGAGCCGTCGCATTCTTTGAATACCAAGCACTTTTGGTCTCAGGCCTCCCAGCCACCACAGACTGGCAACAGAGCTTCTTGTTTTTCGAAAACCACGCGCTCGCGCTGTTGTTTCTTGTCGCGCTCTACTACAGCATCAAGACGACGCGCGGACGATTGCTCAAGAAGAATGTTACTGACCAAGAATGAGCGGCAAGAAACCGAATCAGCACAGTAGCAGAAAAGACACCTTAGCCCGAAGGGTGTTTTTTGTTTGCCGTAGTATATACTTACTGTTATGAACAAAGTACTTGTGTGGATAGTGGCCGCCCTCGCCGTGATCGCGGGTGGTTTTTGGGTCTTGAACGCATATATCTATGATGAGAAACAAGTTGTTGCCGCAGCCAATTACAAAGATGCGGAGTATGTCATTGAAGGTGAGCGCGTGACACTCAAGGATGGCGTTTCGGAAACCGATATTGAGATAGGCTCGGCTTCGGCGACGGTTACTACCAAGTACTTTGGCAATGAATTAAAAACCGATCTGGACGGAGATGGCCGCGAGGATGTCGTATTCCTCCTTACACAGAATCGTAGCGGCTCCGGCACCTTCTTTTACGTCGTTGCCGCGCGCAACACCGAAGAGGGGTACGTCGGCTCTGATGGGTATTTCCTAGGGGACAGGATAGCCCCCCAGACTACTGAAGTGAGTCGGAATCCACGACATAAGTACGTCATTGTCGTAAATTACGCGGATCGTGCAGCTGGGGAACCAATGACCGCCCGACCTTCTCTAGGTAAGAGTGCTTACATCAAACTCGACCCAGTATCTATGCAATGGGGCATCGTGGAGCCAAACTTCGAAGGTGAGTCTCGATAGGCAATCCTAAAGAACCTTAAGCGCGCCCAGTCCACATCCGCGCTTCCTCCTTGAGCGAACGGTGTATTTCCACCATTGATCCAAGCCACGACGTGGTGTGGTAGCGCAGGCCGTGCTTTACGCAAAACTCCCGCACTATTGTTTGTGCTTCCCCGTAGTTGAAGCGCGGCATTGTCGGGAACAAATGATGTTCGATTTGAAAGTTTAGTCCGCCAAATACATACGATGCAAGCCATGATGAGTGTAGGTTGCGCGTTAGCGTGATCTGGTGCGCCCAATTGAATGTCTCGTCTTCGTCGAGCATCGCTTCCCCTTTGTGATTGGGTGCAAAAACTACCCCGAGATATGCGCCGATAATGACAAACGCGGTAGTGAGGAAGAGGAGTGCGATGGGAAGCGGTAGGAAATAGAATGGTAGTCCTATTGTTATGATAAAGTGCGCGGCCATTAACAGAAGCTCGATGATGGATCGAATTGTCATGTTGCTGAAGATAAACTTCATACTGTAGGCGATGTTGTAGGGGTATACAAATGCGAGTGCGGGCCAAAACATGATGTGTTGGTAGGGGAATACCCATTTTTTGTAAAAAGGAGAGCGTCGTGCCGCTTGTGCCCCAGAAAAGACAAACGGGATCTCCAGATCGGGGTCATGGCCAATGTGATTTGGATTTTTGTGGTGAGCGTTGTGCTTAGAAAACCACCGACTTTCGCTCAGTCCGCCCAAGAGCCCCCATGCAAGCATCCCCCAGAAACGATTTCTCTTGTTGGATGTGAACACTTCCTCGTGTGAGAGATCGTGCCCAATCATACCAATTTGCACAGAAAAAAAGGAAAACACGAGAGCGTTCACTATTTGGAATACTGCATTGTCGCTCGCTGTAAGAGCGAACAAGCTCGCCCCGACGCCGAGAATACTGACTCCGCCCGTCAGAGCATAGTGCCAGTAGGTCCGTTTAAACAGACCCCGTTCAGTAACCTCCACAAGGAGCGACTGGTAGAGTTCTATAGGAAGAGCCATTTTGTGAGCAGGGGTCGACGGATCGCCTGTTTTAAGGGCTTTTTCACTCATTGCCCGTATTCTACCGCAATCATTAGTATATAAAAACACCGTCATGGGACGGCGCTTACGTTTAGGTCACATCAGGTGTGACGGTTTCGACTAGGCGAAGCAAGTCGTCGTTTGAATACTTCGGGCGTTCAATAGTTTGCCAGCCAGTATCCCAGACAGGATTCTCTGCAGGACGTACCATACGGAGCCAGTTTGCGCGCGGTGCGAGTTCTCCAGTGAAGGGGTTTCTGCGAGTGTAATGTAGTACCTGGCAGTTTTTGATCCTATCATCAGGATCTTTTGAAAGATGGAGATCCCTAAAACGCTGTTGGGAAATTCGCTCGATTCTGACGCGAATAGCCCACGTTGTTTCGCCGTGACAAGCCATGAGCACACTCATGTCTCGGCATTCACGATCAAGTGTGTCCAAGACGCGGTCAACGTGCAAACATTTTTCTGCAAGCGATTGCCCATTAGGGGGTCTCCAAAAGAATGGTTCTTGCTCCTTCATACGGAGCGCCTCACCGAACTTTGCTTGTCGCTCGTCCTCCGGGAGAGCGTGAATATCGCCCCAGTCACGTTCAGTTAGATACATGTCGCAATGCCACCGAGCGTTCGGGAGTTGGAAAAGGCCACCTGTTTCCATTGCACGGAGGTAATCTGACGTATAGCAACGATCAAATCCCCAACCTCTCCACCGCTGTATCTCATTTCCGTAAAATTCTTTGCGGAGCCATTCCCCCGTGACACGCGCTTGCTCTTTCCCTCGATCTGTCAGTCGAAAGCTCGCAGTGTGGCGTCCCCGTAGCTTATTTGCCGCTTCATTGTCACCCTTTTTCGAGCGGCGTTTTGCTGCATTGCTTTCAGACTCGGCATGTCGAATAACGACGAGATTCACTGGCAACATATCCATTTCTCCTTCCTCTACCCCGATTGAACTATAAAGGAGATAGAAAGGTCAAGTGTGGTATACTTCAGCCATGAAAAAGCAGGTCGTTTTTATCCACGGCGGGGACGCATTTAGTTCCTACGAGAAATATCTTGAGGCGCTTCGCAGTGCCGAGTATGACCCCGTCGTGTACGGGCAGAAGCGTTGGAAACATACGCTTGCCGAACGACTGGGTCCGGATTTTGAAGTATTGGCTCCCGCAATGCCATGCAAGGATAACGCAAAGTATGTTGAGTGGAAGATTTGGTTTGAGAAAGTACTTCCGTATATCCACGATGGGGTCATCCTCATCGGGCACTCGTTAGGGGGACTCTTCCTTGCGAAATATCTTTCAGAAAACGAGTTTCCAAAAGAAGTGCGCGCGACATTTCTTGTTGGCGCGGTGTACGACGAAGACAGCGACACGCACTCGGTAGGGGACTTCGAGCTTCCGGCATCACTTGAGCATTTTGCAAAACATGGTGGCGACATTTTCCTCTACCACAGTGAAGATGACTTCGTCGTGCCTGTCTCTGCGATTGAGAAGTATGGCAAAGCGCTTCCAGACGCTGAGGAGCATATCTTTATCGACCGCGGTCATTTTCTCCAAGAAGAATTTCCCGAGCTCATCGAGAAAATCAAAAGTCTCTCCTAAAAGTATTCTCGTATTCTCGGGAATATGAGAATACTTTTATTATTTCTTGTTGTTTGACATGTCCTGATAAAGTGTATATAATACACTAACATGATAAATACGCAGGGGAAAAAATACGGTGTTTTCGTGGGGCGCATAAGCCCTCTTCACCACGGTCATGCGCAAGCCATAGAGGCGATGCTCCAAGACTTTGGGCATGAATGTTCAACTATTGTTATTGGAAGCACCAATGCTCCGATCGCCGAAAAGACCCCTTTTACCTTTGATGAGCGGAAGAGCTTTTGCGAGGCGATCTTTCCCGAGGTACGCGTGCTTGGATTGCCCGACTTCCACAATAATGAAGCGTGGCTTGCTGCTCTCGATCGGCTCCTAGAAGAACAGGGCATAGACCCCAGCTCAACCGTTTTTTATGGAGGGTCAGGACCAGATATCGCTTTTTTCGAGGCTGATGGGAGAAGTGTGGAGATCGTAGACAGATATGGCGACTCCTCACTTTCTATCTCTGCTACCGACATACGCCAGTTTTTGCGCAGAAAAGAATATGAGAAACTTGATGGACGTGTCGACCCAAGAATTAGAGAACAGGTAATAGAACTTTTTGAAAAGCGTCGACACGAAATCTATGGGAAATAAAACGTACAAAAAATATGATTTTGCTGTGATCGCGACTGATGTGGCGCTTTTCACCGTACGTGACAATCTTCTTCAGGTGCTTCTTATTAAGATGAAAAAAGAGCCATACACAGGCAAATGGGCAATGCCCGGCGGCTTGGTGAAGCCGGACGAATCAGTAGACAGCGCTGCTGAACGTGTTTTGCAAGAAAAAGGCGGCATACAGAACGTCTACCTGGAGCAACTGCACACCTTTGGTCGTGTTGATCGTGACCCCTTTGGCCGCGTGGTGTCTGTGGCATACACCGCTCTTGTGCCAAGCGCGAAGCTTTCGCTAAAAACGACGGAAGAATATTCAAACATCGCGTGGTTTCCCGTGAAGAGCGCCCCAGTGCTTGCATATGACCACAAAGAAGTACTTGCGACTGCAGTCGAACGGCTTCGAGCGAAGCTCGGGTATACAACTATTGCACAAAACCTTTTGCCGAAGGAGTTTACGTTAAGCGAACTCCAAAACATATACGAAGTGGTTTTAGGAAAGAAACTCGATAAGCGTAACTTTAGGAAGAAGATACTTGCCGTTGGACTCGTGAAGAGCACAGGAAAAGAGAGGAGGGGAGGGGCAAACCGCCCTGCGGAGCTCTATACGTTTCAAGCGAAGCAGTTGAAAACGGTTGAGATTCTCTAGCCACCCTTGACTTCAATGTAAAAGTGTCCCACAATCAGGCAAGAAACTTGTATTATTTTTTTGAACATGGTAAGTGTAACTTATACACAAACTAATCAGTTAGATAAGAAGTGCGGACGATTGAGCCAGTGAAGCATTGTCTCAATCGCCCGGACTGCTTAAGGCGTCCGGTCGTGAGGTAGCTCACGAGCCCATTCACACACAACCTAGGGAGACCTCCCATGGCGGACAAGGCACTCATACTTGTCGATGTGCAGAACGATTTTTGCCCAGGTGGCTCACTTGCTGTTCCTCGTGGCGATGAAGTGGTTCCGCCGCTCAATCGCATGATTATGTTCGCGGTTGCGCAGGGTTGGGATATCGTCGCCTCCCGCGATTGGCATCCGAGGCAGACCAAGCACTTTGCGGAGTTTGGCGGCATCTGGCCGGTACACTGCGTGCAGGGAACACCTGGTGCTGAATTCCATTCTGGTCTACACCTGTCCATGAGCTACTCGCAGTTCCAAGTTGTTTCCAAGGGACTTGGTGATGCGGACGATTATTCTGCCTTTGACAGCGGCATGAAGCCAGAAGCGAAGCATCTCTACGTTGGCGGACTAGCCACTGACTATTGTGTTCTCGCTACGGTGAGAAGGGCGCTCGAGCTCGGGTATGAAGTGACCTTGCTCACTGATGCGTCTCGGGCTGTGGACCTGAAGCCCGGTGATGGTGAGCGTGCTATTGCGGAGATGCAGGCTGCCGGAGCCGTGCTCGCGACTACCGAAGAAGTGATGGCTTGATCTTTGAAGAGCGTAATTTCGTGGAGGATTTCTTCCTCCACTTTTCTATAGAGCACCCGAATCATCGGATGTCCTTAGAGAAAGATTTTGGCAGAAAGTGTTAGTTGACTACGCGGACTTTTTGTGGTAGTTTTCTACGCAGTCAACTGTCTCTTTTGAGACAGTAAGGCAAGCACTTCACACAACCCAAAGAGAAGGGGCGAGCATGAACCTACGGCTCGAATATTTTGAGACAGCGGATCAGGAACTTGCTCTTCGGCGTGAGTCACTGGCGGACATCGATTTTTACAAATACACGATGGGCCAGTGGATCCTTGAAAATGGCCTCGGCGGGACCGAAGTAACGTTTGAGCTTATTGTCCGCGATCCCAATATCAAGCTTGCCCAAGTCATTCCCGAAAACGAGCTCCGTGAAGCTCTTGATCGCAAACGTGATCTTCGGCACTTGCCCGTTGAGATCAAGTTTCTCCGCGACATGCAGGCAGATGGCAAAAACGTTTTTGGGGAGAGATATCTCCAATTCCTTGAACGGTTCCAGCTCCCACCCTATGAGCTAAAGAGGGAAGGAGATCAGTATCACCTCACTTTCACCGGCAAGTGGATTGAGGTCACCATGTGGGAAACGATTGCGCTCGCAGTTATCTCTGAGCTTTACTACACAAAGTTGGGAGAGGGGCATCTCACTACCGATGAATATGTGGCGATGCTCAAGAAAGCGAGCGACAAGTTGTATCGGAAATTAGACAGGATTGCACAGTACCCAGGCATACGCTTCAGTGATTTTTGCCAGCGTCGTCGGAATAGCTTTATGTGGCAGAAGTTTGCAGTGGGAGTCGCGAAAAGCGCTCTCCCGAAGCAGTTTATCGGGACTTCAAACACCTGGATGGCGATGCATCATAACGTTCCAGTAGTGGGAACCATGGCTCACGAAATATTCATGGTGCTTGCTGCTCTCGCGCGCTCTGGCGGAGACCTCCGCGACTCACAATACCGAGTATTGGCGCGTTGGATGGAACTTTATGGACCCAAATTCCGCGTATTCCTGGCGGACACGTATAGAACACCTGAATTTTTGAAGCACGCCCCAGCTTGGATTGCCCACCATTATAGCGGCATGCGCCTCGATTCGGGTAATCTGGCACACAATGGGCATCTCTATATCGATTGGCTTAAGGGGCATGGAGTCGACCCTATGGAGCGATTTGTTGTTCCCTCTGACGGCCTCGATGACGAGGACATGATTCGACTGCACCTGGAGTTTCAGGACAAAATAGACCACTTCTTTGGCTGGGGCACGCTTTTCGGAAACGATTTTCGTGATTGCGCACCGCCGTCACTCATCGGGTTCAGACCGTTCTCGGTGGTCTGCAAGGTGACCAGAGTTGCTGGTAGGCATGCAGTCAAACTCTCCGACAATAGGGGCAAGGAGACAGGCCCCAAGATAGAGGTCGACCGTTACAAAGGGACTTTCGGTATCCAGGACGTAAATACACAACCGATTGTGTGAAGATTCAAATCAAAATCGGGGAAGCCAAGTGTTTCCCCATCTTATAGAGTACCCGAAGCGATTCGGATGCTCTTAAAGATTCGCACCTCTCACAACCAAAAGGGCGCGCTATGCGACTCATCAAAATCGGCATCGGAAACATAAATACCACCGTAGGAGCGTTCGTGTCGAATACCGACCTGCTCCTACAAAGGGGGAGGGAGATGGCAGAGGCGGAATGCACCGTCGGGTGCTTCCAGGAGCTCTCCATCGGTGGTTATCCGGCCGAGGATTTGGTGCAGTGGCGGCATTTTGTCTCTGGACAATGGGAAGCCCTCAATAGATTTGCCAAAGCAACGACGAGTTTTGGTTTGGGGTTTCCCACCGTGTTCGTCATCGGCGTGGTTGTCTCTTTCGAGGGGCAGCTCTACAACGCTGCGGCAGTCGTTTCCCGCGGGAAGATATGGGGCATTGTCCCGAAAGAAAAGCTTCCCACCTATGGGGTGTTCTACGAGGGCAGAGTGTTTGCACCGGGGACACCGCATCTTTCGGGCAAAGTCGACTGGATTCCTTTTGGCGACCTCATCTTCAAAACCTCCTTTGGCACATTTGCCGTCGAGGTGTGCGAGGATATGTGGTCTCCTGATGGCCCCATGCGTCGGCGTTCGATGTCGGGCGCAGAGCTTGTCGTCAATATTTCCGCATCCCCGTTTCGCGTTGGTGTACTCGAAACACGCCGCGAGATGATCGCGACGCGTGCCGCGGACAACCAAGTGACCGTGGTGTATGCGAACCACATTGGCGGCAACGACGCGCTTGTCTTTGACGGTGGTGGTTTTGTAAACCAAAACGGGACTATGCTCTGCGAGGTGCCGCGATGGAAAGAGGGGGTTACGACCCAGGTTGTTGACCTCGACAGGACAGCACGTCTACGCACCGAGAATACGACATGGCGCACTGACCGAGAGCACTACTTCAAGACGAATCAGAGGGTCAAAGAAGTAGAGATCCTCGGTGCTCCGCAGCCGAACCAACCTTTGTACCAGTATCCTGTACCCAAAAGCAAGAATTTCTTCATCCCTGATTTTGATTCGGAAAATCGTCGCGAAAGACATTTCGAAGATTTGATCCAGGCGATGATCATGGGTCTCGATTATTTCGACAAGACGAAGGCGTTTCAGAGGATTGGCATTGCGCTCTCCGGTGGCAAGGATTCTGCGTTGACGCTCATCATCGCATGGCTCTATGCCCTTAAGAAATTTGGTGGCGACAGAGAACGTGCACGCGCGTTCATTCACTGTTTTAGCATGCCCACACGGTTTAATTCGGAGGGCACGAAGACGATCGCCTCTGAACTTGCGCGAGAGCTCGATGTGACATTCAAGGAAGTTTCCATTGCCGAAGCATTTGAGCGCGAGTGTGAGGCGGCAAAGGCGATGCTTGCTGAAGGAGAGGAACTCTCTCCCACAACAATCCAAAACATCCAGGCAAGAATTCGTGCCACGAGGATGTGGAATTGGGCAAACAGTGTAGGCGGTCTCTTTCTTCAGACGGGGAATATGTCAGAGAAGGCGGTCGGGTACACCACGATTGGAGGGGATCTTTCGGGTGGGTATTCTCTCATCGGGAACCTCCCAAAGACGGTGGTCATCGAACTTCTTCGCTATATGAAAGAGAGCTTCGGTCTCGTCTCGCTCGGAGCACTCCTTGAGACGAAGGCCTCTGCCGAGCTTGCTCCTAATCAATTCGACGAAGATGATTTGATGCCATTCCCAGTTCTCGATGCGTGTTTCGCGCTCTTTGCGGGGGAAAAGCTTTCACCGAAAGAGCTTTATCTCGTACTTCGCTCCATGTGGAGTGATGAAGAGTTGGAGGCGATGGCTCCGCGCTACAAAGAGGGCATGCTTAAGGAGTGGGTCAAGCGGTTTGTAAAGCTCTTTAGCCAGTCGATCTTCAAGTGGGTGCAAGCACCACAGGCGGTGCACCTTGGCACGCTTGACCTCGATCGCGAACGTGCGCTCCAGCTCCCCGTAGTGCATTCAAACGAATGGCTCGAGGAGTCGCTTAAAGAGATTGATGTTCTTTTGTAAATTGTGTGTGGCGGTCGCGCTTGTGCGCACCGCCACTTTTTGTTATAGTGGGACATGCTTAATACAACAACCTTGAGCATCGCGGGTTTTGTCGCCGTTGTCTTTGTTGCCGCAGGGTTTCTCTTCTTTTCTCAAGAAAAGACCCCCGGAAACGAAGCGACACCCGTCACTATTGCTCCTATGACTACAAACGTTATCATGAAGACAAATAAAGGCGAGATTGAACTCGAGCTTTTGAGCGATCTTGCTCCCAAGACCGTCGAGAACTTTCTTACGCTTGCGAAAAGCGGCTTTTACAATGGAGTGAAATTCCACCGCGTCATACAGGGCTTCATGATCCAAGGGGGAGACCCTCTTTCCAAGGATGATGCACAAAAAGGTGGGTGGGGAACTGGTGGCCCGGGCTATGCGTTTGAGGACGAGATCCATGCCGAGAACAAGAATCTCACGGGTACAATCGCTATGGCCAATGCTGGTCCAAATACGAACGGTAGCCAATTTTTCATCAACACGGCTGACAATGTCTTTCTTAACGACAAGCACACTGTTTTTGGTAAAGTAGTTAGGGGTCTTGATGTGGTGCGCCTCATCGAAGATACCCCGACTGATGGAAACGATCGACCAGTTTCGAGCGTCGTAATTGAAGGCATCATCGTGAAATAACCCTGGCTATATCCCTTGAACTCAAGAAAAAATTACTGCTGTACGGCAGTAATTTTTTTAAATGTTTGCACGAAGGGGAAGTGCGTGGTGTGGAAAACGTAGGCGAGACAAGGTGCTATACTAATTACATATACTAATTACTAACAAGTAATCATTACTTATGCAGCTTTCCCCAGTAGATATTTTTGCAACAGTGTTCGCTGTGCTCGTGTTGGTCAAGCTCGTGGTTGTGCTCATCGACGCAAAGGCGTGGATGAAATATGTCGCAGACCCGATTTACAAAAACCCCAATATCGCGATGGGTGTGTATCTCGCCCTCCTCGCGCTTGCCGCCTATTACCTCCGACCGATTATTTCGGCCGCAGAGTTTGGGTCAGTCTTGTTTATTGCTGCGTTTCTCTTTGGTATTGCATTTCTCCCGTATGCGAAAGAGACACTCAAATTTCGTGATGCCATTATAGCAAAAGGGCTTGGCAAGGCGTGGTTCCCAGTGCTTCTCTGGGCACTCCTCGCGGTGGCTGTTCTCTACGGCGTGTACAATTAGTTTGAGGGTTAGTATACGGTTTGACCACATTTGAAAAATGCGGCGTACTGTTCTAGTATGCTTTGTATAGTATGAGACGTCGACGCGTTCCCAGGAAAACGAGTTTGCTCCTCGCCCGTGTAGTAGTCGGGGCGACTTTTGCGTTACATGCTGGGATCATCATTCCAGCCCCTGTTCTACCTGCCCAAATGGTGGCAATGGAGAGCGGAAGGATGTCGCTCTACGTACCCCCCTTTCTTTCGTATGAAGATGTCTTCGGAGCGAGGGTCGCCCCTAAGGTGGTGGCTGCTACGCAAGAAGAGAGTGAGGACGCTTCAGAAACGGTTTCAAAAAAGACACCAGAAAAGCCCTCTGTCGTCGCCGAGAAACCAAAGCCAAAGGTCGTCCCTCTTGTGAATCTTGCGGCGCCGCAGGCAATAGAGGTGGTAGCCCCACCTCCGCCGCAAGCAGTAGCTCTTCCAACGGATGAAAACGGCCCCGACTTCGTTCTCTCGGCATTTTCGCACTACGGCGCGCCCATTGACGAAGGGCAAGCACCATCCTTGTCAGTCATTGTAACGAACAAGGGAAAAAGTAAAACCGAAGAAAAAATCCGCGTTCAGTTTTTTGTGGACAAGGACAGCAACGGCACGCGCGATGTCGCTTTTTCTGCGCAGGAAAGTCGCCCCTTAGATATAAACGATCAAGAGACGCTCATATGGAAAAACGCGTGGACCCTCGTCTCCGGTACACATCGCCTTGAGGTATGTGCGGATGTGCTTAATCTCGTCGTCGAAATCAACGAAGACAACAACTGCGTCTCGATGATTCTTGAGGTCGGCTCAAAGATGGACAACGCCGATCTTGTCGTCTCTGCGGCCTCGTATGCGCCGACGAATCCAACCCCCGGGATGTCCGTGTCGTTCTTTGCAGAAATTGCGAACCAGGGAAAGAAGACGTCAACAACACAGTATGTTTCTCTCCTGATCAATGGCGTTATAACAGGGAGGACGGGCATTGCTTCGATACCAGTAGGAGGAGAAGGGAAGACGGTTGAATGGAAGACGGTTTGGAAAGCAGTGGCCGGTACCCACACCTATGATATTTGCGCCGACAGCACCAATCGAATCCATGAGCCAAATGAAGACAATAACTGCGCGAAGGGAACGTTCGTTGTAACTCCGTAGGAGAGCTGATATGTAAAATGATATGTAAAACCCCCGGACAGGTCCGGGGGGTACTATGCGTACTATCGTGGCGATACTTCAGGCGGTGGCTCTCGCCGCCGCCGCCCTTGTGGCGCGGTTAGCGTAGATCTTCTCTAACATCTTCCCAATCGGGATGACGTAGTCGACGAGCGTTCCATCGGCGTCGCGGAAGTTCCCATTGACTTTGATGTATCCCTCGTCGATAAGCATTCTCATCGCCAAAGCGAGTGACTGGGGGATGCCGTTCACGCGCGTCGCCTCGAAGATGCGTAGGCTGCGACGGCCCACATGTGCGTATTCAGTCGGCTGTTTGTCCTGCTCCCGAATCTGCGTGACGCGGTTGAGGGCCGCTGCATACGCGAGGTAGCTGGAGAGGCTGCCGTCATAGGCGAATGCGTGCTTGATGCGCGCCCGCCTCGATTGCCTAGAGTAGGCACCCAAGAGGGAGGCAACAAGGCGCGGCCAGGGGACGGCATGCCAGCGACATTGCTTCTTCTCGCTGACACCTTTGCCGTGAGAGTGCTCGAGCACGACTTCGTCTCTGCCCCGGCTCGACAGGAAGGCGATTACATGAGCCGCCGTTGCCGTTGGGTCATCGAGATCCGAGAACCGCTCCATCGCTGGCATGGCCCCGAGTGGGTACACGTCGTCGTAGCGGTAATGAAGGTCCGCGAGCAATATGAACGGTGCGTCGAGGAGTCGTTCGATTCGGTGGTTAGCCGAGACGAGGGTAGGGGCGACGAGACGACTGAATGCCTCTCGCTTGATGCCCGACAGAGCGTCGTCGGCAAGGTTGCCTCTGATGATGTTCAAGGATTTCCTCCGCGTTTTCCGCCTTTCGGCGGTCCAGGCCAATTATATCATATTTTACATAGCCTGTCAATCAATTACGCCACAGAGAAAAAGCTCGCGGGAGTGTCGCAGGTATCGGTCAGTGGTATACACTCCCGCCATGACGAAGCGCAAAGTGGCTCTCCTCGGGAGACGTAAAATAGCCTATACAGTGAGGCGAAATGCCCGGGCAAGGCAGATCGGTATTACGATCTACCCCAACGGGAGCGTCGTACTCACAGTCCCACAGAGTGACACACTACGAAGCGCTGAAGCCTTTCTCCGAGCAAAGGCCGATTGGGTATTAGGACTCATACGGCAATCGAAGACGGAGCGTGCGAAACGGCTTCCGCCTCCAAACAAACGATACTATCTCCTCAATCATGATCGGGCGCGCGACCTCATTACCTCTCGCCTTGAGCATTTCAATGAACATTATGGTTTTCGATATCGTGATGTACGTATTAAAAATCTTCTTTCGCAGTGGGGGAGCTGTTCGGATAAGAAGAACCTGAACTTCAACTACCGCATTATGTTTCTTTCGCCGCGCCTCCGAGATTATGTGATTGTGCACGAGCTGTGTCACTCCGCCCAAATGAATCACTCTGCATCTTTCTGGCGGCTTGTTGAAGAGATGTTTCCTAACTATAAAGCACTGGAAGAAAGACTTGGGCGCTACACGCTCGCGCGCTTCTAAGCGGAGGGTGGGGTTACCACAATATATTGACAAAAGTCTTTTATATTGTATTATTGTAACGGAGTCCCATGGAGGTAGTGTCGTGAAAAACCTCGCGGTCCAAGATTTTGTGGTGTATTGTCAGCCGTTGGTGTCGGAGGGTGGCGCGACAACGGTTCAGGGTTACGTATTGCACACCGACACGGCCAAGCTCAGCGCCTTTTGCGCGGGGTACCGTCAAAGGTGCAATCTCGTGCCGCAAGAAAATGCACTATACGTTATTGACCCGACCTTCTCACTTGAGGCCGATAACATGATGGTGCTTCGCGGTGGTGGCACCGTGCTCGTGTTGAACAATGATCTCCCGCCGCAACGACGGCTTCACTAATATATAGTTACGTATGTCACCCGTGTTCGCTCAGTTGGCGAATGCGGGTTTTTGATATACTAAAGATATGACTTCGCGCGCATTGTTTTCTCCCGCACCCGTACTCTTGCTCGGAGGGTTACTCCTTGCTTTTGGCGCATACTTAGATATTCCAGTGCTTCGAGTGCCTGGCGAGCTAGTTGCGAACACTATCTTCGGCGTAGGACTTTCACCTGACGAGCTTCGCGCCAGGTATTGGACAGGCCCTCTGCCTATATTGATTGTTCCCGGACACGACAACGCCTCGCGGGGGACACAGTTCAGGGGTTTGAAAGAAGGAGACCTTAACGTCACACTTGGCTATCTCCTCTACGACGTCTTAGCAAAAGACCCGCGTTTTGTGCCCATGATAAACCGCACCCCCGACGGGGAGTATGCACTGTGGTTTGCTTCATACATGAAAGAGAATCGTGTTGCGATTCAGGAGTTTCGGACACAATCAAAGGTGAAGACGCGCTATTTTGCGACTCAAGGTCTCTATGATCCGCGCCGTCTTGTGCACCACAACCCCGCCGCGGACAATGTCTCTGTTGCGCTCTATGCCGTAAACAAATGGGCAAATGACCAAGACGTTCCCGTTGTGCTCCACCTTCACTTCAACGACTATCCGCGCCGCAAAAAGACGGAAGTCGGTGAATACTCGGGGTTTGCGATTTATGTGCCCGAAGGCCAACTGCCCAATGCGGGCGTCTCGACCGCGCTTGCAGAAATGCTCGCAGAACGTCTGGGGCGTGTCGTCGGTCCCAGCAACTTGCCTGGCGAGAAAGGGCCAATTGTTCCCGACCAAGAGCTCATTGCCGTTGGCTCAAACGGCTCTCGAAATGGCGCGTCGGCAGTGATTGAGTACAGCTATATTTACGAACCACAGCTCCACGACCCCGAGGTTCGTCAGCTCTTCCTTCGTGAACTAGCGCACCAGACGTATCTGGGGCTCAAGGCATTTTTTGACCCCGGGGTGCTTGCATACGCCGGAGTGCCCCCGACAACGTTATTGCCGTATGAATGGACATCAAAAACAGTTGTCGATGGCATGCGCGGTAAAGAAGTTTTTGCGCTTCAATCGGCGCTCCGCATTAGTGGATATTACCCGCCCTCCGGGCTCTCGCTTGCAAGCTGTCCATTGTCGGGCAACTATGGCCCCTGCACCACCTTTGCGGTGAAGGCATTCCAGCAAGCATGGGGTCTCGCGCCATCCGGGTCAGCCGATGAAGCAACGCTCGAAGCAATAAAAGGCATTGGTGCAAAATGATCCCATTAGAAGTCGCGGGAATCAAAAGTGCGGTAATCCACGCAATGCCTAATTCTGAGTTGGGGAGCGTAAACGGTTTGTACGATTCCCTACTTCTAACGGGATGAAACGGAAAGAATTTGAAAAACTTGTTTTGGAAAGCTACGCGGCACTGCCGTCGCGTTTTCAAGAGCGAGTCAAAAATGTAGCTGTCTTGGTAGAAGATGAGCCGTCGACTGCCCTGCGGCAAGAAGAGGGCCTCGTGCCAGATGAAACGCTTCTTGGACACTACCGCGGGATTCCTGCGACGGAGCGTGGAGAAGACTATGGTGTTGGGGTGACACTGCCGGACACGATAACACTCTATCAAAAGCCGATTGAAGAAGCGGCGCACGAACTTTCGGAAGGGGTGGAAGGAGTGTTCGAGGAGAAAGTGAAAGAAGTGATCTCCGATACTGTGTGGCACGAATTTGCGCACTACTTTGGCATGGATGAAAATGATGTCGCATTGCGAGAGCGCGCGGAGGAGTAGAGGTGTGGTATCATATTTTGTATGAATGTCAGTGCATTTGAGGCGTACCACGCGCATTTAAAAAGAGCAGCAGAGATCCTCGGGCTCTCGGAGGAGACCGTTCTGCGTTTCCGTGAACCTGACAGGAACATTGTAAAAACACTCACGATTGAACGCGATAGCGGCGAGCATGTGTCGCTTAGTGCCTATCGTGTTCAGTTCTCAAACGCGCGCGGACCTTACAAAGGCGGTATCCGTTTCCACCCCGAAGCAGACTTGGATGAAGTTAAATCACTTGCGGCTGAAATGGCTGTTAAGACAGCGGTTGTTGGGATTCCTTTTGGTGGGGCTAAGGGTGGCGTAGCTTTTGACCCAAAAGGGTATAGCAAGCAAGAAATTGAAAGGGTTGCGCGTGCCTATGCGCGTGCGTTCGCGGATGATATTGGTCCTGATAAAGATATTCCAGCTCCGGACGTATACACCAATCCAGAGATCATGCAGTGGATGCTCGATGAATACGAGAAGGTGGTCGGACACGCGGCACCGGCCACATTTACCGGGAAACCAGTTCGCGCTGGTGGAAGCGAAGGGAGAGACACTGCGACAGCAGATGGTGCCATTTTTGTTTTAGAGGCATTCATGAAAAAGAGAGGACTCAAGGTGTCTTCACAAGGTCGCGTTGCTATACAAGGGTTTGGCAACGCGGGGTTCAATGCTGCGCGCGTCCTTTACAATATGGGGTATACCATTGTCGCTGTCTCTGATTCAAAGGGTGCGATACATAAACCGACCGGTCTCGACCCGGAAGAAGTTAATCGTGTCAAAGAAGAGGGGCGTTCGGTTACAGAGCTCTATTGCAAAGGCTCTGTCTGTGACGCAAAAAAACTCGCAGATGATGGCGCGAGTGTTTTAAGTGGTGAGGATATATTCGGGGTCTCGTGCGATATTTTTATCCCCGCTGCGCTAGGTGGTGTTCTCACAAAAGAAAATGCATCTAAGGTGAAAGCTGCTGTGGTATTGGAGATAGCAAATGGCCCAACAACCCCAGAGGCCGACCAGAGCCTGGAAGAACGCGGTATCGTCGTCATCCCTGACGTGCTTGCAAATGCAGGGGGTGTCGCAGTCTCATACTTTGAGTGGTTCCAGAACCAGAAAGGAGAAGCCTGGAGCAAGGAAGAGGTACGGAAGCGCCTTAAGGAGATGATGGAGAAAGCATTTGTTACTGTTTTTACTCGCGCAGAAAAAGATAAACTTACATTGCGTGACGCTGCTTACGCTGTCGCTTTTGAGAAAATTCTCGCGGCATCCCCCGAGAAAAGATAAGTTTGTATCGGGGTGTGGATAACTGCTGCTGTCATGGGTATCACGCTTTTGATATCCTTAAGTAGTAAAGCTGAATTAATGTAATTTATTCAGGTCGAAGTATTAATCAAAAAATCGTTCTTTTATTATGGACGTTCTCCACAAAATCTCGTTCTGGCTTCTCGTCATCGGTGGTTTGAACTGGCTCTTGTATGTCTTGGGCTGGGAAGTCGGAGGTGTCCTCTTGGGCGGCATGGATGCCATGCTTGCGCAGGTCGTCTACGTTGTCGTAGGACTTGCTGCGCTCTTTGAGGTCTTCTACTTCTTCAAGAAGTAGAAGCAACAATTCATATCAGTTTCTTCTTTAAACAAATCCCCTTCACGGGGGTTTTGTTTTTGCTACAATTGCTCGTTCCACAAGCATGGTATATGCTCGAGAAAGAAATAGACGAGAGGTCTCCCTATGACAGGCGATGTGTGGAAGGTTGTAATGCAGCAGCCTGGATACTCTGGTAAGCGCCGCGATGAGATCCGTCAAGGGTGGGATAAGGAATACGGTCCTCTTAATTGGCGCATTGCGTGGCAGGTGAACGACATAGTTACTGATTTTCTTGGCGTGTGTGCGCTCTATGAAGACGCATACTTCAAATTCTTGTGCAGACATCAGGATGTTCTTGCCACTCTCGTGAACCAAGCTTCCGAAGTCTATGATGATGCACCGTCCAATGTCCTGTCGGGTTTTAACTATCTAGCGCAAGAGACAAACCGGACGCATATCCAAGACATCGCCATTCGAAAGTGCCTAGTCCGCATGGCCCTACAGTTTCGGGGGAAGGAACTTATCCGGATTCGTGACAGCAGGGGAACGCATCCGCTCTCAAAAACACTCTCGCCTGGTCGCATACCGTTCCATGTGCGGCGTCTCATTGTAACCCCAGAGCTTTCTGGTTGGTGGGAGAAGGGAAGCGTTGAAAGTTTCTATCAATCGAATAAGGTATTGCAAGTGCGGAAGGGCTCATCACCCGCAGCGTAATTAAACAGGAGAAATCCTGTTTTTTATTTCGTCGAGCGAGTGGGCAAAATGAAAATGTTTCAATTTTCATTTTCTCCGAGCGAAGACGAAATGAGGGTAGACTACCGCGCGGCTTGCCGCGCATTGCTGCGAGCGAAGCAAGCTCCTCCAATACCTCGGGGCTTGCCCCGAGGACACCTTTATTTTCTCCGTAATGATACAATGCGTGAATGATAGATAAAGAGGTAAAACGCCGTGCCGCGGCACTCCTTCGTGCGCTTACGAAGTTGTTCCCCAATCCCAAGATTGTTCTCAAGTACCACTCCAACTGGGAGCTTTTGGTTGCGGTGGAGTTATCTGCACAATGCACAGACAAGAAAGTGAACGAAGTAACTGAAAGACTTTTTAAAAAATACAGGACTCTTGATGACTATGTGCGTGCCGACCCGCGAGAGTTCGAGATAGATATTCACTCCACGGGTTTCTTTAGGAACAAGACAAAGAACATTCTTGCGGCCGCAAAGATGGTAAAGGAGAAACACGGCGGTCGTGTGCCTGACACGATGGAAGAGCTTATCGAATTACCGGGTGTTGCGCGCAAGACCGCAAACATCATTCTCGGAAATGCCTTTGGCAAAGTAGAGGGGATTGCGGTTGATACGCACGTCATACGCCTTGGGCATCGCTTCGGGCTCTCGAAAGAAAAAAATCCGGAGAAGATTGAAAGAGACTTGATGGCGACCTTCCCCAAAAAGGAGTGGTTCAAGCTCACCTATCGCCTCATTGAATACGGGCGTAACTACTGTCCTGCGCGTGGATGTCCGGATGACCACCCCCTAGCACGTTTTGACGCCTAATTTTGAGTATTTTCTAATCATATTTTCTCTTGCATAGACTGGCTGGAGGTGTGTATACTTTCAGTTACTATGGAATCCCGTTAGAGGCCACGATCATTCGCAGGTTTCTGGCTGGAGATGGGAATAGCTTACCAATTTTAATTCTAAGGCGGGGAACGATTTTCATATGATCGTGATCGCCTCTAACGGGATGGAACCAATGGATTACAACACGGGAGAGAAGCGCACCTCTAAAGGAGCTCTTTTTATCTCATTTATCGTAGGTATCGTCGTGGGAGTAGGTGGTTATTGGAGTGTAGACGAGAAAGGTTTTCTCGGTGATTTCTTGGCTCAACGCGAAGAAGTGGGAGAGGGGGTCGAAACTAGCCAGGAGAATGGAGGAGGTGATACGGTTGGAGATATTTTAAAGAATGCACGTCAGGCAGAACAAACTGCAGGACTTGTACAACCTGCCGTAGTCTCCGAGAACAACGCACTTGTTGTCACAAACCAAAGCGCAGGCAACACTGTCCTCGTATCACTCGTTTCTCTCGAGCAGAGCGGTTGGGTAGCGGTACATGAGCAAACCCCCGAAGGGAACCTCGGTAACATCTTGGGCGCGCGTCGCTTTGACGCCGGAAAGCAGTTCGGACAATCAATCGCGCTACTTCGTGGCACGGAAGCAGGCAAGGTATACCAGGTGGTGCTTCACGCAGACGATGCGGATAACGTGTTTGATTTTAGATTGGAGCTTCCAGTAACTACTGCTGGGGGCGAAGGCATTGCGGCAGTCTTTACAGCGACAGCCGTTGAAGAAGTAGCATACTAAATAGCACCAATTAAAAACACCCGCATGAGGCGGGTGTTTTTAATTGGTGCTCGTGTGCGCCGGGCTTCTCATGAGTGCGGCGTTGAGTGCTCCGAAAAGCAGGATGCCCGCCAAGATAAAAAAGAGTAAACGTGCGTCAAAAAAGAGGAGGAGCACTGATGCCGAGAGCGGGCCCGCAATAGCTGAAATCGGACGCATATCACGGAAGATGCTTATGATACTTGTGTCGGAGGCTGTAACTCGTTTGAAAAAATAACTTTCCGAAGTAATCTCGACAAAACTCATTCCAACACGAGTGCCAAAGAGACACAGTGCCCACAAAAGAAGCGAGGGCTCTCTAAGCAACACGAGAGTAGCCGTGAAGAACGCGGCAATCAAAAATCCCAGGAACATGACCCGCCTCTCTGCATTTTTCGAATCTACATAACGACCTACGGGGATTTCGAAGAGCACGAAGGGGAGGAGCATTATAGTGAGAATGATACCGATTTCGCCCCACGAGAACCCAATGTAGTCGTGCAAATAGATGGGTGTGTAGATTACCATCCACGAATAAAAGAAGTTCATCAAAAAACTCGCAATACCGGCATGACGGATGTCGTCTTTTGGGTGTTTTGCTAGAAGCGTTTTTTTGAGTGCGGCAAACAGTGAAATATCTTGATAGACAGGGTCCTTAAAGTTGTGAAAATGGCGAGCGATAATCCACCACGTCGGGAGGGTGAAGAACGCGGCGGCGAGATACACTTTGGAGAAATCCCCGTTAGCGAGGAGATACCCCGCGACCAGAGGGCCAAGAAGAATGGCGAAGTTCAAAACAGTAAGCATGACACCCCGCAATGCCCCGGTAATACGCTCCTCGGAGTACTGTTCGATGAAGACATCGATGTTAAAGAGCGATATGGTAACAAACCCTTGGTAGACAATAAAGAGGGGAATGACAGCGCTTGACTCCGGCCATACGGCAATTGCCACGAGCGCGAAGAACTCAAGCCCCAGGAGCGCAAGGGTTGTTTGGTAGTTCCCGAGTGTCGGAAGTACTTTGGGTGTGTATACCAAAGCAAAAAGCGAGGCAACCGAAGCCGCAATATATACAAAACCGACAAAACTCTCCGGGAGGAAGTTTTTGAGGAATGACGAGGTAATATAGAGCGTAAGACCAAGCTGGAAAGAAAAAAAGAAAAGTGCGGCGTAGAGAAAGTACAGCTTGGAGAACTTTTTAGGGAAGAGCCTCTGCATCACCCTCATTATATTCCAAGTATGACAGGGATGACAATCGGGCGTTTGTTAGTTTTCTGGAAGAGATATTTCGATACCTCGTCAGTCAAGATGCCCTTAAGGTAGTCGAAGTTCACCGGGTGCATTGCGCCAACCTCCTTCTCAACCGTTTTCTTTACAAGCGTGCGAGCATTTGAGAGCAGTTCTTGAGACTCGCGAAGGTATACGAACCCACGTGAGATGATGTCTGGTGATTTGCGGAGCTTTCCTGTAGTAACGTCCAAAGTTACCACGAGGACAAACATGCCGTCTTGAGCAAGCATTTGTCGGTCTCGAAGCACAACCTCCTGTATGTCGCCGATTGAGAAGCCGTCCACAAGGACCATTCCGCGAGGGGCCATTTCTTTAAGACGGACTATTTTCTCGCCTCCGTTCTGTATTTCAATGATAGCGCCGTTGTCAGGGATTATGACGCGGTCTTCGGGCATCCCGACTCTCTGCGCGAGTTTTCCATGCACATGAAGCATGTAGTGGTAGCCGTGAATCGGAATAAAGAACCGTGGTTTTACATGTTTGTGGATCCATTCAAGTTCACCCTGGTTCGCATGCCCACTTGAGTGCACGTCGGAGACTTGATAATGGACAATGTTTGCGCCCTGCCGTGCAAGGTTGTCTTTAAGTTTTTGTACAGCGAGCTCATTTCCAGGGATGATAGAGGACGAGAGAACAATCGTATCTCGTTTTGAGAGGCGAATGTACTTGTGACCCTTGTTTGCAACACGCATGAGAACCGCGTGCTCGTCTCCCTGCGCACCGGTCACAAGAATAACAATTTTTTCTGGAGAATAATCATCCATGGCATCAATGGGGACGATTGTTCCTTTCTGCGGCTTCAAAATGCCCGCTTCCGTTGCTATCTCAACGTTTTGCTTCATGCTCCGTCCGTCGATAATGATTTTCTTGTTGTATTTCTCGGTAATCTCTATGATTTTTGCGATACGCTCTATCTGAGAGGCAAACGTGCCGATGATAAGACGGCCTCGCGCATTCTTGATGATGTCCTCCATCGTCTTAAAGACGGCTGATTCTGGGATAGACCACCCCGGCTTCTCAACGTTGGTTGAGTCTGCGAGCAATGCAAGGACCTTTTCTTTTGCAAATATGCCGAATTCCTCATCCTCTTTCTTGGATGGCGTACCGTCTTTATGTTCAAGCTTTAAGTCACCTGTGTGCACAATGACACCGTGGGGGGTTTCAATGATGACTCCAGCAGCGTCCGGTATTGTATGTGTTACCGCAAAGAAACGCACACGAAAGCCGCCCAAGATAAGGTTCTCGTCTCCTTTGATCTCATTCAAATTAAGTGGCGGTAGTTCCGGGAATTCACCTTGCCGTTTCTTCACCATAAGCAAGGTCAAGAGCCGGGTGTAGATAGGCGGATTTCCAATGCGCGGCATGATGTAGGGGATACCACCAATGTGGTCGAGGTGTCCGTGCGTGATAATCACTCCTCGGATCTTTTCTTTTCTCTCCTCGAGGTATCGTGTATTGGGGAGAATGTAGTCGATACCCGGTGTCTCTTCGGCTTGGAACTGGATGCCACAGTCAACAATGAGGATGTCATCCCCGTATTCAAAAGCCGTCATGTTGCGGCCAACCTCTTCAACCCCTCCCAACGGAATGATTCGAATAGAATCCTTGGCGAGGGGTGGGATTATCTCCTCTCCCGGCCTTCGTTCTTTTGTTGGGTGCCCACCCTTGGGGGCGTCTCTCCATACGGCATTGCCGCTTTGTCTCTGGCGGCTACGTCCTCCATGGGACTTATGGCCTCCGCCACTCTTGCCACCTCCGTGGTATGGTTTGCGTCGTCCTCCGCCTCGGCTCTGCCCAGGCGAGGCTGGTCCTCCTGTTTTTCTTTCAGCAGACTGATGCGGCCGCCAACGCGACCCTCGTTCTCCTCCCTCTTTCTTTGGTGCGCGGTCCACTTGTCGTCCGTGCGATGCTTGTTTTTTGTCGTCCATGATTGTAGCCACTCGTTCGTAGCTTTTAGAGAAATTTTAATCTCTTATCTATTTGTAATTACTTGAAAAATACCCACTCTCTATTAGTTTCTATGAACCACTGATGTATGTTAATGAATCGCTCTGACGGCAAGGCGATCGTGCCTCGCTCCACTCCTTGTATCCGCTCCGGCAATATGTAGATAAAGTCTGGGGAATAGATGAACACTGCGGGGGAGTCCGATGCAATTTCTTTTTGGAACTTTTCGTATGCTTCTGCGCGTTTCTCAATATCCGTTGTCGAACGAGCTCCTTCGAGCAGTTTGTCCACAGTGATGTTTGTATAGAGTGCAATGTTTAGTCCAGGATCGTTTCTTTGTGAGGAGTGCCAGAAGGGGAATGGGTCTGATTCTCTGCCGATGACTTCTCCAAAGAAAAGTGTGTCATAGGTGCGCGGTCGTATAACATTTTGGTTGAGCTCGTTCACGGGGAGTGTCTGGATGATGACATCCGCTCCGAGCCCCCTCCATTCGCTCTGAAGTGCTTTTGCGGTGAGGAGGAGCTCCTCCGCATTTGACGTTGCGAGTGAAAAAGCAAGCGCTTGCCCCTTTCGTTTACGAATGCCCGTCTCTTTATCGAGTACCCATCCGTTCTTTTCGAGAAGCGCTATGGCGGCTTCCACATCCCCTGAGCTTTCCTCGGTAGGAGCTATATAACCGAGAGCCCCCGGCGGGAGCGGCCCCTCAAGTGGCGTGCCATAGCCATGAAGCACATTATCTACCAGTTTCTTCTTGTCGAGCGCCATTTCGAGAGCCTGCCGCACCGCTTTTTGGGTGAAGATTTCATTTTTGTTGTGATTGAAAAAGACTCCGAAGACACGGGGGAGGAGGAAGTTTAATATGCGATAGCCCTCTTCTCTAAGTTTTGCCGCCTCAAATGTAGGTATTGCAGAGACTGCCTCAACACCTCCCTTGCGCAGTGCCACAAGCAAATGTTCCTCGTCTGGATAAAAGTTGATATGAATCTTTGCAATATACGGTATCCCAAGCGCAAAGTGCTTGAACGGTGCGAGTTCGTAATACTTAGGAATCCCAGCCGAGTCGCGCTTAATTTTCTCGACACGATATGGTCCCGAACCAATTGGGTTTATGTTGTACAACGAGAAGGCAAATTGCTCCGGTGTGATCTTTTCCCAAACGTGTTTTGGCAGTATCCCGAGTGTCGTGTTCTCAAGGAATGGAGCATAGGGCTGTTTCAGCGTAAAGACAACTGTCTTATTATCCGTTTTTGCAACATCAACACCTTCCCAGTTTGCAAGCTTGGGGCTTTTGAGCGTGCTGTCTTGAACTTTTTTGATAGTAAAAACGACATCATCCGCCGTCACTGGCTTGCCATCATGCCAGCGAAGGGCGTCTCGCAATACAAATGTATATGAGAGCCCATCAGGAGAAACAATATAGTTTTCTGCAAGGTCATTCACCAGTGTCCCGTCTGTGGTTGGGCGAAGGAGGCCCGAATAGACGAGTGCTGTGATATCGCGATCTGCGTCTGACGTGGCAAGTAGCGGATTCAAAAAGCGCGGTGTACCAACAACTCCTTCAGTGAAGGAGCCGCCACGCGCGGGGACTATTTCGATGAACATCGCATTCACGGTAAGCAGTGTACCGAGGACTCCCACGACAAATAGGAGGACAAGCCCGAAGAATACTCGGCGCTCATGGGTACCAAGCGAAAGAATAATCAGCCGCACATAACGTACGGAAGCCTTAACTTTTTCGCGGAACCCAGGTGTTTCCGGCGTGGAATCACTGCTCTTCTCTGATTCGTTTGTAGTATTTTCGAGAGGAGAAATCACAAAAGATAGGCACTAGGTTTTGGTCGCCGATGTTAGGCGAGTTCGTCCCTATGAGCTAGTCGCTAAACTCTAAATAAGGAGAGTGACAAACGCTGTAATTGCAAAAAGAATACCAAGGATAATTGTTGCAAGGAAGAAAACGCGCTCTGCACCACGCCTTGTGTGGAAGCCGCCTGCGTCTGCCCCACCGAATGCTCCACCTAAACTGGCTCCAGTTTGCTGGAGTAAGATTGCTGCGACGAGGAGCACTGAAAGCACGATTTGGATCCAAGGAAGGACCGATACAAGCAATTCCATGTAATTCCCACTCTAGCGTACTATTGCGACGGAGTCAACTACCCAGCAAACATGCCCGAAAGCCCTCTAATACAAGGGGCTATGTGGCAGTAGCTTTTTTGCAATTTGCGTGTTACAATTTGCCCACGAAGTGGGTTATGTATAACAAAGAGCGGCTTTGTCGCCTTGTTTTCTAAGGTGGTGAGGACGTAGCAAAAAGAACTTAATTTTTTAAAACTATGAGTACAAAAAAACCAAAAGAGATTATCCCCTTGGGGGACAGGGTTCTCATTGAGCCCCTCGAAGATGAGAAGAGGACGGACTCGGGTATTATTATTCCCGATACTGCAAAGGGAGAGCGACCTCAGATGGGCAAGGTTGTAGCAGTCGGCGAAGGCAAGAGAAATGATAATGGCGACCTTGTGCCCATGACAGTCAAGAAGGGCAACGTTGTCCTTTTCTCGAAATACGGTCCTGATGAAATAAAGGTTGAGGGGGAGGAGTTTCTCATTACCAGCGAATCCAATATCTTGGCTATCATCAAATAACGTATGGCAAAACGAATTCTCTTTAACGAAGAAGCGCGCAGCGCCTTGAGGCGCGGAGTAGATATTGCCGGAGACGCTGTCCGGATAACCTTGGGCCCGCGGGGGAGGAACGTCATTTTTGACAAAGGCTTTGGCGCACCCACCATCACGAACGACGGTGTTTCTATAGCAAAAGAAATCGAGCTCAAGGACAAGTTTGAGAACATGGGTGCAGAGATTGCGAAAGAGGTTGCGAACAAAACGAACGATGTCGCCGGTGACGGCACCACGACGTCCGTCGTGCTTCTCCAGGCAATGGTCTCTGAAGGCTTTCGCAAGATTGCAATGGGCTTAAACCCCATGGCGACACGCGCGGGTATTGAGCGTGCACTCGCGGATGTCGTCGCGGCGCTTCACACCATTGCGACACCGATCAAGGGTCGCACAGAGATCGAACATGTCGCGACCATCTCTGCGGAGTCCGAAGAGATCGGCAAGAAGATCGCTGAGACATTCGAGAAGGTTGGCGAAGACGGCGTCGTGACCGTCGAGGAATCGCAGTCATTTGGCGTCGAGTCAGAAGTTGCACTAGGGCTCGAGTTCGACAAAGGGTATGTTTCTCCGTACATGATTACAAACACGGAACGCATGGAAGCGGAATACCGCGAGGTCTCGATACTTATTACCGACAAAAAGATTGCAAGCGTGCAAGAAATCTTACCGCTTCTTGAAAAGCTGGCGCAGAGTGGCAAAAAGGAGCTCGTCATTATTGCTGATGATGTGGAGGGCGAGGCGCTCACCACCTTCGTCGTGAACAAACTACGCGGCGCCTTTAGTATACTCGCGGTCAAGGCTCCTGGCTACGGCGACCGCAAGAAAGAGATGCTCCAGGACATTGCAACTACGACGGGTGGACAGGTCATCTCTGAAGATCGAGGTGTCAAACTTGAAAATGCGGAAGTAAAGATGCTCGGCAAGGCGGGGAGAGTTGTCGCGACCAAGGAGTCCACCCTCATCGTCAATGGCAAGGGGAAGAAGTCTGACATCGATGAACGCGTAGCACAACTGAGGCGTCAACTTGAACAAACAGATTCTAAATTTGATAAAGAAAAAATCCAAGAACGTATCGGCAAACTTTCAGGAGGGGTGGCCGTGATTCGTGTTGGGGCCGCAACTGAGACCGAGATGAAGTATAAGAAATTGAAGATTGAAGATGCGGTGAACGCTACTCGTGCCGCTATTAAAGAAGGTGTTGTGCCTGGGGGTGGCACCGCATTGGTTAAGGTGCTCGAGAAACTCGAAGGCAAGAAAAGCCTTGAGAGTCTTTCAGAAGAAGAGCGCGCTGGCTACGAGATCGTCCTTCGCTCGCTTTCGATGCCTCTTCGCCAGATTGCTGTTAATGCCGGAAAGGGTGATGGTTCACTCATTGTGCATGAAGTACGAAAGGGCAAGGGTAACGCAGGTTATGATGCAAAGAAGGACCAGGTGATCCCAGACATGATTGCGGCAGGTATCATTGACCCTGTTAAAGTGACCCGGAGCGCTATTGAAAACGCAGCCTCTGCGGCGGGTATCCTCCTCACGACTGAAGCAGCGATCGCTGAAGAGCCAAAAGAAGAGAAAGGCGATAATGGCGCCGGAATGGGAGGCGGTATGCCAGGAATGATGTAGTGACACCCACCTATAAATGTCGCAAAAGAACAAAAACCCCGCGCCTTGCGCGGGGTTTTTGTTGGGTGAGTTGTATGCTACTATTGATCGTATCTTACTAACTAACCATCAGTTAGCACCATGTCTCAATTTTGGAATATCATCTTTGCACTTGTTGTACTAGCCCTCCTTGCAAGTGGCTTCTTCGATTTTATCGAATGGAAATTCAACCTCATCGCGATTGCAGTGGCCGCAGTCTTTTGGTTCGTCGCAATTTACAACAGCTTTGTCGCGCTCGTAAACCGTGCCAAAGAGGCATGGGCGGACATTGACGTGCAGTTGAAGCGCCGCTATGATCTGATCCCGAATTTGGTGAACGCTGTGAAGGGGTATATGACACATGAACGCGCGACCCTAGAGAAGGTGACAGAAGCCCGGGCGCAAGCGCTTGCGGCACAGACAGTGGGGGAGCACAACAAAGCAGATAACATGCTCTCGGATGCGCTCAAGTCGCTCTTTGCCGTTTCTGAAAATTACCCGGATCTCAAAGCGAGCCAGAACTTTCTTGAGCTCCAACGCGAGCTCTCCGACACAGAGAACAAGATTCAAGCGGCGCGACGATTCTACAATACGAATGTGCGCGACCTTAACACAGCAATCGACTCGTTTCCGTACAATATCTTTGCTGGAGTCTTTGGCTTCAAGCCGCGCGACTTCTTCGAACTTGGAGAGGCAGGAGCGCGCGAGCCGGTGAATGTGAACTTTTAGCTACTAGAGTGCAATAAAAAAATCCCTATTGGGGGATTTTGCGCTAGCGCCTCGGCGCTTCGTAGATACAGAGACCAACAAGAAACATGATGCCCAAGAATGTGAACGGGATGTCCCAAACTCTATTGAACGCCTGAAAGGCATTGGGTAGATCAGTATTCCAGAACCTATTTAGCAAAAGATCGCTTATCGGGTAGAGGAAAAATCCAGCGAGGCAGACAAGAAAGGTGACCTTCAACAGACGCGCGAGCATTTAGGAGTACTTGTCTAGACGTTCCCAGTTTTTTGTGACAAATCCGATTGCGCCCACGAGAGCGGCTATGAGGAGACCTGGAATCAGGAGGAGACTTGGTCCGAAGATGCCCAACGCACCCAAAGGTATCATCAGGAGAAAGAGACCCAAAGACCCGAAGCAAATAACGAGGAACGTTAGATCCAGACCATCAAAAGACACGTCACGATAAGAGGGTTTCGTCTGCGTTACCATCGCTATTCCTCGCATTTGTTCTAAAAACAATTTACCACAACTATTTGAAATACGCAAGCCCCCCAATTGTTTAATTCCTAATTGCTAATCCCTAGTGGCTATATTATGGCTTCCATTTACACCCACAAAGATGCAAATATCAGGAAAACATGGCTTCTTATGCTAGGGTTTTTGATCGTGGTTATTCTCATTGGCTGGGGGTTTAGCTGGTACATGGGAGACGCCGTCGTCCTGTATGTCGCAGTTGCATTAGCTCTCGGCATGAATGTCAGCGCCTACTGGTGGTCCGATAAGCTTGTGATCAAGATGACAGGGGCTCACCCGATAACCCGCGATTCACATCGCGAACTCTGGAATGTTGTCGAGAATCTCTCCATCACCGCGGGGCTCCCAATGCCGAAGGTCTATGTGGTGGATGATCCGGCGCCGAACGCATTTGCGACAGGAAGGAACCCCAAACACGCAGTCGTTGCTGCGACGACGGGGCTCTTGCAGATCCTGAACAAGACAGAACTCGAAGGTGTCATTGCGCATGAGCTTTCGCATATCGGTAACCGGGACATGTTTGTTTCAACGGTCGCAGTCGTTCTCGTTGGTTTCATTGCAATCCTCGCAGACATCTTTCTTCGCATGATGTATTTTGGTGGAGGTCATGACCGCGACTCTCGCGCCGGCGTTGCTTTTTTACTATTGGGACTTGTCGCTGCAATCTTGGCTCCCATCGCAGCGCAACTCATTCACTTGGCTATTTCTCGCAAGCGCGAGTTTTTAGCGGACGCTTCGGGGGCACTATTAACCCGTTACCCGGAAGGACTTGCCACTGCTTTGGAGAAGATTGCGGTGCATGGAATGGAAATGAGGAAGACGAGCCACGCGACCGCCCACCTTTTTATTGCCAATCCGTTTGGTTCGAATGGGAGGGGAATGCACTGGGTTAACAAGCTGTTTAGCTCACACCCTGATCCCAAAGAGCGCGTTCGGATCTTGCGCGGGCTTTAGGAGTATTTTAATATTTCGCTCAAAAAAGTTTAAAAAGCACTTAATTCTCAAGTGTTTTTTAGTGTATCGCTATCTATTGACTTTTGCTACCAATTTGCTATAATTAAGGGGAAACGAATTGGAGGAGATCTTTCATCATGCCGGTCCGTTATAAGACCATCTCAAACCGTCGTGGCGTCGTCTTGTTCCGGCCCGAACCGAAGCAAGAAACTGTCACCGCTACGGTGACGGCGAGAGTGGCCCCGAATGACCCCGTCGTGGTCCTTGTGCGGGGAACTCGTGGCGTCGCTCCCTCTCCGCAGGGCAACACCGAGAACACTTCCGGGGTGCGCAAGGCTGTAGCCGTGGAGGCCGGACCCTATGTGCCCACTAAGTGGGAAATGCGGGCGCCGAAGTGCATCGATGTTCGGTCCGCCACTCGTCGGTTCTGGAAGGAGGCAAGACGTCGCGAGCGCGTGCGTCGTGAGCGCACGCGTCAGAGCTTCGCATTCGCATAACAACAAACACACACCGGGGGAGGTTTTCTGCCTGTGCGCGGCACGCAGACAGGCCTCCCCCGACAAGGGCAGCATGATACGCTGCTCTTTTGTTTTTTCTACTGTGAATGTTGGTATAATGAAACAATGCTATTACTTTCTGCTATAGCACACAGTATGGCTCCGTGGGCTTGGATTCTCGTGGGTGGGATTATTCTTACTGGAGGAGATATTATGACCAAGCTTGCAATTGAGGGGAGAGGGGAAACGTTCTTTTGGACAGGATTCACCCTTTTTATTATTGGCGAGTTTTTCCTCGCTATGAGTTTTTTTGGACAAAACATAGCTCAAGCAAGTTTGGCAATGGTCATCATTAATATCCTGGCACTTACGCTCGTAAACATCTTTGTGTTTCATGAGTCGATGTCTCTCCTTGGGTATGCTGCGATGGTGCTCGGACTCGTGTCGTATATCGTTCTTGAATTCTATGCGTAAGATGCATTTCCTGGTATAGTAGTTTTTTTGGAGGGGTCGCATAGTGGTCTAGTGCACACGCTTGGAAAGCGTGCAACCCGAAAGGGTTCGGGAGTTCGAATCTCCCCCCCTCCGTCCAGGTCACGCAACGTTTGGCCACCGCCTCCGTTTTGGTGTACACCCAGGTTCATAGGGAAAAAGATTTTTAAACAGTATGCTGCAGTGGAAACATATAACAATTATTGTCCTCACTTTCATCTTGGGGGCAGCACTTGGTTATACTCTTCATAGAACCTTCCAAACACAAGAGCGTGGTTTCATTGTGCGTGAGGGAGAATATAAATTCATCAGCCCAATCCTTGCATGTGAAATTGCGCAGGCAGGATCTTTTTCCGAACTGCATTCGGTGGAATCGGCGCTTGAACGAGTCATCGACAAAAAGATTGCTGACCGTGAAGTGGGTCATCTCTCCGTTTACCTCCGGCTGTTAAACAGCGGACGTTGGGTTGGTATCAATGAAGACGAGGAATATACCCCCGCGAGTCTGATGAAGGTTCTTCTCATGATGGCCTTTTTAAAGGAAGCTGAGTTGAAGCCCTCTGCGCTGACCCAAGTTTTACAGTTTACCGATGCAAAAGAGCCAGGCCAGTATGGACCAGACGGAAGACGAGTTCCGCCATTAGAGGTCGGCAGTTTCTATACGGTTAGCAACTTAATAGAGCGTATGGCGGTCTACTCTTCTAATGCCGCTGAACACACTCTGCTCGATAATGTTAATCTTCCCATCCTCGAAGAGGTCTTTTCCGACCTCGGCTTGCCACCCCCCGACTCACAAAGTGACAACGGTTTTTATGCCATGTCACCTGCAAAGTATTCACTCGCACTCCGTGTCCTCTACGGCGCTTCCTACTTGAACCGGGAGATGTCGGAGGCAGCCCTCGCGCTTCTGTCCAGTGGCGCCTACGAAGATGGTATTCGGAAGGGTGTATCAGAAGATATGACTGTTGCCAATAAGTATGGCATTTTCTTTGAGAAGGAGACGGGCCCCTTTGAACTCCACGACTGCGGCATCGTCTATTATCCTGACCATCCCTATCTTTTGTGCGTCATGACAAAAGGAACTAATCTTTCGGCACTTTCCTCTGCTATTGCGGATATCGCAACAACGGCGTATACAGAACTTGATCAGTTCTACCAAAACGAGTAGCCGATTACAGAGAATCTTGACTCTCCATTCGAGACGCTCTATAGTTGCAGGAGTTTTGAAATGAAGCGGAGTCGGAGAAATGGCGAAGCGAAAAGATGTGGCGAAGGATGAGTCTCGCGTGGTGGTGTCAACCAGCTACTTCCTTTGTGCCAGTGATCACAAAGCACTTCGTGGATTTGCTTTTTGGGAAGAAAAGCCTGGTTACGAGGTGGCGCGTTCTTTCATTCAAAAAGGGCTTAAGAACGCCAAACGTCGGCGAGATTCTGTGGCTCGCTTGATTAGCGCCCAGCGCAGTGCCGAACGAAATCCGCAAGGCACATTAAATAGTGAGCGCGTGCGTAGTGTCCTGATTTCAAGAGAAGAATATGAGCAACTTCGCGATGAGGCACACGAGACGCACGTTACAATTTCGGAGCTCGTTCGTGCGTATGTGATACAAGGGCTGGAGGAAGCCCCGAAAGCGCGAAAGGCTTTTGAGCGGCGTCTCAAGAAACAGCGCAAGGCAGAAGTAGCAAAGTCACATGACAAGTTTGTGCGGCGAATTGTCCGCGCGGCGACTAAGGAATTCCCGTCATTCGGTGGCGGACAGACGAGCGATACGAACCCGATTGCTCGAGCAATGAGCGACAAGCCCCCCAAGTTTGCCGCAATGGTAGATATTGAATCAGTTGTCCGCTTCGTCTTTAAGCGAGCCGCCACTCAACTAGAAAGAGAGAAGCAGGGTGTTCGAGTTCGAAAGGTTTCGAGTAAGGCAGTTAGTCTGCAAGAGAAAAAGAGCGCGGGTGCATAAGCCCCGCGCTTTTAATTAGTGTATTAGTTGACAAAGCCCCCAAGTATTCTATAGTTGGAAAAGCTGTTTACGCTTTCTTGCGAGCGCCGGAGGAGAAATGGCACATCATTTCGACAAGCTGACCATTCGAACGGCAGGGATGCTACCGACAAGTGTGCCCAACATTCGTTTGTACGATATTACAAAAAACATAACAGGGGTAGTACTTGCTTCAAAGATTAAACACGGGATTGTGGTCGCTCAATCACTCCACACAACGGCAGGGCTTCTCGTAAATGAGAACGAAGATGGGTTGCTTCAGAACGACTTCCCAAATCTGTTAGTGTCTCTCTGCCCAGAAGGAACGTATACTCATGACCGCCCCGAGCGACTCGCCACACTAACCAATGAGCCCGTTAATGGTGTGTCGCACTTACGTGCCGCTCTCGGTCTTTTGCCATCAGTTACGCTTATCGTTAAGCATTCTGTGGTACAACTCGGGACATGGCAGGCGCTGCTCTTTGTCGATTGTGACCCTGTTCATCGAGAGGAACGTTTTGTCGATGTACTAGTTCTTGGTGAAGCGTAGACCCCTCCGCCAGTTGGCGGATGGGGTTTTTCTTTTGAAAAAGTGGATAACGCACGATTTATCGCGTGGTATACTTGAGTCAACATTACGACTAACGTTCTCGCACGTGCATGCCAGAGATAAGTATTAATTTTGTCGCGGTAGTAGTAGCTGCAGTCGTGTATATGGGGATAGGAATGCTTTGGTACGGGCCCTTATTTGGAAAAGAGTGGAGGCGACTCATAGGGTTCTCTGAAGCAGACATGAAGAAGATGACGATGACTCCAGTCCAGGCGATGGTCGGTGGTTTCATTGCCGCGCTCATCATGTCGTTCGTCCTCGCGCACGATGCGTATGTGTGGGGACTCTTCTTCGGGGCTTCTGTCGGATCGTATCTTTTTGCATTCCAGCTTGCTTTCTGGATCTGGCTTGGGTATATCGCAACGACGCAACTCGGAGCTGTCTTATGGGAAGGCCGACCATGGAAACTCTTTTGTCTTAATGCCGCGAACTCACTCGTCTCGCTTATCGCGATGGCGCTCGTCATCACTTTTCTCAAGTAACTCCTTCTGGTACACTCATAACCAGAACAAAGTAATGAGGAGCTGGCAGTTGGGAGCAAAACTCGTCGCTTCAGTGATCTTCATAATTGCGGCTCTGCTTGCCTATATCAACGGTTTGTTGGTCGGAACCCTCGTTTTCTCCGGTTTATGGGTCATTGTAGGCACTGGATCCTTAAGAGAGTCGCTGATCAAGGGGGACAAAAGACTTTTGCGCATGACGGCCTCCCAGAGCCTGAAAACTTTTGCCAGAGCGGCTTTTTATGGTCCGTTTGTGCACCAGAGGGTGATGGCAAAACTATAGATGTGCAGAATCCCAAAAGGCGCTTTATTTGCGCCTTTTTACATTAAAAAAACCGAGCTAATGCTCGGCTATTCTTCATCAATGTCTCTCAAGACCACGATAAACGGATACTGCTTTGAGCTAAAGGCGTACCCGCGGAGGATATCCTTCATACCGCGATACTCCTCTCTATACCCTAAGTTAAAAGAAATGCGATTTGCCAACCACCAGTATCGCCAACCTTCAACGGCGACA